>CAYZBB010000043.1:0-1583 GCA_964476495.1 uncultured Actinomycetes bacterium | reverse complement strand
GTTGGGTTGCAGCCGGAACGAGCCCCCGGCTACGTGGCGCCGCGTACCGTGCCGCAGGAGAACCCGGCGGCAACCCAACTCAAGCAGGTTGGCGCCGCGGTCGAAGATGTTGGCCGTAGCGAGATGCGCACGGCCGAGATTTTGGCTGAGCGGCTCGACGTTGCTCGCGCGAAGGATGCCGATGCGAAGCTGGCCGACGGTTTCCGTAAGTTGCTGCTGTCGCCGACCGGCTACCGGAACCGGCTCGGTGAGGCTGCGGTGGACTCGTACGCCCAAACCCTCAAGGACTTGGACGCGCACCGGCAGAAGGTGCTCGGGTCGCTGACGCCGCGCCAGCGGGAATTGATCTCGGGATCAGACAGCTCGCGCTATCAACAGGCGCGAGCTTCGATCGACGGGCACTATGCCGAACAGCTCGATGCGTACGCCATTGGGCGCTCGGAGGCTCGCGCCGAGGCGTTGCAAGTCGATGCCGTCAACAACTACTTTTCGGGGCAGGACCCGAAGCCAAGTATCCAGGGAGTACTCGGGGAGCTGCAAAGCGTTGCTCAGCGCCGGGGTCTCTCGCGCGAGAAGACGCAGCAGTTGCTGACGGCGGCGCGGGACAACGTCCACGGGGCGATCATCGACCGGCTTGCAAACGAAGGGCGGGCCACGCAGGCGTTGCAGTACCTCGATGCCCACAAGGACGAGATCAGTGCCACCAAGCAGGGCGACCTTGGCAAGGGGCTCGCGGTGGCTGCCACAAAGGAAATGGGCGTGAAGTTCGCCCGCGGGGTGGCGCAGCCTGGCGTGTCGTTGCCGGAGCAGGTGAAGACCCTGGAGCAGTTGCTCCTTGCGCCGCAGCCGGCCGCCGGTGTCCCTATCAACCTCGGGGTCGCGGACCGCGAGGGCGTTTTCCTGACTGCGTTGCAAGAGGTGACGAGAGTTGACAAGGCACTGGCCGCCGAGAAGGCACGCATGCAGTCGGATGCGTGGGACGAAATCGAGCGGCATGCGCAGCTCACCGGGGGCGTGCTCGACGCTGCGCACGAGGACTTGATCGACGCTGCTGACCTTCGCGACCGATTCAAATTGTGGACGCGGCAGGGCAAGCAGTTCACGACCAGCGAGTTTGGGCACCAAGCGCTGACCGAGTGGACCCCGCAGGAACTGCGGCAGAGATACCCCACTCGCGAGGCACTGCTGAAGGCGTACAAAACCGAACTGTCTCGCGAAGGCCTCGGTCAACTGCTCTCCCGGTGGGACTCGGGCGCCGAGGAGTTGCCGAAACTCGACCGTGGGATCGTGTTTGCAGACGGCTTGCGCGAAGCGCTCAGGCTGCCGAAGAAGGCGCCAATCGACAAGGACCTGTTCGACCGATGGTCGAACAGCGTGCTCGACGAAGTGCGGCGGCTGATGCTCGCCAAGCCAGGCACGCCCGCAGAAGCCCACTGGGGCGAAGCGATGAAGCTGGCGGGTGCGCGAGGGCACTATCTCACCGCGGACCCACAGGGTAAGCGGATGCTCGATATCCAGACCGAGGCGGGTGACTACGAGTCTGGCAACGTGTTCGTGCAGCGCGACGACGCGATGCTCGAAGC
>CAYZBB010000042.1:0-39620 GCA_964476495.1 uncultured Actinomycetes bacterium | reverse complement strand
GCATCATCAGGCGATGCGGCCACCAGGACACCCAATGCGCGCTGGATGATGAGGGTCGCGTATCCGCGATTCATGACGCCGGCGAGGAAGCCCAACGGAACCCGTGACGCGCGCACTAGTTCGACCAACTCTCCGAGCGCTGCGTTAGCCTGGGAGGCTCTCCTAAGCGTATCGACGATCTGTTCGACGAGGTCCTCAGTGTCCGCCGTCCTGAGAATCTTGATGCCGGTGCTGTCGCCGTGCTTATCGACGAGCTTCTCCATGAGCTCGAATGCGCGGCGATGCAGGTCGCCGGGGACAGGACCCTGCGCGAGGGCACGCCGCTCCTCCAGTTCGGCGTCATCCAGTTCATCGAGCTCGTCGATACTGCGCTGCTCACTCCCGGTCAATTCGGCGTCGTCGCCAACGCCGTGGGTGCTGAACACGATGTGTCCCAGCAGGGCAGTGGACAGTTGAGGATCGGCGTCGAATCTCTCGGCGAGTGAGTACGCCTCCATCGCGATGCGCTCGTTCCATCTCAAAGTCGCGTGAGCGCGTAGCCAAACCTCGGCCTCATCTCGGCATCGGACCGCAGGTCGGTACTCAGCTACGACTTTCGCCGCCCTCTTGATCCGTCCCTGTTTGGTCAATGCAATCACCAGGCGCCAAACCGCCGAGTCGGTTGGTTTATCGAACAGTTCCAGGGCCTGCGCGAGGTATCGCTCGGCGGCGGCCCAATCCCTTTCCTCGGCGGCTGTGCTTCCCAGGAACGTAAGCAATCGACCGCGTTCGATGGGCCGGATGGTGGTGTGCGCGATCGCAGCCTCCGCTGCCTTGACTGCCTCTGGCCCTCCTCCGGCGTCGATCAGGCAGTCAGCCTGGTGAATGAGGTAGGCCTCAGAACCGGTGATCTCGTACAGCGAGGCCGCGACCTCCGCTGCCTCTCGGGCGCGATCGGCGTCGCGGAGCAGGCCGATTAGGTGCTCTGCGGCTCCAGGGTCGGTCTTGGCAAGCTCGCGTAAGCGCGGGAGGGCAGTGTCGAGATTGTCGTGGGCGGTAAGGAGGGCGGTTACTAGTGCGAAGACTCGGTCCGGGATGATTGAGCGGTTGACTAGGTCTTTCAGCCGGTCCTGGACATCGACACCCTCGGACGCGAGTGCGATTGCGAGTCGTGCGACTTCGTCGTGTTCGCCCTGGTCGAGAGATGTCTCGAACGCTTGCAGGCGAAGCGCCGCTATTACAGCCTCGTCGAGTTCGAGGGCTCCGACGCCGGCGCGGACCAGTAGGTCGGCCGGCTCCTGACCGAGACGGTCGCAGGCTGCGGCGACGGCGTCGTTTCGACCGAGGGATCGTGCTGCATTGGCCGCCATCCGGACTGTCGCGCGGTTCAGGTCCATCGGCTCGGCGGAGCCGTGTGGGGGCGGCAGGGTGAGCTTCAAGAGAGCTTCAAACTGGCCACTGATCCAGTACGCTCGCGCAAGCTGCTCGATCGGTTCTGCGGTGGGCCCTGACCAGTTGCGCCGCTGGTCGATAACGGCGCGCAGAAGGCTCGTCGCCTCGTTCAGATCCGATGCCAATGACCCGGACAGGCTCCACCGTGTTAGAAGGTTCTCGGCGAGCTGCTTCATCGACTCGTCGTTCGTCGGATCGAGCCGGAGTGCCTGGCGTCCGTGGTCGACTGCGGCGTCGAGGTCGTCGGTGCGCCTGGCCTGCATTGCTAGGAGTCGTTGCGCAGCAATGGATGCGGTGACCTCGGGAATGTCTTGTGCGAGAAGGGGGTCAAGCTCCCAAGGTGCTGCGTCCGACACGTCCCGCGAGAAGATCGTTCTTGCGACCGCCACGTGCACGCTGTCTCCGCTCGTGAGCGATTCGGCCGCGGCCAGGGTTGCCGACGCGGCCTGCAGATCGCCCTGGCGTTGCAACAACGCGGCCGAGACCAAGGCGCGGGACTTGCGTTCTTCGTCGGCCGTCGCTGCGGCCGCACGGGTGAACGCCTCCGCCGCATCCTCTACAACCTGATGGTCCGATGCGTAGGCGGCGGTCGCGCGCCAGGACCAATCGGCATTTCGGGTGATCCAGACCGGCGCGGTAGCCAAGAGGGAACGGACGGTGCCCCGTGGATTTGTTCGACCTTCTGATAGGTGCACCGCCAGCAGTGCGGCGTCAGGGCGTTCGGCCTCACCTCGACCCTCGAGAAGGGTGCGGACGGGCGGCGGAACGCTGAGCAGCGAGTACTCGAAACGCGAGATCGCGTGCTGCTCGAGCCCGCTAGCGATTTCAAGCCACTCGGGTCCGGCCGACGCAACGCTTTGACTGCGCGGCACTTCGACCTTGTAGTCCGTGCCTGTCTTGATGACGGTCGCAGCCGAGATACGCTGCCAGTACATCTCCCGGGAGTCCAGATCAACGAGCACAACGAGTACTGGGAGCGCGTGGCCGAGCCAGAGTTTGGCCTTGCGTGTTTTGAACGGGAACCACCAGCCGTTGGGCGAGGCCCGGCTAAAGTATGACGAACCTCCCTTGATCTGCAGAGCGATCAGGCGCCCGGTACCAACTTCGTCATCGCCCTTCTTCCCCTTGACCAACTCGAACTTCTCAATGTGTGCGTCGATCCCTTGGTCGCTGATCGGCTGCTCGCGGAAGAACCACTCTCCAAGTAGGGCCACTTCCTCGACAGCCTTCACCGCGAGTCGACTGGTGCGCTCGGTCATGGTCCTCTGGTCCGGGTGGTCAGCTGCTCAGGCCAACAACGTACCGAACCCTGCCGCTCAGCGGACGCAGAAGGGTTGGTCTAGTGCGCGAGCGAGGAGCGCGGCCGTCATTGCCAGCGCTGCCTGGGCGTCGACCCGTGTCCACGCGAAGTTTCGCGTGACATCGTCGTCGTGGTTAGCGCCGCTGCCGAGACTGTACAGGTCGTGGAAGAGTGCCGACCATCGTTGCGCCTGGTTTCGCGATTGTGGTGCGGCAGCCTTCAGTTCGTTTATGGAACTCGGCGGAGCCAGCTCCTTTAGGTTGTCCAGCGCGGACCGGCACGTTTGCACGCAGCCCTCGTAGTCGCTCTCCAATAGCGCTCGTCGCGCTTCTCGTAGTCTGCGAGCTGCTAGGCTGGCCGATGGCGAACCCGGCGCGACGACCGTGCCGTCGGTGAGCGGGCTCGGCACTCGGACAGTGATAGCCACGCCGGCGCCGACCTGATCGAGGAGTTCCAGCCACCGACCCGGCATCATGGTGTGGCCAATCTGGGTCGCCGTGAGCAACGGCCGCTGGTGATCTCGTTCGAATAACGTCGTCGTCGCGTCCAGTTGGAAGTGAATCGCGCCCTGGCCTCGGATGCTCTCCAGCCCGAGTAGCTGGTCGTCCGAGATGACGAGCCGCAGGTGCTCCGGCGTCGGGAAACGCCGGACGTGGCACGTGAGCAACGCCTCGCCCAACGGGCGGGGCGTGGAGCCGTTGCCCGCCTCGATGTGCACTTGGAGGTGTAGGACCTCGTGGGAATCGTCGTCGGGCAGCCATGGTGCCTGGAGCTTGATTTGGAACCGCATTTCGTGACCGCCGAGCCCAGGCCGGAGCCACAAGTCGTCAATGTCGAGCCGCACCCGACGCTGCGGATGGAAGTCGAACGATGCTGTCGTTGTCACCAGTGATTGCTCCTCAGCCAGTCGTGCGCCCCAAGACGTCCTCGCTCGACTATAAGGGCGGCCGCTGACCCGATTCTGCGAGCTTCGGAGATCATCGAGGCAGAGGAAGGCGTTTGATGGCTGGCCGTCGCAAGGCGTTCGCCGCGAAGTACAAGCATTTCGTCCTCGGCCTCGTGTCCCTCCAGGAGATCTCCGACCGCTTCGAAGACCGTCGCTGTGCGATCGAAGCTCCCAGGGACTCGAACTCGGACGAATGCGCCCCCAACGCAGCTCGCCGCCTTCAGTTGTACGGCGCCGCGACGGACCTGATCGTAAAGGAGAACCTGGTCATCCGCAGCGTGTTGCCCCGCAACTATTGCCGCGAAGGTCTCGTGTCAAGGGACGGCTCGGACAACTCGTCGACCTGATCGGCTCGATCGTTTTCACAGAGACCGATGATCATGGCTCCGATGACGTACCTGTCGCGTCTACGAGTACTTCCTCGGCCAGTTCGCTGGAAATAGACCGGCAAGGACGGCGGTGCCTCCATAGGTGCGAACGCATCACATCCAGCTTCCGGGCGTGCGTGGCGAACCGCACGACCGGATCCGCGCTGAAACGCCTGAAGGCGGTTTCATCACAGCCAACGTCCAGGCTCGTCACGGCGCATCTGCACAGACCGAACTGCTATGCCCAAGCCGCGAGCGCTCTGATTGCGGAAAGGAGCATTTTTGCCGGTGTCGTCCGCGAATCGCGGAGACCGCAGTGTCTTGTCGAGCCGCAACCAGTGAAACGGCTACAGCGCAGCCTTTACGTCAGCGTCGGTTTGACGGCCGCGACCGAGGTAGGCCTGTGTGGTGGCGATGCTGGCGTGGCCGACGAGGTCGCTGACCTTGTGTATGGGTACGCCTCGCTCGACGAGACTGGTCACCCTCCACTTCCGGCCGACGTGACCCCGCCCAAAGTCGATCCCGTGCCGCGCGAACAATGTCGCGACTGATCGCGTGAGGTTCCGATAGTCGCGCCAGCGCTTCGGGAACTGTGGGGAACCGAATATCGGCGCTGCGGGCGGATGATCAAGATCAAAACCGAAGCGCCGGGCTCGTCGAAGTAGAGTGTTGCGCGCCCAGGGAGCCAGCGGCACAAGACGCGTGGAACCGACGGTCTTCGTCCGATCCTCGCGGACGGTACCTCGGCCCGCGATTGCCGTCAGCGTTCCCGAGATCATTACGGTGCCGGCATCGGGATCGAAGTCGGACCACCGAAGGGCTGCGATCTCGCCGAGCCGGCCGCCAGTGGCGAAGAGGACGGTCGCAAGGTCCGCAACGTCCTTCGGGTTCCCGGACCCCGCCGGGAGGCGCGTGCCCTTAAACGCGCCGCGGCGGCGTGCGGTCCCGGGGTACCAGGCCCGGGCTTCAGGATCGCGCGTAAGGCCGGAGAGGAGGGCCGCCACCTGATCGTCGGTGGGCGCCTTCTTGTGATCGAGCCCGCTCTCGCGGACCCTGTGCTTCGGAATCGCGTTACGGGCTGCGCTCGCCGCGTTGAGAGGCGTCCGCAGGCTGGCTGTTTCGACGGCGACGTCGAGCGCGTGGGTGAGAACGGCTCGAGCGTGTTTGGTGCCACCCGTGCCGTAACTCCCCGCGCAGTCGGCAAGGAATTGACGGACCGTCGCGACGTCGACATCTCTCGGAAGCATCGCACCGATCGGCGCCTCGATAATGTGGTTCGCCGCGTATCCGTACGCTGCTCGGGTTCCTGGAGCCCTTCGCTGCATGTCCGGCGAATCCAGCGCGCGTCGGACGAGATCGGCAACCGTCGTGCTTCGGTCACCTTCCGTATCTGGCTTGGCGGCATCCTGGGCAGCAGCGCGCAGCCGCTGAAGCTCGTTGAGCCTCGCTTCGCCTGCGGCTCGCGTGGCGTGCTCCGCTGCAGCCTTGGTCTCCCGCCACCTCCGCACGATGTACTCGCTGCCATCCGTATCGATGGCTCGTGCCAGACCACGCCACCGGCCGACGACGAACTCGCGGGTACCGTCTGCCGTATCGACCTTGATCGAGCTGCCGACCTTCAGCGCCTTCGGGAACGGCATGCGCTCGCCGGTCGGTCCGGTTAGGCGAGGGATCGGCATCTCGTGCTTCGTGTCGTCGGCGGCGTCGTAGCCCACTGGCACGACCGTCACCGGACCGACGGTGCCTGGAGGGATCCGTGCACGGGCCATGCTCCGAGGGTAGAGCGAAAACGTGCAGTGGTTAGCGAGGCGGCTCCAGTGAAACCGTGCAGTAAGCGTGCAGTCGACCCTCTGACGGAGATGCCGAGCTCAGCTGAATAGCCTCTGACCTGCGGAAAGTGCGCCATCAGGGACTCGAACCCCGAACCCGCTGATTAAGAGTCAGCTGCTCTGCCAATTGAGCTAATGGCGCGTGACCCCGGGCAGTGCCCGGGACCGGCGATCACTGTACATGCTCGACGGCGCACAACGCGAAACGCCTGGTCAGCGTCCTGCGCCCGGTGGCCAGGACGGTCCGGGGCCACCCTGTGAGCCGGTAGGCCCGGGAGAGCCGGGTCCGATGAACACCGGGCACCGGGTCCGATCGAGGATCTGCTGTCTCCGAACCAGCGGGTTCGAGGCCGAGGGAAACGACCGGCGTCGATCACCCGGGTCGGCGACATCCGCGCAGCCAGGGGCCCCTTGCCAACGCCCGGTACCCTTGGCGGATCAGTTGCGGGTGCTGCGACGATGCCGCCCGCCCCCGGAGGAACGTATGGCATCTGCGAGCAAACGACCCGCGAGCGCCGAGCCGGGCCCCGGCCGATCGGCCCCAGGCCCGTTCCTCGCGTTGCCCAGGGGCTCCAACGCCATCAGCGAGCGAGGGCGCCTCGAGCGCGCCTACGACGCGTTCCTCACCACCGGCGACGTGGCCTCGGTCCGGCCGATCGTGGCCGATTCGTGGCGGTTGTCCAGGGCCAGCGGGGTGAGCCCGGACGGCGTGCTGCCCCAGGTCGACCTGCTCGATGCCGAGTTGGAGGTCTACCGGTCCGCGCACCCGCTGGCCGCGGTGATGCCGCTGATCAGGCACCTGTTGATCGACGAGGCCGAGGAGGCCGGGGCGATTGTGGTGGTCGCCGACGCCGATGCGCGTCTGCTGTGGGTGGAGGGTGACGATCACCTGCGTCGCCGCGCCGAGTCGATGAACTGGGTCGCCGGATCCTGTTGGGACGAAAGGACTGCCGGCACGAACGCGCCCGCAGCGGCGATGCGTCTGGACCATGCGCTGCAGGTATTCGCCCGAGAGCACTTCGCCAGCAACGTGGCCGGCTGGTCGTGCACCGCCGCTCCGATCCATGATCCGGTTACCGGCGCGGTGCTGGGTGCGCTGGACATCACCGGTCTCGACGACATCGCGGCCCCGGCGGTGCTCGGCCTGGTCCGGGCGGCTGCTGCGGCCGCCGAGACGGAGTTGCGCATGCTCACGTTGATGCGGCGCTCCGGCGCGCCCGCTCGTCGCACGTTGCCCAGGACCAGCAGCCCGCTCCCCGCGCTCAACGGCGCCAACCGCCTGTCCGTGCTGGGACGCGACCGGGCGCTGCTCGGAGCTGAAGGGGACGTGGTGAACGGCACGGAGCTGTCCGTCCGTCATTCCGAACTGCTGTTCCTGCTGGCCCGGCACGGTGCGGGATACTCGGCCGACCAGTTGGCGATCGCGTTGCACGAGCGGGACGTCCCGGCGGTCACCGTCCGCGCCGAACTGAGCCGGCTGCGGTCCATGGTGCCCCAACTGGGTCTGTCCGGGCGGCCCTACCGCCTGACCTCGTCGCTGATGACGGACCTGGACACCGTCCGCGAGGCGTTGGCCAGGGGCGATGTGGCAGGCGCCGTCGACAGCTATCCGGGACCGGTCCTGCCGTCCTCCGAGTCTCCCGAGGTGCAGGCCGAACGCGACGACCTGCATCGGGAGGTGCGGTCCGCCGTGCTCGGTTCGACGGACCGAAAGGCGGTGCTGCGGTTCGCGAATCGACCGTGCAGCCGGGAGGACGTTCTGGTCTGGCGGCATGCCGTCGCCCTCGCGTCCTCGGCCAGCAGGCCGGTACTGGTCGAGCATCTGCTCCGGATCGAGCGGGAGTTCGGGAGCGTACCCATCCGCGCCCGCTGACCGGGGGCGGACGTCCGCTGCGGTCAGGCAGGGATTGCCACGACGCGAAAGTCCCGGCCGGATCGCAACGTTGGCGCAACTCTGCCCTCCCTACGTTCGGCCAATAGCACGGCCCGGGTGGGCGTGCCGAACCGACGAGGAGGTCGATGTGACGGTTTATGCAGCGCCGGGACAGCCGGGCAGCAAGGTCGTTTACCAGCCCCGCTACGACAACTACATCGGTGGCGAGTGGGTCGCGCCAGCGCGGGGTCAGTACTTCGAGAACGTGACTCCGGTCACCGGTCAGGTGTTCACCGAGGTGGCCCGGTCGACCGCGGAGGACGTCGAACTCGCCCTGGACGCCGCCCACAATGCTGCGCCCGGCTGGGGAAAGACCTCTCCGGCAGAACGCGCCGTCATCCTGAACAAGATCGCCGACCGGATCGAGGCGAACCTGGAAGCCATTGCGGTGGCCGAGACCTGGGACAACGGCAAGCCTGTCCGCGAGACCCTGGCCGCCGACATCCCGCTGGCCATCGATCATTTCCGCTACTTCGCGGGTGCCATTCGCGCCCAGGAGGGGTCGCTCTCGCAGATCGACGCCGACACAGTCGCATACCACTTCCAGGAGCCGCTGGGCGTCGTCGGCCAGATCATTCCCTGGAACTTCCCGATCCTCATGGCCACCTGGAAGCTCGCCCCTGCATTGGCCGCCGGAAACGCGGTCGTGCTCAAGCCGGCCGAGCAGACCCCCACTTCGATCCTGGTGCTGTTCGAGCTCATCGGTGACCTGCTGCCCCCGGGTGTGGTCAACATCGTGAACGGCTTCGGCGTGGAGGCCGGCAAGCCACTGGCGTCGTCCAAGCGGATCCGCAAGATCGCCTTCACCGGGGAGACCACGACCGGTCGGCTCATCATGCAGTACGCGTCGGAGAACCTGATCCCGGTCACCCTGGAACTCGGCGGCAAGTCGCCGAACATCTTCTTCGAAGACGTTGCCGCGCAGCGGGACTCCTTCTATGACAAGGCCCTCGAAGGTTTCACGATGTTCGCGTTGAACCAGGGCGAGGTCTGCACCTGCCCATCCCGCGCGCTCGTCCAGGAGTCGATCTACCCGGAGTTCCTGGGCGACGCCGTCGTCCGCACCGAGAAGGTCGTCCAGGGCAATCCGCTGGACACCGCGACCATGATCGGCGCCCAGGCGTCCAACGACCAGCTCGAGAAGATCCTCTCCTACATCGAGATCGGCAAGGCCGAGGGCGCAAAGGTGCTCACCGGCGGGTACCGCAACGAGTTGGCCGGTGACCTGGCCGGAGGCTTCTACGTCACGCCGACCATCTTCGAGGGCAACAACTCCATGCGGATCTTCCAGGAGGAGATCTTCGGGCCGGTCGTCGCGGTCACCTCGTTCACCGATGACGCCGACGCCTTGAAGATCGCCAACGACACGCTGTACGGGCTCGGCGCCGGCGTCTGGACCCGCAACGGCGCGTTGGCATACGCCGCCGGCCGTGGCATCGAGGCCGGCCGGGTGTGGACCAACTGCTACCACCAGTATCCGGCGCATGCCGCGTTCGGTGGCTACAAACAGTCCGGCATCGGCCGGGAGAACCACCACATGATGCTCGACCACTACCAGCAGACGAAGAACCTGCTCGTCTCCTACGCGCCGAGCGCCGTCGGATTCTTCTGATGCCACAGGACCTGTCGGGGGACTCGGGTCGGACCGGGGCCGGTGTCACATCGCCGGCCCCGGTCGCCCGCGTGACGCTCACGGCCAAGGCGGTGGCGCTGCTGTCCGAGCTCACCGAGACGCATGGACCGTTGATGTTCCACCAGTCCGGCGGATGTTGCGATGGGTCCGCCCCGATGTGCTATCCGCTCGGGGAATTCCGTGTCGGAGCCGCCGATGTGCGCCTCGCCGAGTTGGATGCCGGGTTGCCACAACCGATCCCGTTCTGGATGTCCCGTGCCCAGTTCGAGTACTGGAGCCACACCCAGCTGACGGTGGACGTGGTACCCGGCCGTGGCAGCGGCTTCAGCGTGGAATCACCGACCGGGCAACGGTTCCTGATTCGGTCGCGGCTGTTCACCGACGAGGAGTCGGGCCGGCTCCCCGAGGTGGTCGGCGGGGGATAGGTGGGTCGTAGCACGGCCAGGTGGCCGGACCGGCCGATGACGGCGTGGCCGCGGGGGTCCGACTCGACCTGGTGCGCATCGCAGGCCGCCTTTGCTACCGTGACCGCATGACATCCCGGCACCTGCCGCACCACAGCTGGTGGCGGAACGCCTGACGGCGTTCCGTGATGTCCCCGACTCCGGCCGCCGCAGAGCGGCCGTCGTGGATTTCCCACATCGCCTTCACTCCTTCGGTGAACGCGGGCGACCGTCGCGGTGGCCCCTCGCACCGAAGGAGCCACAGCATGACCACCATCCTCAACCGGTCCGATACCACGACGCCGGACGACCTGATCCGTCGCGAGCCGACCGCCTCACGCGTGCTTTCCGGCGATCGCCCGACAGGCCCGCTGCACCTGGGCCACTACCTGGGCACCCTGCTCAACCGCGTCCGGCTGCAGGACCTGGGCCTGCCCGTCACCATCGTCATCGCCGACTATCAAGTGGTGACCGACCGGTCGGACATCGGGCCGTTGCGGGACCGCGTCCGCACCCTGGTTGCCGAGTATCTTGCCGCGGGCGTCGACCCAGACCGGACGACGATCTTCCCGCACTCGGCGGTGCCCGCGCTGAATCAGCTGATGCTGCCGTTCCTTTCGCTGGTGACCGACGCCGAACTGCGACGCAACCCGACGGTCAAGGCGGAGGCGCTGGCCTCCCGACGGCCGCTGGGCGGCCTGCTGCTCACCTATCCGGTGCACCAGGCGGCCGACATCCTCGGTGTGGGAGGCACCCTCGTGCCGGTCGGGCGGGATCAGCTGCCGCACCTGGAGATGGCCCGACTGATCGCCCGCCGGTTCAACGAGCGGTACGGACCGGTCTTCACTGCGCCCGAGCCTCTGCTGACAGGCACGCCCAACCTGCTCGGTACCGACGGCGCGAAGATGTCCAAGACCCGCGGCAACACGATCGGCCTGAGCGATTCGGCCGACCGGACCGCGGCGATCATCCGTGGCGCGCAGACCGATTCGACCCGCCGCATCGCGTTCGAGCCGGGGACCCGACCGCAGGTGGCCAACCTGCTGTCGATCATCGGTGCCCTCACCGGACGTGACCCGCGAGCGGTGGCCGAGGAGATCGGTGACGGGGGAGCGGGCGAGCTCAAGCGGCGGGCGATCGACGCGATCAACGACTCGCTGGCGCCGCTGCGGGCACGGCGGCTCGAGTTGCTCGCCGAACCGTCCTATCTGGACGGGGTTCTGCTGGACGGCACCGTGCGGGCGACCGAGGTCGCCGGCGGTGTCCTGCGGCGGGTCCGCCGGGCGATGGGGATGGATTATCTGGGTCTCTGAGCACGTTCGGCGGCTACCCCGGTGCCTGAACACCCCCCGCGTCGCACCGCCGGTCGCCGAAGGCGGGCCTCTCGGCTGGTCGGACCTTGGGACTCACATGTCCAATGGGGTCAGCACGGCGATCTGCCAGCCGCTGGGACCGTTGAGCAGCTGATAGATGTAGCGCTCGCGCGGCTGCCCGCCGTAGGACCACGTGACATCGGCCCACACACTGTGGCCGGTCTGCGCGACGACGATCACGCGTGGGTCGGCTTCGTCGACGCCTTCATAGGCGCCCCAGCCGGCGGCGAAGAAGTCTCTGGTCTGCGTTCGTTCGCTCACCGCGATCGTCCGTCCGGGGAAGGCAATGAGGGCGGGCACGGCATACATGTCCGCGACCACTTCGGCGTCACGCCTGAGCAGCCCCTCGGCATAGCGTGCGAAGAACTCCCTGACGACCTGCTCCGCTTCTCCCATGGTCCCCAATCTTGACAGGCGGAGCCCACCGTGGCGATCGCCGTTGTCTCGCCGCCGGCCAGCGCAGACGACGGCGTCGTTCACGTTGGCGAGTTCGGACTTGGACCTGTGGACGACCGGAAATGCCTGCGCCACAGCGGTCGCCGCGATGCTGGACCACATCGAAAGGCGCCCGCCGAGAATGGGTGGCTCGGGCACACCGCTCAGTGCACCGTCACTGCGCGGCGTACCGCTGGAGATACGCCGTTGGAGACATGCCGAAGTGACCTTGGAACACGCGCCTGAAGGCGTTGACATTGGTGTAGCCGACGCGGAGGGATACGGCGTCGACGGTCGCATGCGAACGCAGCAGGATCGCGGCTGTCTCCATTCGATTGCGGATGCGCCACTGCCGCAGGGTCATTCCTGTCTCGACCCGGAAGGATCGCTCAATGCTGCGCGACGAGGTGTGTACGGACTTGGCGAGTTCTTCGACGCTTCGAGTGTCGCCCGGGTTGAAGCGTAGGGTCTCGGCGATTTCCTGTGCAGGTTCGCTCTCGGGCATCGGCAAGGCGGAGGGGAGCGCCGGCCGTTCCTCGATGAGCGCGAGAATCTGTCGCCCGAGGCTGATCGAATGCTTGATCGCTGTCTGCCACGACGAGCTGTAGGCGAGCATCAGGGTTCGCAGGTCCCGATCCACGGCGACCATCGTCGGCTCCCGCAGCGTTGTCGCGGTGTCCGCGACGTCGAAGAAGATCGGCGTCATCACGGAGTTCGCGTGCACGGTGAGATCATGCGGAAGGCCCACCGGTATCCACAGTGCATGGCCCGCGTTCACCTGTCGGGATCCGTCGGTCATGACGACGTCCATCACCCCACGAACCTGCCAGAGCAGCACATGCATGCTGTCTTCCCGCATATCGGTCAGTGAGACCGGTGGTATCCAGATGCGCCACGGAACCGTTGAGTCATCGCTGTGATATTCGCGCCGAGGCATCTCACCACCCTTCAACGCCGCACGGCCAGGGGACCGCCCCCTTTGCGCATCCTGTCGGAAACTGTGAAGCATCGGTCGCAAACAGCGTACTAGGTAAGGCTAACCTCACATAGCGTTTGGATGGGCGGAGGCTGCCCTGCGCACGCTGCGCGGCGCGGACGGCGGCCGTCCGCTCACTCACGACACAGAGAGGACCTTCATGACGATCGTCATGCACCGACGGAGATGGTACGCAGCGCCCGCCGTCGCCGTGGCAGCGCTTCTGGCCCTTGTCGGTTGCTCGGCTCCGAGCGCCACAGGCGCCGGCCAGTCGGCTGGCGCGTCGAGCGACGCTTCCGCGTCTGCGGCGTCGAGCGACCTTCTTCCTCCTGCGGAAGGAAAGACCACCTATCCCCTCACGGTGACCTCGGCGGTCGGCGAGATCGTGATTCCTGAGCGTCCCGATCGCATCGCGATGGCAAGCTCGTGGGACGGCGATCTCTTTGCCGCCCTCCGTGTGGTCCCCGTCGCCACTGACGAACAGATCAAGTTCTACCCATGGGCGGTTGAGCAATTCCCCGTCGAGATCGAGACCCTTTGGCCGGTGAGCGACGAGGCGTACCCGGCCGAGACGATCGCCACCACCTCGCCCCAGCTCATCGTCGACACGTTGGCGACCGATGCCGCCGAGGTGCAGAAGATCAGCGCGATCGCTCCCGTGCTCGGCGCTCCCGAGGCCACGGGTGAGGACAGCACGTGGCGAGATCGCCTCCTCCTGCTCGGCGACGTGCTCGATCTGTCCGGCCGGGCCCAGCAGGTCATCGACGACTACGACGCGTCCTTCGCGCGCATCCGCGCCGAGCATCCGGAGTTTGCCGGCAAGACCGTGGACTACGTGGCGTTCTACGGATCGGAGTACGGAGCAGGCTTGCTCAATACCGCCGGGTCCGACGCGGAGGGCCTGTTCAGCAGTCTCGGTCTCGCCCCCAACCCGAACGCCGGCAACACGGCCTTCGACGACGCCATCAGCGACGAACTGTGGGGCACCCTGACCGGCGACGTGCTGATCATCTCCAACCAGGATGCCGAAGGGTTTGCCGAGTTCTTCGCGAACCCGCTCATACAGGGCCTGGAAAGCGTTCAGAGCGGGCGCGTCATTGTTCTCGACGTGGACAGCAAGGCGTGGACCGTCTCCCACGACGGCGAGCTGACCGAGTTCACCGGGCACTTCGGGCGAGCCTTCAACTACGGCCCCCTGGCGCATCTCGAGCTGGCCGACCTCCTGGTTCCGCTCATCGCAGATGTCCTAGGGAGTAGATGACGGCGCTGGCGCCGACGGCCTCAACGCGGCAGTCACGTCGTCGCGCACACGGACTGCTCGTTGCCCTGGCGGCGCTCGTGCTCGCGGTCCTGCTCAGCATCATGATCGGCGCGAACCCGCTCCCGATCGCGCAGGTGTTGCAGGCCCTGTCGGGGCCTGACGGTTCTGATGCCTCCATCATCGTGTGGACGCTTCGGGTACCGCGAACGATCGTAGGGATCCTCGTGGGTGCGTCCTTCGGCGTCGCTGGGGCGCTCATCCAGGCACTGACCCGCAATCCGCTCGCCGATACCGGAATCCTGGGCGTCAACGCGGGCGCCGGCTTCGCTGTGACCATCGGCGTCGGCCTGTTCGGCCTGACCGGGATCACCGGCTACGTGTGGTTCGCCTTCATCGGAGCGGCGGCCGCGACGGTCGTGGTCTACGTGATCGGCTCCGCGGGGCGCGGGACTGCGTCACCCGCCGCACTAGTGCTGGCCGGTGTCGCCCTCGGCGCGGTCCTGGGCGGGCTCGCGACCCTGCTGACGCTGCTCGACGAAGAGACGTTCCGGGCCATGCGGGACTGGGGACTGGGGTCGATCGCCCATACCGGGATGGACGAGACAGTGAGTGTCGTCCCGTTCCTCGTCGCCGGGATGCTGATCGCGGCACTGCTCGCGGGACCTCTGAACCTGATCGCTCTCGGCGACGACCTGGCCGCTTCCCTCGGCACCAAGGTGATCCGAATCCGAGTGCTCGGCGTCGTTGCGGTCACCCTGCTCGCCGGCCCCGCGACGGCCCTCACCGGCGGCATCGCGTTCGTGGGTCTGATGGTCCCGCATGTCGTCCGCTGGTTCAGCGGCCCGGACCAGCGGTGGATCATGTTGTACTCGGCGCTAGTCGCCCCGGTCCTCGTGCTGTCCGCCGACGTCCTCGGCCGGGTGATTGGCCGCCCCGGCGAAGTCGAGGTGGGGATCGTCACGGCAGTGATCGGCGCTCCTGTGCTGATCGCCCTCGTCCGGAGGCGGAAGGTCAGCGCCCTGTGACGAACAAGACCCCGATTTCAGTCGATGTGCCTCGTGCGCGGCGCGTCGACTTCGGCTACGCGACCCGTCCGATCCGGTTGCGCTGGTTCTCGCTCCGCGTCTCCGCGCGCCTGGTCGCCGTGTCGGGCGTCCTCTTCGTCGTTGCGGTGTTCGCCGGGATGGTCGCGCTCACCCTCGGCGATTATCGGATCACCCTTGCCGACGTAGTGGAGGTGCTGGCCGGCCGGGGTGGGAGCTTCCACCGGGTGATCGTCCTGGAGTGGCGTTTGCCTGTCGCCATCGCCGCGCTGGTGTTCGGTGCGGTGATGGGCATCGGCGGTGCGATATTCCAGTCACTCACCCGGAATCCTCTTGGCTCACCGGACGTCATCGGCTTCGACGCCGGCGCCTATACGGGCGTGGTCGTCACCATCCTGTTGGTTGGAGCCAGCGGATACTGGATGCTTGCGGCCGCCGCGCTGGTCGGCGGGCTGGCAACCGCCTTCGTCGTCTACCTGCTCGCCTACCGGCGCGGCATCCAAGGGTTCCGGCTGATTGTCGTCGGCATCGGGGTCGCCGCCATGCTCGGGTCGATCAACGCTTACCTCATTTCCCGCGCTGACATCGACGACGCGATGACCGTCGGATTCTGGGGCGCCGGTTCGGTGAGCCGCGTCACGTGGCCGAGCATGGTTCCTTCATTGACGATCGCCGCAGCGATCGTCGTCGTCAGTGTGCTGCTCGCCCCTGCTCTCAGACGTCTGGAACTGGGGGACGATGCCGCAGCCACCCTCGGCACCCGGCCGACGCCGGCTCGTCTTGCGCTCATGGTCACAGGAGTTGCGACCGTCGCTCTCGTCACGGCCGCAGCGGGACCGATCGGGTTCATCGCCCTTGCCGCTCCCCAGCTGGCTCGACGGGTGACCCGCTCGCCCGGCGTGAGCCTGCTCGCCGCAGCAGGCATGGGTGCGGCGCTGCTGGCCTGCGCGCACCTGCTCACCCTCGTGATCGCACAGTTCTACCGTCCCATCCCGGTCGGGCTGGTCACCGTGTCGGTCGGCGGGCTCTACCTGATCTGGCTGTTGATCCGCGAGTCCCGACGACAATTCGGAAGACCAACGTGACGCCCACAAATGGACGGAGGAGCGGAACGGTAGGCGCGTCGTCCGCACCCGCCGACGCCGTTGCCCCGAGCGCGCGGGTCATGGCCGAGGACCTGACGATCGGATACGACACAGCCATCGTCTCCGAGCACCTGTCCGTCAGGATTCCGGACGGTTCGTTCACGGCAATCATCGGCCCCAACGGCTGCGGCAAGTCCACCCTGCTCCGTGCTCTCGCCCGAGTGCTCACTCCGCGCCAAGGGATGGTGTTGCTCGATGGGAAGGCCATCGACAGGTACCGGTCCAAGGAAGTAGCTCGCCGCCTGGGCTTGCTTCCCCAGACTTCCCTTGCGCCCGACGGCATCCGCGTCGCCGATCTTGTCGGCCGCGGCCGTGCCCCGTACCAGAACCTCATTCAGCAGTGGCGCGCATCTGACGAGGACGCCGTCGCGGCCGCACTGGCCGCAACCCGCCTCACGGAGCTGTCGGGCCGGTTGGTGGATGAGCTGTCGGGCGGGCAGCGACAGCGGGTGTGGGTAGCCATGCTGCTGGCCCAGGACACGCCGATCATGCTCTTGGACGAGCCAACCACGTTCCTGGACATCGCTCACCAGTACGAGCTGATGGAACTGTTCCGCACCTTCCACGACGAAGGCAAGACGATCGTGGCCGTGCTGCACGACCTGAACCAGGCCGCCCGCTACGCGGATCACCTCATCGTGATGCGGGACGGAGACATCTTCTCCGCCGGTGCCCCGGCAGAGGTCATCACCTCGAGGCTGGTCGAGGAAGTGTTCGGGTTGCGTGCCCTGGTCTATCCCGACCCCGTGACCGGCACACCCGCCGTCGTGCCCCTCGATCCCCGCGCGGCGGCAGTACACCCCGTCGAACCTTCCTCCCATCGCAACGACCACCCGCAAATCCGCAACGACCACCCGCAAACCAAGGAGAGTCTGGAATGACCACCCGCGAACGCCCGACGTTCATCGGCCCGAATCACACGGATGAATTGCAGCTCAGCTTCCGGCCACGGATCATCCGCCGGGATCTGCGCGTCGCTCACGTCGAGGACGTCACTCCCCGGTACCGCCGGATCAAGCTGACCGGAGACGACCTGGCCGCTGGGTTTCCGTTTGCGCGCTTTGCTCCCGGCGATCACGTCAAGGTGTTCTTCCCGGATCCCGCCACCGGGCAGCTGGTCGCGTACCGGGACACCGGTGATGGCTGGGAACTCGACGGCGACGGTCAGCCGATCCACCGCGACTACACAGTGCGCGCCTGGGAGCCGACCACCGGCAGCCTGGTGCTCGATTTCGTCCTTCATGAGCATGGCGTCGCGGGGGTCTGGGCGCGCAGCGCGCGAATCGGCGACCAGCTCGTGGTCAACGGCCCCAGCGCGAACCAGCTTCTCCCCGAGAGCTACCCGTACTATCTCGCGGCCGGCGACGAAACCGCGCTCCCGGCAATCGCCAGAATCATCGAAGAGGCTCCCGCAGGCTCCCATGTCACCGGCGTGATCGAGGTCGCGAACGCCGAAGAAGAGCAAATACTTTCCGGCGCAGCGAGTCTCGATCTGCGGTGGGTGCACCGCGACACCGCACTTGTCGGCGAGGGATACCTCAGCGCGCTGGAGGCGGCGGTGCGGGACGTGCCGCTCCCCGCCGATCTCAACGCCCTGTTCGTGTTCGCAGCGGGCGAGGCCGGCGTGATGAAGCCGATTCGCCGCTACCTGCGCCACGAGATCGGTGTACCCAAGCGACAGATCGCGGTGGATGGCTACTGGAAGCGCGGCGTGACCGACTTCGACCACCACGAGGTCGATATCCCTGAGGACTGAGGCGCAGTCGCAGCGTTCGGACCGGTGGTGGAGATCGATCGAGCCACTGTCCGCGCCGGCAAGATGGGGGGTAGGTTGAGGCGATGATGACCAGCCAGGCTCGCGCGGGCCGCTCCCGGAACGGCGACCTGGTCGTGGTCTGATCCGCGCTCCTCCTTGCGTCTGTGTGACCTCAAACCACAACGCAGACCACAAGAGGAGAGACATGACAGCGCGCTTCAACCACACCATCATTGCCTCGACCAACCCTGCTGAGATGGCCGCGTTCTATCGCGACCTGCTGGAAGCCGACGAGCTTGCCTCGTGGGGACCATTCGTCAACGTCGGTATCGCTGAGGGCGTCATGCTGCAATTCGCAACACCCCCGGTGGAGTTCCCGCCGCAGCATTACGCTTATTTGCTCGACGACGATCACTTCGACCGCGCCTACGCAAGGATCACCAGCCTGGGCCGAGAGCACTGGGCCGACCCGCAACGGACCCGGCCGGGTGAGATCAACAACGAGCACGGCGGCCGAGGCGTCTACCTGCTCGATCCATCCGGCCACTACCTCGAACTTATTACCCGGCCGTACATCTGAGGTAGATGATCCGTGGAGGAGGCGAGGCCCGCTCGCCTCCTCCACAGAGGCACCCAGCACGCATGAGGTGGGTGGACGGTGCTCTCCGCACCTCGTGAGTGTGGATTTCGAACGCTTCGAGTACTTGCGTGCGCCGCCCCCAAGCCGCCGATTTGCTAGCCTTGTCGAAGGCTGTGCGACAGGACTAGGAGGTGATACCCGTGAACGTATCGACATGGGTGCTCCTCTGCGAGGTCACGGTCGGGCGATAGGTCGTCCGGGAGCGCCAAGAGCACTCTCGAAAGGCACGACCATGCATTTCACTCCTGAACGGCGCCTCGATGATGGCATCGTCGAGCGTGAATTCAGCCTCGGCGGGATCCCGGGTTTCCTGTGGACGCCCGCATCCGCATCCGCGCTTGTTCCCTTGATCCTCATGGGCCATCCCGGTGGGTTGCGCGGGATGTATCCGAGGCTGGCAGCCCGAGCACGGCAGGCCGCGGCGCAGGGCTTTGCAGCAGCCACCATCGAACTGCCCGGGGGCGGCGAGCGCCCCGCTTCCGCTGCCGCCGAGCAGGCACGAACCGAATTGCGCGAGGCGATCACCGCGGGCCAGCGACCGAGCGAGGACGTCATCGACCGACTGGTTCTTCCGCTGGTCGAGCAGGCGGCTCCGGAATGGCAGATGGCTCTGGACGAGTTCCTTGCTCTGCCCGAGATCGGCGGGCCCGTCGGGTTCTCCGGCGGGGTGATCGCGATCGGTGTCAGGCTGGCCGCCACCGAGCCCCGCATCGTGGCAGCCGGCCTGTTCGCGGGCAGTTACGTTCCTCGCAGCATCATCGAACAGGCCCGCCAGGTCACCATTCCGCTGCATGTTCTGCTCCAATGGGACGACGAAGGCAACGACCGACAGGATGCTCTCGCCCTGTTCGACGCCTTCGGTTCCAAGGAGAAGACCTTGTACGCCAACATGGGTGGTCACAGGGGCGTGCCGCAGTTCGCGGGGGAGGACGCCGCCCGATTCTTCGCCCGCCATCTCGGCTGACTCACTCTGGCGCGAGCTGTCCGGCGAAATTCTCGCTCGGCAGCTCGCGCCCAGTTCGGCCCTGATGTGCTCGACACGAAGCTGCATCGGAAGGCGCGAGGCTCGGCTCATCCACGATGGACGAGCGAATGCTCTCGGCCGGCCTATTCCTGGTCTGCGACTGGGTGCGTGTCCTTGCCCCGACATCGCAGAGCGCCATTCTCCGTCGAGCGCCGGGCACCAGATGTGGGGTGAGCGACGGGACTCGAACCCGCGACCACCGGCACCACAAGCCGGGGCTCTACCAACTGAGCTACGCTCACCGCGACCTGCGCGCCGCACCGGCGGCACGCGGACCGGGAGGAGTCTACAGGCTGTCCGCCCGCGGCAGGACCACTCCGGTGGTGTACCGCGTGGCCACGTCCATTGCGGCGCTCAGCACCTGTTCGCTGGTCGGGCCGGGTGCCGCCACGAAGGCCGTTGCGCGGTAATAGGCCAGCTCCCGGATCGACTCGGTGATGTCGGTCAGCGCCCGGTGCGACATCTCCTTGGCCGGCTGGCCGAAGTAGATCCGCGGGTACCAGCGCCGGCACAACTCCTTGATGCTGGACACATCGACCATCCGGTAGTGCAGGAAAGCGTCGAGCGCAGGCATGTCCCGAGCGATGAACCCGCGGTCGGTGGCGATCGAGTTCCCTGCCAATGGAGCTGTTTTCGGCTCCGGAACGAACTGGCGGATGTAGTCGAGCACCATTCGCTCGGCCTCCTGCACGGCGACCGTCGACTCCCGGACGCGCTCGGTGAGACCGGACTTCGCGTGCATCTCGGTGACCACAGGCGGCATCGCCGCCAACGCCTCGTCGTCGGCGTGGATGATCACGTCGATCCCGTCACCGAGGATATTCAGGTCGCTGTCGGTCACCAGGGCAGCGATCTCGATGAGCCTGTCCGACCCGAGGTCGAGCCCGGTCATCTCGCAATCCACCCACACCAGTCGATCGTTCACGCCTGGTCACAGTAGTCGTGCCGTCCGACATCACCGTTAGGCTCCGGATCGACATCGGATCGGGGGCTGCCATGACGACGACCAACGACAGTGCGCAGCGCATCGCGCGCGGCTACGACACGCAGGCTCCGGCCGTCGTGGTCGGGTCGGTCGTGATCGACCAGGAGGCCGACCCGAGCGCGCTCGTCCGGGTCCCGCTGACCATGTTCAACCGGCACGGATTGGTTGCCGGTGCCACCGGCACCGGCAAGACCAAGACCCTCCAGCTGATGGCCGAGCAGCTCTCGGCGGCCGGTGTGCCAGTGTTCATGCCGGACATCAAGGGCGACCTGACCGGCCTGGCCGTGCCCGGGCAGTCGAACGACAAGATCGTCGAACGCGCCCGCGACACCGGCGACGCCTGGGCACCCGCGTCGGTCCCGGTCGAGTTCCTCAGCCTGAACGGGCAGGGGTCGGCGATCCCGGTGCGGGCAACCGTCGACTCCTTCGGGCCGATCCTGCTGTCCAAGGTGCTCGACCTGAACGAAACCCAGGAGTCCACCCTGGGTCTGATCGTGCACTGGGCCGACGAACGGAACCTGCCGTTGCTGGACCTGAAGGACCTGCGCGCGGTGATCATGCACCTGACCAGCGATCAGGGGAAGGACGACCTGCGGGCCCTCGGCGGGGTCTCCAAGGCGACGGCCGGGGTGATCCTGCGCGCGGTGACAAATCTTGACGCCCAGGGCGGCGACAGGTTCTTCGGCGAACCCGAACTCGAGGTGACCGACCTGCTGCGGGTCGGCGCCGACGGCAGGGGCGTGGTCACCCTGTTCGAAGCCGCCGGGCTGCAGACGAATCCGGCGCTGTTCTCCACCTTCCTCATGTGGCTGCTGGCGGAGTTGTTCGAGCAGCTCCCCGAGGTCGGCGACATCGACAAGCCCAAGCTGGTGTTCCTGTTCGACGAGGCCCACCTGCTGTTCGCAGATGCCTCCAAGGCCTTCCTGCAGGCGGTCGAGCAGACCGTCAAGCTGATCCGGTCCAAGGGCGTCGGCGTCTTCTTCTGCACCCAGTTGCCCACCGACGTGCCCGGGCCGGTGCTGTCGCAGCTGGGCGCCCGGATCCAGCACGCGCTTCGCGCGTTCACCCCGGACGACCAGAAGGCGCTCAAGGCGACGGTCAAGACGTACCCGATGACCGAGAACTACGACCTGTCCGCGGCATTGACCGCCCTCGGCACCGGCGAGGCGATCGTGACCGTGCTGTCAGAGAAAGGTTCGCCCACCCCTGTCGCCTGGACCAGGGTCAGGGCGCCCCGATCGCTGATGGCGCCCGCGCCCGAGGCGACGGTGCTGGCCGCGGTCGCCGCCTCGCCGCTGGCGGCCAGGTACGGGCACGACGTCGACCGGCAGTCCGCCTACGAGATGCTCACCGCCCGCATCACCGCGCCCGCTCCGCCGCCGAGCGCCCCGCCGCCGAGCGCCCCGCCGGCGCGGACCCCGAGCCCGCCCGCAGTCGGACCAACGATTGGCGCCGACGGCTGGCCCACCCTGACCCCCGAGCCCTACAACCCGTATGCGGACGGGTCCGGCTCGGCCCCACCCCCGGTCGCCGGCCCTGGCGGTGGGCTGGCGGACGTGCTCGCCAATCCGGCGGTCAGCTCGTTCATGAAGTCGCTGGGCAGCTCGCTCGGCGGCGCGCTGGGCCGGTCGATGTTCGGCACTCGCAAGCGGCGACGATGATCACGACGGAACGATCGGGCGTGGCGCCGCGTTGACACCAGACGGTGGGCGAACGGACGCAACTGAAGACCCGCCGCGAGACGAAATGCAACTGAAGGGGACCTGACGTGGACACGCTCCTGTGGATCGTGATCATCGCCGCGATCGTGGTCGCCGGCGTGTGGTACATGCGCCAGCGGAACGTGACCGCGGCCCGGCAGCTGGACGACGCGCGGGCGGAGGCGCGTCGATGGGTCGAGATGCTCGGGGGGCAGGTGTACGCCCTGGACCCCAGGGACGATCCGGCCGCCAGACAGGCCCTCGCCGACGCGTCGGAGCGGTACACCGCCGCGGGAGCACAGGTGGAACAGGCGAAGTCCATCCCGCAGTATCGCCTCGCGCAACAGTCCGCGTACGAGGGCCTCTATTACGTGCGCGCCGCCCGGACCTCGCTCGGCCTCGACCCCGGCCCCGAGCTACCGCCGATGCCGGGACAGCGGCAGGCCGGGGCGGTCACCGAGGATCGCCGGGTCAGCGTCGACGGCCATGAGTACGAGGCGTCGCCGAATCCCGGCCGCGGCACCCAGCACTTCTACCCGGGGGGCATGGTCGCGGGTCGTCCCGTCCCCCGTGGGTGGTATTCCGAGCCGTGGTGGAAGCCGGCGCTGGTCGCCGGTGCGTGGGGGGTCGGCACCTACCTCATCGCATCCTCGCTGTTCTCGGGCATGGCCGGTCTGAACTACGACGCGGGATACGACGCCGGTTACGACGCGGGCACGGCCGACGGCGGGGACGCCGGCGGTGCCGACCAGGGCTCCGACGGTGGTGGCTACGACCAGGGCGGGTTCGATTCGGGTGGATTCGACGGCGGTGGATTCGACTTCTGAACAGCGGGACGGGCCGGCCGATGATCTAGAGCTGTCGAGGTTGGGCACCGAGTACTACACCGGCAAGCTGAACGAACTGACCGACGGTGCGTTCGACGGGCCGTCACTGCTGCCGGGCTGGGATCGGCGGCACGTGATCGCGCACGTCGGATACAACGCTCGGGCGCTCACCCGGCTAGTGCAGTGGGCGCGCACGGGCATCGAGACTCCTATGTACCCTTCGACCGCCGCGCGTGCGGCCGAGATCGACGCGGGTGCGCCGATGACCCCAGCCGAGCTGCGCAGCTTGCACCACGACGCGCTGACGGACCTGTCGGCCGCCTGGCGTGACCTCCCGGTGGCCCGCTGGGACCATCCGGTTCGCACCGCACAGGGCCGTACGGTGCCGGTGTCCGTCACCCCCTGGATGCGGGTACGCGAGGTGTGGCTGCACGCCGTCGATCTGGACAACGGTGGGCGGTTCGAGGACTTCCCACCCACCCTGGTGGACCGCCTGCTGGTGGACATCACCTCTTGGTGGGCACGGGCCGGCCGGGCCCCCGATCTGATCCTCGTGCCGACCGATCGGGTGGTGCCGGGCCTGGGCGCGACGAACGCCGATCCTCGGTCCGTGGCCATCTCCGGGACGGCTGCGCAGCTGGCTCGGTGGGCCAGTGGCCGGGGCGGTGGCGGTGTGACCACCGGAACCGGCGAACCGGTCACCGCGCCGCGCTGGCTGTAGGGTGTGATCGCCGCGTGCACCGGTGGTCGCGGCTGAGGTGTCTCGATCGTCGGAAACTATTGCTCACCAAAATCTTTCGCGCTGGCGACAAGCTGTGCGACGGCGGTTGTGCCGGTGCGTGCGTGCCGGGTCCCCGAGTGTCGGGAGACGAGTGCCGCCGTGCATACTTAGGCGATGCAAGCCTTACCTGCGGAGCCGATCACGGAGGTCGAGGCCGGAAGGCCCGCCTATCGCCCGTTCTCGGTTCAGGTGCGCCGGGTGGAGCGGCTGACGCCGTCGTTCCGGCAGGTGACCTTCACGGCGCCGGACCTGGACGAGTTCGGTGACGACGGGCTGGACCAGCGGATCAAACTGATCCTGCCGAACGGACCGGACACTCCGGTGGACCTGGGGGACGGCGACGGAGACGGCTGGTACGTCCGATGGCGGGACCTGCCGGACGAGATCCGGCCGGCCATGCGCACGTACACCGTTCGCCGCGCCCGCCCCCGGGAGCGGGAGGTGGATGTGGTGCTGGTCGACCACGACACCGGCCACGGCACACCGGGGCCGGCGGTGCGCTGGCTGCGCGCCGCGGCGCCGGGCGACGAGATCGTCCTGGTCGGTCCGGACGCACGCAGCCCCGACCGGCACCAGGGCATCGACTGGCGCCCCGGCGCCGCTCGGCGGCTGCTGCTCGCCGGCGACGAAACGGCGGCGCCGGCGATCGTGGCCATCCTGGAGAGCCTTGCCGACCGGACCGACGTCACTGCCCGGGCCTTCGTCGAAGTTCCGGACCCGCATGACATGCTGCCCGCCGACCTGCCCGACCACACCCGGATCCACTGGCTTGCCCGCGGCGACCGCGGCTACGGGGAGCTGCTTATCCCAGCGGTCACCGGATGGCTGGACGGGCACGCGCGGCTGCTGGACTCCGTGCGCGCCGTGGGCGAACAGGTCCTGGAGGACGTCGACGTGGATCGGGAGTTGTTGTGGGACACCCCCGACCCGACCGGCGAGGCGTTCTACGCATGGATGGCCGGGGAGGCCGCGGCGGTCAAATCGCTTCGTCGTGCGGTCGTTTCCGACCGCGGGGTGGACCGGCGGCAAATCGCCTTCATGGGCTACTGGCGTCAAGGCCAGGCCGAGCGGCAGTAGCCGGCAACGATGGCCCGATCGGTGGCCGGCCCGCCGGGGACGTTCAGGCGATGCCCGCCGTCAAGTCCGGCGCGGCGACCCAGGTCGTCGGCACCGAGTTCATCGCCGCGGGGTCGGCGCCGACCGCCCTGTCACTGACCTGGGCTTCGACGACTTGTTGATCGTGCCGGCGAACGCGGCGAACGCCGCCGCACGGTCACGGTCCTGGGCGCGAGCTCCGTGTCGCCACCGTTGGTCCGATCCGCCGAGACCGGCGGTGGTTCGATGGGGGAAGTCGAGCAGCTACGCTCGACTCTCCGGCGCTCGTAGCTCAGCTGGATAGAGCAGAGGACTTCTAATCCTCCGGTCGCAGGTTCGAATCCTGCCGGGCGCGCTTGTCGCAGGTCAGCGATGGTGTCGTGATCATGGGCAAGGGCTCAAGATCGCAAACTGAACACTTACTGAACACTTTGACGTACCCTGGGGCATGGCTAGAGAGCGCATCCGGCCCGGATCGGTCGGTCCTGTGTCGGTGTTCCTGCTCGGCTACGACATGGCTGACGATGACCAAACTGAGGTCACGATCCCGAACCCGGTGACTGACCGTGGCGAGACGCTGCCGCTGCCGAAGAGCGCGAAGGTCGGTGCCAGCCTCAAGATCACGACCTCTGACGGCGTCCGCGAGTACATGCCGACGCGCTGGCACGGGATCGCCCGAGCATGGGACATCGACGGAAACCGGTACTTGGTTCGCCGCTGGCGGACGACCAAGGCGGCCGCTGAGAGCGCGACGAGGCAGGCCGCGCTCGACAGACTCGCCGAACTTGCCCGAGCCCGGGACGCACAGGCGCAGGCCGCGGAAGCGGAGCAGGAGGCCAAATCGGTCCAGGCACAGGGTGATCTGCAGACGACCGTCGCCGATCTCGTGGGTCAGTACCTCGCCAGCCCGCGGTTCGCGCGGCTTGCCGGCAAGACCCGGCAGGACTACGGCTATGCCGCCGACCGAGTCAAGACCCATGCGATCGGCGGGCGGCTACCGCGCGATGTGGACGTGGCTGTCGTCCGGCAGTTTCTCGCCGACATGGCCGCGAATCACGGCTCGGCCGGAGCCAAGCACTCGCGCGCGGTCCTCAGGTCGGCTCTCGACCTCGCGATCGGTGTCACCGCCCTCAAGGTCTCCACCAATGCGGTGCTGGGCGCCCACGCGTCGATCCCGCGCAACGTCAAGCGAAAGACATCGATCGATCACCGGCGGGCACCGACCGACAAGGAGGTGAAGGATCTCCTGTCCGGTCTCACCTGGGACCCGGAGGCGCGGGCGATGTACCCGGGCGGGCCGCGACGTCGGAAGTCCCGTCATGGTCAAGCCGGCGCCGTGGTCAACGGCAAGGACATCGCCGACCTGAGCGCCGTGATGTTCGCAACGGGTGCACGCATCGGCGAAGTCGCCGCGCTCCGTTGGTCCGACTTCGATCCACATCGGCAGACGATCTCGATCTCCGGCACCTTGGTAACCGTCGCCGGCCGAGGAACCTATCGGCAGCCGGCGACGAAGACGGCCGGTTCCACGCGAGTGGTACCGCTCGCTCCGTGGGCACTTTGGGCGCTGAATCGGCGAGCGCGAAGATTCGGCGTGGCGTTGACGGACGGGCCGACAACTCCGATCTTCGGATCGCCGCAGTTCCCGGACCGCTGGCGCGACCAAGGAAACCTCAACAAGGCGGTCAGGGTGCTTTACGCCCGGTACGGCCTGGACTGGGCGCGGGGGCATGCTGCGCGCAAGTGGCGGGTGACATCGCTCGCCGAGCGAGGAGTGCCGACCCACAAGATCGCAGACCTGGTGGGACACGAGTCAATTGCAACCACGCTGGGCTACCTCGGCCGTCGGAGACACACCGATGACGATGTCATCGCCGCTCTGTGAATGAATCGTAAGGTTATTTCAGTCGGTCACGGGGTCGCTGGATCGAACCCCGAGAGTTGGGGATGGCGCCGGGGCAGGTCCCTCCGAGGCCCGCAACCCCGCCGATCACCTCCATCTGGTTTCTCACGTCGCAGAAGAACGGCATGTCGGCGTTGGGATTGCAGCGGGTTTTGGGATTCGGCACGTACGAGACCGCCTGGGCGTGGCTACAGAAGCTGCGCCGGGCGATGGTGCGGCCGGACCGGGACCTGCTGTCGGGCGTGGTGGAGCTCGATGAAGTGTTCGTGGGTAACGAGTCTCGCGGCCGCGCCGGCGGAGTGAAGGACAACACCGCGGTGATGGTCGCGGTCGAGTCACTCCCCAGTCGCAAACTCGGCCGGGTGCGGTTGAAATTGGCCGAGACGGCCCGATCATCCAATCTTGTCGGCTTCGCGATGGACGTGATCGAGGAGGGATCGACGATCAAGACCGACGGCGCCACGAACCTCAAACGGCTCGCCGGGCTCGGCTACCAGCATCAACGATTCGTCGGCACCGACAGCGACGAACCGGCCCACGTCAACCTGCCCGGCGTGCACATGGTCGGTTCCCTGCTCAAGCGCTGGCTCACCGGCACCCTGCACTACGCGGTGTCCCAGGAGCACCTGGAGTACTACCTGGACGAGTACACCTTTCGGTTCAACCGGCGCACCTCGAACAGTCGCGGGTTGCTGTTCTACCGGCTCCTCCAGCAGGCCGTGAACACGGACCCGCATCCCCTCGCCGAGTTGCGCAATCCCGTTGCTCCCGTTGAGGTCCCATTCTGACTTGATTCAAGCAACGACCCAATACTGTTGTGCGATGCTGTCGTCGAGCCTGCCAAGATCGTCGAGTGCGGAAGCTGCCGGCAGCCCGTCACCGTGAGCACCAGATCGAGGGCGAGGGACTGGTACCCACGAGCAGTCCCGGCCGACCTGCGATCTGCCGGACTGCGACACTCCGACGCCCGGCATCGGGTCGCGGTGCTGGGTTCATCGTCCACTACGACGTGCAGACCTGAGACCACCGGGTCGGCTCACAGACTCGGTGCCGGGCGGCGGATCTCGGTCCACGCGGGGTGCTGGTAGTCCGCCGGCGGGGGCTTGCGGGTGGGCTCGTACCGGCGGACGGTCAGCACCATCGGCGCGAGCGCGGAGACCTCCCGCCACTTCTGTTCGGTGCTGGCCCAAGCGGTCTGGTCGTGGATGCGCCAGGTCAGGCTGCCGATCTTGATCAGGGCGACGTTGCGGGCGACATCGTGCACGTGGTCGACCGCGTCGGAGCCGTGGGCGCGCACCATGGTCACCGCGCCGTGTGTGGACGGTCCGGTGTCGACGGTCTCCGGGAGTTTGGAGGCGATGTACCAGGCGTCGACCCACGCTCTGGCGTACATCCGGGCGGCGACCTGGTCGTGCAGGTAGATGAGCAGGTTGTCGCTGGACAGGGCGATGTGGCCGCCCCAGTCGCGGCGGTGACCGGATCCGTGGGTGTCCAGTTGCAGGTCCTGTTCGCCGGCGATGCTGACCATGGCCTGGATGTGCTGGCCGGCGCTGGGTGCCTTCTGGAGCGTCGTGTGCACCGCGCGGCGGGTCGCGTCGGCCAGCAGGTTGCGGCTGTGGTAGGTGCTCATCGACCGATTCCGCCGTCCCGGCAGGATCTCTCGGGTTCCTGCGCCGCGCTCTGGTCCCACCGGTAGATCGCACCCGGCTGGCTGAAGCTGACCGTTCCGTCGGGTGCGAACAAGATCTCCTGGTGTTCATGGGTGCCGGAGGCATGCGCGACCGCCGCCAGCACCAGGTGCACGTGCCGGCGGTCCAGGCCGGCCAGGCAGCGGCCGAGGTTCACCGTGGTGTCGGCGTCGTCGAGCGCGGCGACGATCTGCAGGAACCGCTGCTCGCCGCCGGACAGTGCGCCGACCTGCGCGGGGATCGCGTCGAAGTCGATCCAGTGCCCGGAGGTCGTGGGGTGCACCCACGGGCAGCCGGGGTCGGCGAACCGGCCGTCGAATCCGCGGATCAGCAGCTCGGTGGCCGCCTCCAGCCCGTAGACACCCTTGGCCCAGGCGCGGAGCTGCGCGTGATGGTTCTGGACGCCGGTCATCACAGCTCCCGTCCGGTCGACCCGGTCGGGGCGGGGTCGTCGGGGATCTCGATGAGCAGCGGCAGGGTCGGCGGATACAGCGCGGTCGCGCCCGGTGTCTCGGCGTACTGAACGACGACGACGGGGTGCGCGCCCTGCAGGCGGTGCAAGGTCACGTGCTGCCGGGGTCCCTTGTCGGGGATCACGACATCACCCAACTGCAGCTGCATCGCGGTGACGGTGCGGACGAGGTAGCCCATGATCCGGTCCTTTCCGATCGAACGAGGTGGGTGCTCATCAGTGCGGTCCCTCGGTGGGAGCTGTTGCCGTCGCCGCTGGGTCAGGAGTGCATCTCGGTGCGGACGACCGCGTAGAAGTCGATGTGCCCGCACGGGTTGGTCCAGCCGTCGCAGGCCAGGCGGCGGGAGCCGTCGTAGGAGATCGCCGGCCGGATCTCGCCCCGCGGGTCACCGCAGGCCGGGCACACCCAGCGCAGGGTGACGGTGATCAGATGATCGCCCCCGTGGTCGTCGCTGCCGGGGATCCGCACCGTCCGGTACTCGGCGTGGTCGTGATGCTGGGCGGTGGTCATCGTTGGTATCCCTTCGGTTGGGTCTGCCCGTGGGCAGGTGTTGTTCCGGGGCCAGCCGTTCTTCCGGCGGGCCGATCACGGCTGTGAGCGGCGTCGCCGCAGCCCTTGGCCCGAGCCCGTACCATCGACCGCTTCGGTCGGCCCGCCGGAAGGGTGGGGAGCCCCGCTGGGCGACACCACTGTCAGGCCGCTGCGCGGCCTGTCCGACAAGGCTTTTCGGGGCGTCACGCTCACATCGGCCTGCTGGGACGTCGGTGCCGTGGATCGCTGACACCCGGACCTTCGATATGACGTGGCGGCGTCCCCCGGCTGACCCGATCGATCTCCTCCCACCCCCTTTCGGCTGAACGTCGGATCTCGGCGCAGGCGCGACGATCTCGGCGAGCCGACCGTAGTTCCCTTTCCTCCTCTGCTGATTGGTCGTGTCGAGTGACCGCACAGGATGCTGTGCCGAATCCGAAGACAAGGACCGCGAACCGTTCCGCCGATCTCGATTGGGTGGTGACCGGCGCCGTCCTATTCGTCGTCGGCAGTTGCCTGGTGCTCTGGCTCGGCGGCCAGGCCGCGAGCCTGCTGTCCGGCAACGGGTTCGCCGCCGGACCTGTCACGGCCGGCGCCCGCGCCCTGCTCGCCGACCAGGACAACCCTTCGGCGGCATGGGAATCATCCATGCCCGGCGCGACGGCCTACTGGCGCCTCAGCGCGGTCGCGATCGGGGTGACCGTGACAGCGACGGTCGTCGTGCTCGTCAAGCTGCGCGGCGGCACCAGGAACCGCACCGTGATGGCCGACATGGCAAGCCGCCCCGGGATGGCGACACCGCGCGCGATCAGGGCCGCAGTCGGTCCGAACAGGTTGCGGCGCAGCGCACCCGAACTCCGACCCGCGCTCGAGGGCCGACCCCATCCGCGGCAGTTGGGGTGGTGCTGGGGTACCGCCCGCGGCGTGGCCGTGTGGACCAGCGTCCGCGACTCCGTCGTGCTGCTCGGACCGTCCGGCGCCGGCAAAGGTGTGTACGTGGTCAACAACCGCATCCTCGACGCACCCGGCGCGGTCGTCGCCACCTCCACCCGCCCCGACGTGCTGTCCGTCACGATCACCCAACGACGCACGGTGGGCCGGTCGCGGTCATCGCCACCGACGGATCCATGGACGGGCTACCGGAAATCGTTCGATGGTCGCCGATCCAGGGCTGCCGGGACGGGCGGATCGCCGCCGCCCGCGCCCAGGTCCTGGCCGCCGGCTCCTCAAGCGGAGTCGAGGACGCCTCGTTCTGGCAGGGCTGGACCGAGAAGGTCATTAAGATCCTGCTGCACGCCGCAGCCTGGTCCAACACCGGCATCGACGACCTGTGGCGCTGGTCCCAATCCGCGGTCGCGGCCCGTTCTGCCCTTGCCTTGCTGCAGGACCTGGAGGGCCGCGACACCGGCACCGGAGAACGCGTCGAACCCGGCTGGGCCGACACCCTCGCCCAGGTCGTCGAGGGCGACGACAAGTTCCGCGGCAACGTCTGGGCCGGCGTCGGCAAAGCCCTCGCCGGCCTCGACCTCTACTCGGTCCGGCGCCGCTTCGACCCCTGCCCGGGCGAGAACTTCGACCCCACGGCGTTCCTCGCCGATCACGGCACCCTGTATCTGCTCGCCGAGGCCGACGACCTCGCCTCCCGGCTCCTGCAATGCCTGGTCGCCGACATCACTCGTACCGCCAAGGACCTGGCCGACCACTCACCGCGGGCTCGTCTGGATCCGCCGCTGACCCTGGTGCTGGACGAGATCGCCAACTGGGCGCCCCTGCCGGCGCTGCCGACCTATGTGTCGGCGTACGGCGGGTCCGGGGTGGTGACGATCGCGGTGATCCAGTCCCGGGCGCAGATGGCCCGCTCGTGGGGTAGCGACGCGGCGAAGGCGATCTGGGACTCGGCGACCATCACCGGCATTCTCGGCGGGGTCACCGACGCGGAGAACCTGCGGGACTTCGCCGCCATCGCCGGCGACCGGGACGAGACATCCTGGCAGGCGTCCACCGACAAAGGCGGTGGCCTGCTCGGCCTCGGGTCCGGACGGTCCTACAGCGAGCAGACCCGCACCCGGGCGGTGCTGACCGCCGGGGAGATCCGGGGGCTGCCCGAGGGAACGATGCTGATGTTCTACAAGAGGCTGGACCCGATGCTGGTCCGCATGACGGCCTACTACCGCCGCAAGGACCGCAAGGCGCTGCTCGTCGGCCGAGAGATCGTCGAGTCCACCATCACCCGAGCCTCCGCAACGCCGGTGGTCGCCGAGCCCGTCAACGAGGGTTGACATGCGCCCGCCCCGCCCAGGCTCGGCATGGACGCCAAGTCGCTGGGCCCGCCGAGGCCGGTACGCCGACTACGTCAACAGCAAGGCCTGGGCCAAACGGCGTCGGCGATGGTTCCACGAACACTGGGAACGCACCCACCAACTTGCCGCCTGCGTCGTCTGCGGCGCACGGCCAGTCGACCTGCACCACCTCGACTACGGAAACCTCGGCAACGAGGACTACGACCAGCTCATCGCGTTGTGCAAACGTGATCATGATCGGATCCACGCGGCGTGGGAGGCGACTCCACACATCCGAGGACTCGGCCGTCGGGGGGCGACGCTGGTCGTCGTTGCTGAGATGCGGAGGCTTCGGGGCCGCTGACAGCATCGGCTTCGGTTCCCACTGCACTCCCGACGATCACCGTCCCAGGTGTTCCATTCTGGAACACCTGGGAGCACAGACAATCGAATGGCGGCGAAGGCGAGCCTGACCCCTTCGATGCGAACGCGGATATGAGCTCGCGGGGTACTGGCAGATCACGCCGTCTTCGCAGGTGGCACTGCTGTACTGCATTGATAGCCGACCTAGGCCGACGCGAACCGTGATGCCTTTCGGGTGCGTATCCGCCTGGCGTCGAGGCTGACAGGCGCCAGAATCGCCCGCCGAGCTACGCTGGCGATGATCACGATCACTACAGTCACAGGTCGCCCGACATGCCTTACTTGAGCCTGCGATGACTGTCGCTTGCCAGCGTGAAGGGACCACCGTCTTGCCGGCAGAAATCCGGCTCAGGTGGTCCCATCAAGATGGCGGGCGACATGGCGCACCGATCCGGTCCGGGTCATCCTGGTCCGCAACCAACGTCGCAAACCCAAACGCACCGCCACCGGCTACGACATCGCGATCGTCACCACCGACCTGACCAGCCCCGTTGAGCAGATCATCGCCAGGTACGCCAGCCGCTGGGCCATCGAGGTCGCGTTCCACGACGCGAAGAACACCACCGGCGTCGGCGAAACCCGCAACCGCGTCACCACAGCAGTCGAACGGACCGTGCCATTCACATTCATGTGCCAATCCATCACCGCCCTGTGGTACACGATCAACGCCGACCCGGAAACACAAATCACCCAGCGCCGCCGCTGGGCACCCTGGTACACCACGAAAACCGCGCCGTCGGCGTTCGACATGCTCCTGGCGATCCGCGCGGCCATCCTCACCGCCCGAATTACCCCCATGACACCCGGTCCCGCGACATCCGAACAACCCCAACCCATGTAGGTCACGCCCTACGCGGCCGCCTCATGACCCCGAAAGTCGAGTCAGTGACCAGCAGACTGGCGCGTCACACGATCTCTATCCAAAGGTATTGGTCCTCGGAACCTTCTATCGTTGTGTTGAACCCTAGCCAGCCTCCTGGGGTGCTGGCTATACCGGCACCAATTCGCCCTCGCTGGGCTTGAGTCAGCGTTGCCGGACCATACGCTGTGACGTCATGATCAGCGTTCTTGGAATCCCCAAGAAACTATTGATTCATAGTCGATCGGTACTTTCGCGGAGTGAAAGCTCCTAATTTCAATATTTAGCCGCATTCTTTCTGCGGTGGTAGACGAGTACCCACCTTCCAGCCGAGTTGATATACCGACATCGTCGTTCGTTGCTTCGTCAAATGGAGCGTTGACTAGCGCGTCAACAGGTACACCGTTCACTTTGAAGTCTCTTATGCGAAGGAACTCGTCGTAGGTGAACTCAGAGTACTCGGTGCACCCGCTCGATCCGCACTGAGCCTTTGCTTCCCCGCGCTGCTCAAACCGTGTTTCAGTCACGCCTCATTCGTTGGCATTCCATGCTGCAATCACGACCTTGCGACTAGTGGCATACTGAAACGCTGGGGATCCTGACGCGGCATACGTGATCGACCCAGTCACGATCTTTGAATCGGCGCTTCCAACCATCTGGACGAACTTAGTCGCAATATCGTCCTGACTGCTTGCGACGGCTGGCGTCTCATTCACAAAGAAGCGGTATCCTACATCGAAGGCTGCTGGAAAGCTTAATGCTACTGCAAAGATCGACGTAAGAAGGGCAATATTCGCCTTGGCCCGTTCCGATAGTGTCATCCGCTCCCCCAGTCACATTTCGGATCACCATCTAACCAGACCCGGACGCGCTCAGGAACGCGATCACGGCCTTTGCGGCGTCGGCCAGATGCCCGGTGTCCGCGTGTAGATAGCGTCTTGTGGCCTTCCAACTTCACAGACTGTCACTCGGGCGAGCCGACGCTTCTGGCGATCGACAGCCCACCCGTAGATCGAGAGGGCTCCCCACCCGCGCGATGAGGCGTGGGAGCCGCCGCGTCGGGATGACAGCCCTTGAACCCGCGACCCCTTGACCCCAGTTTGCCGTCGAAAATCTGAATCGCTTGTGGGTCAACGGGTTTGACCTCCATGACACGGGTGTGCAACGTGCTTATCGCGACCGACAAGATCTGGATCTGGTCACAGCTGTGGTCACAGGATCCGGCCATCGAGACGCATGCTTTCGAGGTCTGGGTTCGGGGTTCAGACGTGGTCGGCGAATTCATATGCCCTGCACAGAGAGGTGCCTCATCCATAGGCGAACGGCCGCGGACCGCAACGAATGAGAGGTAGCGCCGCAATTTTGGGTTCAAGGGCCTGTCGCCTTCCCATCACCTGAGCCAGCAAGAGGATCTTCGAGTGGGACCAGCACCAGGACGAACGCAATCTTCTCATGGCTTTGTCAACCTTCCCGCCTCTGTGGCAGCCGAGACGAACGAAGAACGAAGAAGGGAATCAGTCTAGCTCAATATCGCATTCGCTGACCCAAACAAACCTGTCTTCAAATTTCAGCCGAAACCACCTCCTCGACCCTTGAACCGGATCGCCGATGTCGGTGTATCCGTCCGAAACGTAATCACCGATCGGAATTGGGCCGGCGACGACCGCAGCGCCCGATCGTGGGGTACCGCGCGACTCGACCGCAGCGCCAAGGTGCAGATTTGTATCGGACCAAGTAATGATGCCCCCTTCCACGATCCGGAGATCGCGAATCATCCTACTTACAAACTCGGGGATCTCTGGGAAAAGTGCAACACGTTCGATATGCTGATTGAGCCGCTCGCGTGCGCTTGCGATACCGGCCTTGGCCCGACCGGAAAACACATCAAAGACCGGCAGACGTTGAGGCAACGGCTTTATCAACTCGGTAGCGGCCGCGTTTCCCAGAGTCAAAGATGTGGGAATGCCATTGGGATGCTCCAATAGGAACCGAAGGTACTCGTCCGTATCCCAAGTTGCTGGTAGTCCTAGGCGTACTAACAATCTCAAAATCGCCAGGGCACCATCCAGGCTGTGCATTCTTTCACTGTTTGCAAGCAGGGCACTCATATTAGCGTCATTCTGCGCGTACACTACGCGTCGAATTTCGGCCAAATCCATGGCATCCAATTTCATCGCCCACTGAACCGGCTGGGACTCAAGAATACTCTTTAGGTCCCAGCCCTCCTGCCAATTCTGTTCGGCACAAGCCCTTGCATCTCCCAGCAATTCCTTATACTTGCTCGTGTCATGACTAGTACTTGGGCTGGTTACGGTGGTTTTCTCGGGCGCAACGACAAATACATTCCCAATTTGATTCTCGCCAAGGCATACATCCAACCCTATCCACAAGCGAGCACTCACGCGGCCTTTCACAAAATGTCCAGCCGCACCTTGCGGAGGAGAGATGCCAACTTCAGTCCACGTAAAGGCGGGATTTACTACAAGCGGGCGGTCACCGTATAGACCCGCGGCCCGAGCGATAACCCACGCATCAGGAATAGAAGCTACGATATTCTCAGGCGCCGGCCACCCGTTCATCATGATCACGAGGGAGGCAGTTAGTTGACCCCTTTTCGTCAAAGCGTTGGCAGAGAATTCGTCGAGTCTTTGGGTGGTCTTGGACCCGGCTTCCGCCTCCAGCGATTCCAAGGCGAGAAGATACGCGGCCACTATGTGTTCCAGCAACGGAGTGTTTGCAGCAAAAGACTTGTTGGTCTTATCGATATCTCCACCTTCGGTTTTCAGAAACCCTGGTGGAGATAGACCGAGGAGGCCATCCACGACTTCTGGTGGCAGTTGCAAGTTGATCTTTTCCACAACCTCGTTGGCGGAGTCGCTCGAGTCATCTTTCGATGGCTTCGGGGATGATTCGATCCGAGTGAGAGCCACCAGACCCGCCCGCAGACGCTCTCCCGCGGCCCGGACCTCCAGGTGTCTCCCTGATGCCATTTGACCGAACAAGTCGACGGAAAGGTTCGGCCAGCCTCGTAGCAAATACAGGTACCCATATGCAGCCAAGTACCACACGGCGCCGTTTGGGAGCTTAACTCCGTGAACGGTCGGGACATTCTGGTCTGCCCAATGAAAGATGAAGTTGATGTACTGGTCTGCGGATGGTACGTTTAGCAGTTGCGAGGCCGAGGTTGTGGACCCGCCGTCGGGTCCGGTCCCTGCATGAAGGGGGTTGCTCGCATGAATGGTCGCCCAGCTGTGAAGGACATTCTCAAGTCTACGAAACTCGATCATCGTCATCTCCCCCCCAAGCAGGGGAAGGACGCCATTGACGGCGGTTTGAAGCTCCATCAGGGAGGCAACTTGCTCTAGGTTCAACACGTATGACGCCAAACGCTTGATATCAGTATTCAATCGGTATAAGCTGTCCTGCACATTCCTGATGTCTGTCGAAAGATTACTCAGATCCAGCCGAATTGCGGTGAAATTGTCGGCCACGTTGGCGAAAGATTCTGCGAGGCCAACATGTAGTCGCCGGAAGTGATCGTCCATTGCGACCCGCAGTTCTTGCACGTCCTTTTGGAGTTCCTCGACTTTATCCCAGATTCGCTCCTCTATCGACGGCCCTGTGTCCAGTAGGAGATTGATGATGGCCAAACCGGCGCCAACAATCGTACTGGCGAGTACCGCCGCACTCGCGAACTTCTGTCCTATCATCGTTGCCTTGTCGAGCTTCATGGGGATCTCGAGTGCGCCGAGATTCGCGACATTTGACGTATATTTCTCGAGCGCACCACTAATCTGCAGGTATGCTTGCCCAACTGTGGCTATCGCTTGACCTGCTTTTGGATCAAACAGGGCAATAAAGCCGGCCGTGGAGTCAAGGATACTGGTCGCGACTTGGCGCTCAGAGGTCCAGGACTCTTGAAGCTTTGCTTGGTTCTCCGCCGCCTTTTGCCTCTCCTTTTCCGCTTCGAGCCATGCCTGAATGCTCTTCTGCCCAGCATCGATTTCCCGCAGGAGCTGCGTTTGCTCTTGATTTGATTTCTCGACGATCTTGATTGCATCAAGAACTTCATCGTTTAATGTCCGTTGAATTTCGGGAGTCAGCGTGCAGCTTCCATCGGGCTGGATTGACTGTCTCACCGCAGGGGGTAAATACTTCTTCAAGTCGTCTTGGGTTGCTATGTCCAGCTTTCCGAAGTCTACCGTGAGCGCCGCCGCCCAGGCGGCGTTTGCGGATGCAGCGAGGTTGGAGCTCTTTGGCAAGTTCTTGACAAATTCTTCGAACTCCTCCTGCACAATCGCCGCGGCGACTAATCCCATCGCTGCCGTTGATTCCTCAGCCCGGCTTCCTTCGAGTCCGGCAATATTCACGTCGGCGCTCTTAAAGAGCCTGCGAATCAATGGTTCGAAGAATCGCTTCGAGTCCTTGTAGCGCTCGGAGCCTAGCACAACCTCAATGCCGTCCTTTAGCCACCCGACTGCGGTCTGGGACCACGTCGTTGCTGGGGCCCTTCCTTCGATAACGCTTGAGTTGAAGTTGTCACGAAACATCTTGATCCGGTCAGGCGAAATTGTAGAGCCCTGGGCGCTCGCACTATTTATCCAGGCGAGGACGAGAACCTCTCGAGCGAACTGTGGCCCGTGCCCGTAGGCTGAACGGAATTGCTGCGTCAACGCATATGCGGTCATCTTGTTGCGACCTGCAGTTGCCACTTTGAGCTCCTGTAGGGACTGGACGGTTTTGTACGGTTATCTGGCCGAAAGCTCCCTGCGCAGCCGGCCGAGCTCACGTGGCAGTTGACATTCGAAGGAGATCGGCCCCGTTCGCCGATGTGAGGGGCCCCTGACGGTCCGTCAAATTGCGGAGATTTTTTCCGAGATCGCTTTGCCCACCGCGCGAAACGATTCTGCGTCGAAAGGATTTGGTTGTAGCTTGTCGTTCAACCCGGGTGGCTTTGTCATTGTTTCTGCAATTTCATGTGTAGTTTCTTTTTTGTCCCACACGGGCTGACTGTGTGTTTTCGCGATTGTCGTCGCCCGGTTGGCCACCGAGGTGTCCCATTCTTGGCGTATCGTCTCTTGGGTCGACTTTTGGTCTATGAAGATGAGGTCTGGGCTGAATCGAGCCAGTCGCGCGGCTTCAAGCATCTCGATCGATGCCCCTACGAGCGCCCCGCTGGTATTTGCCTCGTCGAGCTTCCTTGTGGAAGCCTGAACTTTATCTAGAATTGAAGGGAGCGTGCGCCAACGGTTCGGTTGAGGTGGCTCCAAAGCAACGTTCAGCAGGAAATAGTCAAATTCAGTCACGTACTGCCACTCCGATTTCCCCTGTTCGTTTGCGGCCCAGACTTGAAGCCTTTCTTTATACACACGCATTAGGTCAGTTGAGCGCTTTTGTCTGTCAGCGCTTGAGCAAACATAGTAGCCAGACGCCGGCTTCGTCGCATCGATCTGCAGAGAAAGTGCCAGTATGCCCTGGCTGTCGTCATTACCGAGCAACTTGTCTACGCCTTCGGCGATCTTATCGGCTATCGGCGCCGCTGTGGACAATTGTGGGACGTGCGTGAACTCTGCAAGCGATGACAAGAAGTTTGTTGCCCTGTCTAGGAGCGAGTTGCCGGGCTCTCGGAGCAGACCGACAAGTAGTGAAATGTCTTGGTTTAGAGGTAATTCGCCGGAGAGGGCGACGTTCTCGGCGGCCAGCGTCTTGAAAGAAGATTCGCCAAGAGATCGGAAGGTCGAAGGACCAAAGGTTGCGGAGACCGATATCGTATCATTTGGGGTTCTCCACTGTATTTGGCTTTGAAGGACGGGTTGCCATTGCGTGAGCTTTTCAACTTCGTACCGAATCCTAAGGTCAGTGCAGCGCACTTGCACATAGAATCGTCCGGGCCCATCCGTTGGTGTCGCGAATGTCGCCGACTCAACAGGCGTTTGCGATTCCTTCGGTTCAATGTTGGTGATCCAGCCATTGACGTAGGCTTTTGACTGCGTCTTCCACTGGCCCTGAATCAGTTCCTTGAATCCCATCGCCGGACTACCCTTCCTAGAATTCGTCCCGGACCCTCCCGTCGGGAGGGGTCTGCCAGTCGCGTAGTCGAATACTTCCCGAACGGGACGAAACGCGCAACTGAAGACTTGTCGTCAGCGTCCTTCGACCGGTAGGTCAACGGGTGCTGTCGCCCGGTGATCTTGAGTCGGACGGGATGCGGTGATCCCTGCGTGTCCTAGTGGCTTCATATGCGCCGGCATTGATGGCGGCCGAATGGTGCTGGATCCGATGCAGGCGGCGTGTGCCCGCGAACAGCCGACTCGTCATATGCTCGGCTGGACCGCGATGGGGTCGTGGTTGGTGAACGCACCGCTCGATAGGATCCGGTTGACCTCGCTCGAGCGGTCCGCCTGCTTGAAATGAGTAGAGAAGGTCATCACGGCATCGACTCGCGACATGACCTGACTTGGCTCAAATTAGTGCGCACCGCTGGTCTGGCGGATCGCGGTGAGTGCCTCGTGGAGGTCGGCGGGTAGCGGGTCGGCGGCG
>CAYZBB010000041.1:16571-39948 GCA_964476495.1 uncultured Actinomycetes bacterium | reverse complement strand
AGGATGTTCGACGCGAACGACAGGAAGCCCTGCTTGACCGCCGACATGAAGTTGGTGATGAACGCGACCGGGTCGTCGAGGATCTTGGTGAACGCCGACGCGGCCTTCGCCAGCAGTCCGGTGAACAACGCCTTCAGCTTCAGGATGGTGTCGATCGCGCCGCCGACCGCATCCTTGGCCATGTCCACCAGGCCCTTGTTCTTCTCCTGTTCGGCCTTGATCTCCTCGTCGACCTTGCCGCGCGCTTCGGTGTACTTGCTCGCCAGATCGTCGACCAGGGACTGCTGCTTGGCGTCCACGTCCGAGCTCAGCTGATCGAACTTGGCCGAGACGTCCTTGGCCGCCTCGCCGGCCAGCTTCTGCAACGCGGCCGGTTGGGACGCGATGAAGGACTTGATCTGCTGCCGCCCGGTTTCGATCCGCGCCTTCGCCGCATCCAACTCGCGGCCGATCAGGTCGGCCACGTTCGAGATGACCACGGTCATCTGCGACTCGTACTGGGCCTTGGCGACGTCGTAGATCTTGTTCGCCTCGGCGGGCAACCCGGTGAACAGGTCGGCGGTCCATCGGGCGGCACCGGTCACGCCCGAGTACCGCTCGTCCTTGTACCTGTCCATGTCGGCCCTGTGCCTGGCCGTGAACGCACCGCGGGCGGCCGCCTCGCCCTTGTCGAACTCGGCTGTGACCTTGCCGTCGATGCCGTTCAGGATGACCTCGACGTCCGCCTTGGTCTTGTCGAAGATCTTGTTGATCTCGCCGGAGATCCGCGCTCGCTCGACCTCGTCCTTGGACTTGGTGTCGGTCTTGGCCCCTGCCACCCGCGCCAGCGCGCCCGCCTTGTCCTTGCCCAACGCCGCCATCGCGGCCGAGGTATCGGCGCCGGCACCGGCTTTCGCCTCGCCGAGGGCGGCCGCCTCGTTCGAACGGATGGCTGCGGGCGCGGCCGCGGAGTGCGTCTGCGCCTGCTTCTTGGCCGCCGCCGCATCCTGCAGCGCAGGCTCGTTCGACTTCTCCAGATGCTTGTCGGTGACCTGGGCGTCCGCCATCTGCTGATCGACCTGCGCGGGACCGGCCGCGAAGTTGACCTGCTCGGCCGGCGCCGGCCCCGGCATCGCCGCGGCACCGTTCACCGGCGGTACGCCGGGCGTCGGCTCGGCGGCCAACGGTGTCACCGGCTTCTCCCGACCGGCGGAGGTGTCGGGGTTGCGACCGGTCTCGTCCTTGACGGTCTTCGTCGATGTGTCACGACCGGCGGTGACCTGCGACATGACCTGACTCTTGACGCCCTCGGCCTTGCCGGAGGTGGCGAACTTGTCCGCCTCGTCCAGATTCTTCGGCGCCGCGTCGGCGATCGCCTTGCGCACCGCGGCGATGAACGCGGCCTTGTCGAACCCGCCGGGCTTCGCCGCCGCCATCGCGTCGGCCTGTGCCGCCTTCGCCTGGCCGGCCCTGTCGTCGGACGGCCCTTTCGCCGCGGCCTGCGCCTTGCCGACCTCGGCCGACGCCGGCGGGTGCTTGCGCAGCTGCGCACCGGCCCCCTTGACGGCCCCGGTGACGGCCGTGAACTTCGGATCGGAGGCCGGATCCGGTGCGGCCGGCGGCACCGGCGGAGCGGTCGATCCGCCGGCGACGGCGGCACCGGGAGCCAGTCGCTGCACGGGCACCGCGATCGGATCGGATTCGGTTTGCGGCCCGGCGGCGGGACCCTGGCGCCCGCGGACCAGTCCGGCGACCGCCGCGTTGCCGGCGCTGCGCTGCAGCATGGCCATCGAGCGAGGGTTCATCAGGGCGGACGATCGCCGGATCGGCCGCTGCGCCGAGGCGGGTCGCCCCGCCGTCGGGCTCGGTTCCGGGTGACGACGTACCGCGGTGTCGGGCTCCGTGCCGGCTCGTTCGGCTGCGGCGGTCATCGCGCCCGCCGGCGTCCGATCATGCCCTACCCCCCTCGGTCGCACCGCGGCCCAAGAGCCGCGGTCACGCCTCCTCGGGTGTCTCCTCTTCCTCGGTCTCCCGCTGCACGAACGACCCTTGCGCGGTCTCCTCTTCCTCCTCGGGAGCCTCCTCGCGCTGGACGTCACGCTGCACGAACGAGCCCTGCGCGGTCTCCTCCTCCTCGTGCCGCTGCACCGCCGCGGACGACGATCCGGCGCCGGACAGCTGAGCGGTCGCGGCCGGCGCGGGAGCGGCCATCACCCGGTCGGCGTTGGCGGACGCCTCCCGCTCGAACCGGTCGGACGGATCGCTGACCTTGACCCCGCCGCCGGTGTCGGTGCCGTCCACCGGACCGCTGCGCTGCTGGACCACGTGGGTCAACTCGTGGGCGAGCATGGTCTTGCCCTCCGCGGAGGACGGGTCGTACTTGTCGCGTTGGAACACCACGTTGGAGCCCACGGTGTAGGCATGCGCGTTCACCGACTTCGCCGAGTCGTGGGCGGCCGAGTCGGTGTGCACCCGCACGTCGGAGAAGTCGTGGCCGAGCCGCCCCTGCATCTCTTCGCGCACATCGGGCGCCAGCGGGCTTCCGCCGCCGGAGTTCACCACGTCGTGCACGGGCGACAGGTCCTGCTGCGGCTCAGAATCCAGCAAGGCCCCGACGCCGGCGTTGCCGACCGCCCGTTGCAACCCGAGAATGCCTGCACCGTCGAGGACATCACTACGTCCGGCGGCCGCCGCCTGCAGCAGGTGCGCCGGCGGATGCTGATCGATCCTGGCCGACTTGGGCCGCAGCCCGACGTCCTCGGTGTCATGGTCATGGGTTCGCATGGCAGGTCCCTCCCGCAGCGCCGCTGATTCGATCGGAGCGCCGCTCGACCCTTCGATCGTCCCACCGCGGACCGGGACGGCACAGGGGTCAACCGGACGACCTGAGGGGACGGCCGACCTGCCCGATTGGGCAATCCGGGGGCCTCACCACGGCGGGTGCAGCTCAGCCGCGTTGCGGCGCCAGGTATCCCCCGATGAACGCGCAGGCGCAACCGACGAGCACGACGATCGACCCGACGTCGATCGTGGCGACCTGGAGCACGCTGATGGCCACCGACACCAGGAACCCGGCGGCGATGACCGCCCCGGCCGCGGCGGCCCATCTGGTGAGCCGCCCCTTCGGGCCGAAGAGGCCGACCAGGGCCACGATGGCCGCCACGATGATGGCCGCGCCCGCCGATGCGAACGGCTGGCTGACGATGTCCGGCAACGGAATCAATTCGAACTGGTCCGACAGTTGGTCCACTTCGGTGGCGGTGTACTCGATCCCGCGAAGCAACGGACCGGCGCTCCACGGTATGAAGACCCCGACGATCATCAGGATCCCGCCCAGCAGGGTGAGGATTGCCCGCCACACCGGTCGCCAGTCGCTGGATTCCTGGATGAAGTTGCCGGTGGTCTCGGTCTCCTTGGCGCCGTCGGTGGCCGCCACCGTGAACGCACGGCTGACCTCCTCGCCACCGGCCGGTCGAGGTGCGGCGATCTGCATTCGCACCGCGCCACTCTGCCCCGGGGCCAGATCGATCACCGGCGGATCGAAGGAGAACCGGACGATCCGCTCCGGGTCATATCCCCGGAATTGCACCCGACGGGGCAAGGAGCCGCGGCGGTTGTCGGCGAACACCGTCGCCGACGCGCCGCGCCGGTTGCGGGTGCGCAGCACGCTGGGCTCCAGCCGAATGGTCATCGGTTCGTCGGGCGGCGGCGGGGACGTGACCTGGATGAACGTGCCGTCCGTTTCCACTTCCTTGGCGCCGTCGGATGCCGCCACGGAGAACTGGCGGGTGACGTCGCGCCCCGGTTCCGGCGGATAGGCGTCGATGCGGACCTGGGCACGGGCCACCTGGCCGGGCGCAACGTCGACGACCGGCGGCCAGAAGGAGAAGCCGATGCTGCGTTCCGGGTCGGTTCCGGACAGGGTCACCCGACGCGGCCGGATACCCTGCCGGTTGTCGACGACGACCTGGAACTGGCCGATCGGGGTATCCCTGACCCGGATCAGGCTCGGCTCGATCTTGATTCCGACCGGTGTCTCCACCGGCCTGGGCGAGGTGACCTGGACGAACGACCCCGAAGCCTCCACTTCGCGTGGGCCGTCGGCGGCGATCACGGTGATCTGCCTTGTCGCCTCCTGGCCCGGCTCGGGCATGGGTGCGTCCAACCGGACCCGTGCCCGGCCGATCTCGCCCGCAAGCACGTCCAACGACGGCGGCGAGAAGGTGAATCGGACGGCCCGTTCCGGGTCCCGACCGGACAGGAAAACCCGCCGCGGACGGTGGCCACCGCGGTTGTCGATCAGCACATCGAGTTGCCCGGCGGCGCCGTCGCGCACCCGGACCACACTCGGGTCCAGCCGCATTGTCAGCGGCACATCAACGGGTGCGGCCGATGTCGACTGCACGAAGGTTGCGGTCGCCTCCAGGTCGGGGGTGCCCGGTGAGGTGGCCAGGACGGTGAAGGTTCGCGACACCTCCTGCCCCGCCGCGGGCGGTGGGGCCTCGATCCGCAGCCGGGCGGTGCCGGTCTCGCCGGCCAGCACGTCCATCGACGGCGGGGAGAAGGCGAAGTGCACGATCCGTTCCGGGTCGCGCCCGCCCAGAAAGACACGTCGGGTACGCAGGCCACCTCGGTTGTCCACGACGACGTCCAGCCGGCCGGTGTCGGCGTCCCGGACGCGGACCAGGGTCGGCTCCACCCGCAGACTCATCGGCGCCTCTTCGGACGCGGTCTGCAGGTAGGTGGCGCTGGCGCTGGCCTGTTCGTCGCCGTCGGCGGCGACGATGGTCAGCTGTCTGGTCGCGGTCTGCCCCGGGTCCGGCGTGGGTGCCTCGACCCGGACACCGGCCGCGGCCGTTGCCCCGGCGGGGACCTCGAGGACGCCCGGCGCGAAGTAGAACCGGACCACACCCTCCGGGTCCCGGCCGGTGAGGGTGACCCGGCGCGCCTGGTTACCGGTGCTGTTGTCGACGATCGCCTGCAACTGGCCGGGCTGGTCGTCCCGGACCCGCACCACGCTCGGTTCGAGGCGTAGCACCAGGGGCACCTCGACCCCGGGCACCGTGAGCTGCACGTCCGTGTCGACGGTGATCTCCGGGTGAGCGACCGACTGCACCCGGATGACCAGGGTGCTCACCCCGGCGGGGACCAGCCGGCCACCGGCGATTCGCAGCGTGAGCGCAGTGGTGTCGTTGCTGCCCGGCAGCAGCCGAACCTCCTGCTCGGACACGGTCAGCCAGTCCGGCGCGTCCGGCGCCCAGATCCGGTAGGCGTCGACGATCGGCGACAGGTTGTACACCTGCACCTCGATCGATTCGGTGTCCCCGGCCGGCACCACCTCCACCGCCGTCGGCTCGATGATCGCGCGCACCGGTTCGAGCACCGGTTGCGGACGGGTGGCGGGCTGCGGACGGGTGCCCGGCTGGGTGCGAGCACCCGCGCCGGCCGTGCGAGTGCCTGCCGCCGGGGTGCCGGCCGCGGTGGACGGGGTGCGTGGGGCGGGCTCGGGTTCGGGCGGCCGGACCGGCTCCGGGGCCGGCTCAGGTTCCGGTTCGGGTTCCGGCTCCGGTTCGGGTTCCGCCTGTGCCTGCAACTGCGCCAGGTTCGTCTCGCGGGTCTCGCCCCAGGACAGGTACGACTGGCACTGGATACAGAACTGCGTCCCCGGATCGTTCCGGGTTCCGCATACCTGACAGATGATGTCGTCCATCGCCCCTCCACGCCGGTGCCCGTTCGCAACATCCCGAGCCGACCGCACATCGCTCAGAAGAGATCATGACGCAGACCTGGCCGGCGGACCGGTGAATTCGGTCGGTTTCAATCCTCGACGATGTCCAGACGCATTGCCGCCAGGCTCCGCAGCACTTCCCGGATCGTGCGGTCATCGGCGCCGACGTCGACCAGGGCTGCGTTGAGATGACCGAGCACCCGGTCGAAGGCCGCAGGCGTGATGTGCATGCCGCGGTGCGCCATGGCCATCGAACGTCCCGTGTACCGGCTCGGCCCACCGACCGCCGCGACGAGCAGATCGATCTGATGGCGACGCAGCCGGTCCATGTCGACGCCCTCGAAGTACGGGGCGAGCGTCGCGTCGGCTGCGATCCGCTCGTAGAACTGTTCGACGGCACGTCGGATCCCCGGGTACGCCCCGAGCGCCACGTACGGATTCTCGGCCGATTCCGACACCCCACCACCCTAGGACCGGTCGTCGCGATCACCCAATGTGTCCCGACCGGCACCGTCCGTTGCCGACCGGCGATCATCGGACGGCGGGGGTCGGTCCGGCGGGCCTGGTCAGGTACGGCCCGAACTCCCGTTCCAGCACCAGCCGACCCATCTTCCGGTATTCGGCGGCGACCGCGGCGATCAGTTCCGGCATGCCGATCGAGCTGTCCGCACCCGCCGCGAGGTACCCGGCCGTGGTGGCCGCCGACCGGATGTTGCCGCCGGACATGGTGAATGCGCGCGCACAGAACTCCAGGTCCAGCCCATCGGCCACGGGCACCGGCGGCTGCAGGCAACGCTGCCAGATGGCCAGCCGCGACCGCTCGTCCGGGGACGGGAAGTCGATGATCATGTCCAGCCGGCGGGTGAACGCCTCGTCGATGTTGGACCGCAGGTTGGTGGCGAGAATGGCCAGCCCGTCGAAGGTCTCCATTCGCTGCAGCAGGTAGGCGCTCTCGATGTTGGCGTACCGGTCGTGCGCGTCGCGGACCTCGCTGCGCTTGCCGAAGATCGCGTCCGCCTCGTCGAACAGGAGTACCGCGTTGACGCCGCCGGCCTCGCTGAAGATCCGCTCAAGGTTCTTCTCGGTCTCCCCCACGTACTTGTCGACGACCGTCGCCAGGTTCACCGTGTACAGGTCAAGGCCCAGCGCGCCGGCGATCACCTCGGCCGACATCGTCTTGCCCGTGCCCGAATCGCCGGCGAACAGCGCGGTCACCCCTCGACCCCGGCCGCCACCCTGCCGCATCCGCCACTCGATCAGCACCCGATCGCGGTTCCTGGCTCGCGCGGCCAGATCCCGCAACTGGCCGCGAGCGTTGTCGGGGAGCACGATGTCGTCCCAACCGACGGCCGGCTCGATCCGGCGGGCAAGCCGTTCCAGACCTGCGGCGTTCTGCGCCCGCGCCCCGCGCCGCAGGTCCTCCGCGGTCATCCGCCCGCCGTCCAGTGCGGCCGACGCGCTTGCGGCCGCCACCGCACGGGCCACCTGGTTCGGGCCGAGCACGAAATGCGCAGGAATGACGTCGTTGTCGGGCGGGCCTTCGGACCGTTGCGCCAGCTGGGACGACCACAATTCGATCCGCTCGGTCGGGGTGAGCGTTCCGGCGTCGACGACCAGCGGGACCCCGTCGGTCCAGCTCGGATCCCAGCTCACCCGCCCGATCACCACGACGGGCAGCGGCAGGTCCGTCAACGCTCTCAGTGCCTCCGGGTGGTCGGTCAGTGACTCAACGGGCCCGGCGACCACGCCGGCGCCGCGCAGGAGCGCCTCACGGCCCAGCACGGTGACGGTCTCCCGCGGGTCGCGACCGATGGCCAGCCGGGACAGTTCGACGCCCAGCACCGGCCGGCCGGCCTCCTGCAGCGCCGCGGCGGCCACCGACGGTCCGATGCCGGCGCCGGACTCCCTGACGTAGACCAGTCGCTGTCCCGACGCCAGCCCCCGAGCCAGTTGCCGCGACCGCTCGCCCGGGAACGGCTCGGGCTCGGTAAGCACCCCGACCAGCGTCGGATCCACCGCGTCGTCCCCCAGGAGGTGGGCAGCGACCCGGTCCGGAACCCGCAACGCCCGGGTCAGGAAGGGGCGATCGGTGTCGTCCAGCATGATCAGCGACCGGTCGACGAGCGGCGCGCCGGGCATCAGCCGGGCCCGGGCAGACGACGACGCCGGGGACACGTCGGCCAGCGCCAGTGCCAGGCCGATGGTCGCTCGGCGGCGGGTGACGTCGTCGTTCAGGTATCCGTAGAGCCGTTCGAACCGACTGTCCAGGTCGGGAACCAGTGCGATGACGAGGATCTCGGTGTCCAGGTCGGTCAGACCGGCATCTGCCGCCAGGCGGCGCAGCCGGATCGGCGTCCCCGCGGCCAGGTCGGCGTCGGCCTGCGATTCCAGCGCGTCCCGTGCAGCCCGGTCGGGACCGGGTGCCGTCGGGGCCGGTGCCAGCAACTGGTCGACCACCTCGTCGGTGAGATAAAGGCCGCGGAACGGGTCGTCGGGCGCCGGGTCGTCGGCACGCCGGTGCAGCACCAGGGCACGGATGCGGTCCTCCACCAACCCGACCCGGCGCAGCAGGTAGGCCAGTCCGGCCTGATTCACGGGGGGCTCACTTCTGATCGATCCCGCCCTGCCGGCGCCGCCGGGGCTTCGGCCGAGCGGTCGCTCCACCCGCGTCGCCCCCGGCGTCCGCACCGCTGTCCCCGCCGGTCGCCGTGTCCGGGGCGGCGGCTTCGGGCCGGCGCCCGCTCTCCGCGAACTCCCGCCAGGACATGCCGCGGGCCATCGCCACCGGGACACCCAGCCGCGCCGCAGCCTTCTCGGACCCGGACCGCGTTCGGCCGGCCCGGCTCGCACCCGTCTCGCCGGCCTCCGCAGCGGTCTTGGCACCGGCCGGTTCGCCGCCCCCCGGGCCGAGGCCGACACCGCCGGCGACCAGGCCCTGCCGCGCCTCTCGGGGCGGCCAGGCGGCACCGTCGGCGCGACCACCGTTGCCGCCCAACGAGATCATCGGTGGCTGCACCACCGGCGGACCCGCGTGGTACTGCTGACCGGTGGCCGTCGGCGCGCTGACCACGATATCCAACGACGGCTTGAGCTCGCCGCCGAGAGCCGACCACACGTCGGCGAACGACCGGTCCTCCGGCGGCGGCAGCGCCACCGTGACCGGCACCGGCAGCGCCATCTCGGCCAGCGGGCCGGTGAGGAACTCCTCGGGCATCGCGTCGTGCCGCAGGAAGCAGGTCAGCAGCGCGGACAGCAGCCGATGCTCGTCCTCGGGTCGTTGGGTCCAGGCCGTGACCATGTAGGAGAGCTTGAAGTGCCGGGGCGGCAGGTGCCGGGCCCTGACCCGGTCCCGCTCGTCGTACTCGTTGATCAGGCCCCGTTCCCGTCGGCGCAGGTCCTCGCGGATGTCGTAGAGGTAGACGTCGATGGTCGGCACGTTGCGCCGCCCGGCCCAGTCCTTGGTCGGGGCGTCGAAGAGCACCTCGACGTCGGTGCCCGCGGTCGCCTCGCGCTCGATGAGCGAGCGCAGCGCGATGTCGACCTCGTGGATCACCTATTCACTGTCCTCAATACACCGGTTGCAGGGAATGAAGCCACGGCCAACCTGCCGGGCAGAATGGGCTGCCCGAACGGGCAGCGCGCCGGTGCCGGCACGCACTAGATCAGGCCTTCGCGGACCGCGTAGGCGACCGCGTGCGACCGGTTGCGCAGCTGCAGCCGGGTCGTCACGTCGTGCAGGATGTTCTTCACCGTGCGCTGGCTGTAGGACAGCCGACCGGCGATCTCGGCCGTGTCGTGGCCGTTCGCCACCAGCTTGAGCACCTCGGCCTCGCGGTCGGACAGGCCGGTGAAAGCCAGGCCACGCGGGGCGAGTACCTGCCGCTGCAGCCGGCCGACCTGCCCGAGCAACCGGCCGAGCAGGTCCGACGGCACCTCTCCTTCACCGGCGGCCACTCGAAGGATGGCCCGCGCCAACGATTCCGGGGTCGCGTCGGCGCGGCGCAGCAGCCCGCCGACGCCGGCCTCGGCGGCGGCCACCAGGGTGGCGTCGTCGATGACGCGGGCGACCAGCACGGTCCGTGGGATGGTCCCGCGCTGTAGCGCCCGCAACACCCGCAGCACCTCGTCGTTGAGTGCATCGGCAACGACGACCGCGACCGTCGCCTCGCCGAGATGCTCGGCGTCGACCACCCGGATCTCCGGTCGCTGCCGCAGCTGACTGATCACGCCCGCCTGCGAGATCGGATCGCCGGCATAGACGTAGGTGGGGACGGGGGTCGGTGCGCCGGACTGCCCGAAGGACTGCCCGGCCGATGCTGCTGACGACTGCATGTGTGCCTCCCGAAGAACCTGCGGTGGTGCACCCCCACCTGCCTCATCGGGCATGGTGGCGGAACGTCCTCAACGTCCGCTCAACGTGCTTTGCGCGGTATATCCGGTTCGCTCAACGCGCTCCGGAGTGGCTCAACACCACGGAATCGGGGGGTCTGCGTCGCGCTCAACGACGCTCAACAGGCGCTCAACGCGCCCCTGCCGCTGCTCAGGTGGTGGTGAGCAGGTTCTCACACGCCGGCACCTGGGCCATCAGGGCCTGCAGCTCTTCGCTCTGGAAGTCGCTCAGCCCGTAGTCGCCCTGCCCCAGCTGCTCGATCTCGGCGTTCACCTGTTCGACCGCGGCATCGACGGTGGCCCGGTCCGGCGCGGCCTGGATCACCACGGCCGCTCCGAGAGTGATCGACGACAGGTCGTTCAGGTACGCGAGGTAGCCGTCGTGCAGCTCCTGACCACCCTCGATCGTGGGCGCGTCGAGTGCACCCATCCGCTCGGTGATGCCGAACAGGGTGTCGGTCAGATCGGAGTAGTAGGTGACGTAGGCGTCGCGGTACTCCTCGTCGGTGACCGAGTCGTCCACGGTCGGCAGCGCGAACAGCGACCCGATCAGCGTCTCGACGTCGGTGCAACTGTTCTGCAGCCAGATCGCGGTGACCCCGTCCAGGCCCGGAGCCGTCACGGTGACAGTCGGCGGGTCGATGTGGGTCGATGCGTCCGACGAGCGGCTGGATGAGCTACTGGTCGAGGTGGCAGCGCTCGACGAACTCGACGACGAACTGGACGATGCGGCGGTACCGGCGGCCGGGGTCCCACCGGCGGACGAGGAACACGCGACGGTGAAGGCGGCGGTGGACACCAACGCGGCCGCGGCCAGGCATTTCTTGAGATCGATGCGCAGGTTCATGTCAGGAGCACCTCGAATGGAAGGACCCGCCGAGGCGGGAATGTGGGCAACGGGCCGGCCGGAACACTATCGTTCCGGGCCGAACGGGTACCAGGAGCACCCGGTCGGGTGAATGAGACGAAAGGTTCCGTGGTGAGAGCCGGATCACACGCCGGCCAGTGCCGCCCGTTCCCGGATCCGCTGGCTGATCACCTGGGAGATGCCGTCGCCGCGCATCGACACGCCGTAGAGGGCGTCCGCGGACTCCATAGTGAACTTCTGGTGGGTGATGACGATCAGCTGGGAGGACTCGCGCAGCTCGGCCATCAACGACACCAGCCGGGTCAGGTTGACCTCGTCGAGCGCCGCCTCCACCTCGTCCATGACGTAGAACGGGCTGGGCCGGGCGCGGAAGATCGCGACCAGCAGGGCGACCGCGGTCAGCGACCGCTCGCCACCGGAGAGCAGGCTCAGCCGCTTGACCTTCTTGCCAGGCGGCCGGGCGTTCACCTCGATGCCGGTGGCGAGCATGTCCGACGGGTCGGTCAACACAAGCTCACCCTCCCCCCCGGGGAACAGGGTGGAGAAGACGATCTTGAACTCGCGCTCGACGTCCCAGTACGCGGCGGTGAACAGATCCAGGATCTTCTCGTCCACGTCCTTGATCACCTGCAACAGGTCCTTGCGGGTGGTCTTGAGGTCCTCGAGCTGGGTGGACAGGAACTTGTGCCGCTCCTCCAGCCCCGCATACTCCTCCAGGGCGAGCGGGTTCACCCTGCCCAGCGCGGCCAGGTCCTTCTCGGCTCGGCGCAGCCGGCGTTCCTGGGTGGGCCGGTCGTAGGGCATGGACGGTGGCACGGCCACGTCCTCGCCGCGTTCCTTCGCGGCCTCGTACTCGGCCATCTCCTGCGGGTTCGGCGGCACCGGGATCGACGGGCCGTAGCCGGCGATGAGCTCGTCGCCGGGGATACCGAAGTCCTCGACGGAACGGTCGGCAAGCTGCTGGGCCAGCATGGTCTGCTGCGCCCGCAGCATCTCGCCGGAGTGCACGGCGTCGGTGAGCTTGTCCCACCGGGACTGCAGTTCGGCGACTCGCGCGCGCGCCTCGTGCAGCACGGCGTCCACCTCGGCGCGTCGCTGCGCGGTCGCGTCCTTGTCGGCGGCCGCGGCCGCCAGCGACTCGGCGAGCCGGCGGGTGGCCCGCTCCCCCAGCTCGGCCACCCGGCCGGCCAGCTCCGCCTGGACGATGCGCCGCTGGTTCGCGGCCGCCACCCGGCGTCGATGGTCACGTTCGGCGGCCGCGGCGCGACGCAGGGACTCACCGGTGCCGGCAGCGGCGGACGCCCGTTCCTCGGCGGTGCGGTGCACCAGGCGGGCCTCCACCTCGCGTTGCCGGGCGGCGTCGGTGGCGTCGGCCAGCTCGTCCCGCAACGACGTGTCGATCTCGACCGGAACAGGCTCGGACTCCGTTGCCTGCAAACGGATCTCGAGATCGTCGACGGCCTGCCGGTGCTGCTCACGGGCCGCCTGCGCGGTATCCAGCCGCTCCTGCAGCCGGCTCGCCTCGGCGGCGGCGGCGCGGGCCGCCGAACCGAAGCGAGCGAGATCCTCGGCGACCGCGGACATGTGCGCGTCGGACTCGTTCAGGGCGGACAGCGCGTGCGCAGCCTGCCGCTGTGCCGCGTCCACACGAGGGCCGGCCTCGACGAGAGCGGTCTCGAGTTCGGCGATCCGGGACTGGGCCGCGGCAAGTTCCGCCGCCGCCTGGTCGCGGGTGGCCTGGATCTCCAGCAGGGACTGGCCGCCGGCGCTGCCGCCGTACGCCCAGTCCGGGCCGACCGCGTCCCCGTCCGCGGTGACGCAGCGGACATTCGCTTCGCCGGCGATGAGCGTCAACGCGCTGGCCGGGTCGCGCACCACGGCGACCCGTTCCAGGGAGCGGGTCAACGCCGGTGCCAGCGCGTCGGGCGCCCGGATGAGATCGATCGCCCAGTGCGCACCGGCCGGTAGGGCCGGCCAGCTGCCCCTGTCGGGTTGGCCACCTGCGCCCTGGATCAGGATCCCCGCCCGCCCGGAATCGTTGCTGCGCAACAGGTCCAGTGCGTGAACGGCGTCCGGGACCGTGCGAACCGCCACCGCATCCGCCACCGCGCCGAGGGCGGCCGCAACGGCCGTCTCGAATCCGGGGGTGACCGTGATCGCATCGGCGACCCCGCCCAGCAGGCCGGGCGCGTCGTCGGCGGCGGCCAGCAGGTCGGCGGTGCCGTCCCGACGGTCCAGGCCGAGGGCCAGCGCGTCCACCCGGGCCTGCAGGGTGGACGCCGCGGTCTGGGCGTGGCGCAGTCCCTCGGTCAGCTCCGCGTGCGCCGTCCGGGCGACCTCGAGTTCGGCGGTCGCTCGTTCGTGCGCCTCGTCCAGCCCGACCTCGGAGGAGTCGAGGTGGCCGACCGTCTCCTGGGCACGGGCGAAGTCGGCCTGCGCGGCCGCCGCCCGATCGCGGGCCTCGCCGACCGCGGCCGCGAGTCGTTGCACCTCGTCGGTGCCCGCGGACAGCCGGGAGCGCGCTGCCTGCACCTGGCCCGCCAGCGTGGCCAGCCCCTCCCGCCGGTCGGCGATCAGCCGGGTCGCGGCCGCAAGTTCGTGCTCCGCTGCGCGCAGCTCGCGTTCACGTTCGACGCGGTCCTCGCTGGCCGTGGCGAGTTGCTCGGCGGCGGCATCGACCGCCGCGAGGAGCGCCTCATGCTCGGCCTCCGCGCGCTGCGCCCTGGCCTCCAGCTCGTCGGGGTCGCGCCGCGATTCGGTGGCATCCGTGGCCGGCGCGGACAGGTTCCGTGCCCGTTCGGCGGCCAACGCCACGGTGCCGCGGAGCCGCTCGGCCAGCGCGGACAGCGCGAACCAGGTCTCCTGCGCCCTGACCACCGCGGGGCTGAGCTCCCGCAACTCCGACTCGGCGGTGTCCAGCCGTTCGGTCGCCTCGGCGAGGTCGCGTTGGACGCGGGCGCGGTGCTCGACGGCGGCCTGCTCGTCGACGGCGTCCTGCTCGATCTTGGTCAGGATCTGGGTGAGTTCGTCCGCCAGCAGCCGCATCCTGGCGTCCCGCAGGTCGGCCTGCACTCCGGCGGCGCGGCGGGCGACCGCGGCCTGTCGGCCCAGCGGGCCCAGCTGGCGGCGGATCTCCGCGGTCAGGTCGGTCAGCCGGTTCAGGTTGGCCTGCATCGCGTCGAGCTTGCGGATCGTCTTCTCGCGGCGCTTGCGGTGCTTGAGGACACCGGCCGCCTCCTCGACGAAGGCCCGCCGGTCCTCCGGTCGGGCCTGCAGCACCGCGTCGAGCTGACCCTGCCCGACGATGACGTGCATCTCCCGGCCGATGCCGGAGTCGGACAGCAGCTCCTGGATGTCCAGCAGCCGGCAGGCCCGGCCGTTGATCTCGTACTCGCCGACGCCGTCCCGGAACATCCGGCGGGTGATGGACACCTCGGCGTAGTCGATGGGCAGCGCGCCGTCCGAGTTGTCGATGGTCAGCGTGACCTCGGCCCGGCCCAGCGGGGGCCGATCCGCGGTGCCGGCGAAGATGACGTCCTCCATCTTGCCGCCACGCAACGCCTTCGCACCCTGCTCACCCAGCACCCAGGCGATCGCGTCCACCACGTTGGACTTGCCGGAACCGTTGGGACCCACCACCGCCGTGATGCCCGGTTCCAGCCGCAGCGTCGTGGAGGACGCGAACGACTTGAACCCCTTCATGGTGAGGGACTTCAGGTGCACAGGTCGGCCCCTCCTTCTGGATCGTCACGGGTCGGGCGGCGCGGGTTCGCCGATCACGGTGACGCTACCGGCCGGGTCCGGTGGAGCCTGGGAAGCTGGCGGTTGAGTCGCGGGTGGTGCTGAGACCCCCGCCACGGTCGGCCGATGCCGTGGTCGATTTGCCACTTTCCGGCCCGCGAAACCGACCCGGAGGGGCCGAACGTGGCAAGTCGTGGTGGAGGGAAGAGTCAGGCCGGGGTCGGCCGTGGGTCAGCCGACGCCGAAACCCCGGAAGCTGCCGCGAGCCTCGGCGAACTGGGCCACCACCTGGTCCACCGACCCCGGCGTCTTCGCGCCGCGCAACCAGGCCAGCAGCTCGTCGCAGGCCTGCCGCGGACCCTCGACGACCACCTCGACCCGGCCGTCGGCCAGGTTGGTGGCGCTGCCGACCAGGCCGAGTTCCATCGCCCGGCTGCGGGTGAACCAGCGAAAGCCGACGCCCTGGACGTAGCCGTGGACGAACGCTGTCATCCGGACCCAACCCGGCTCCGGTCCGGCGGGGGGCGATTCGTCGGGTCCCTCGTGGGACCGGCCGATGCGCCACTTCATGTCAGCCGCGGGACCGGTAGACGATCAGCCGACGATCCGAGATCGTCAGCTCGACGGTCTCTTTCGGTGCGGTGATCTCCCCGTCGTGGGCGACCGGCTTGGCCCCGGACAGCGATTCGATGCGGACGTGGGCGGCCTCCTGCTCGCCGTAGACCTTGCTCAGCCGCGCCACCCCGACCATCGAGTACAGGACGCCCCTGGTCCGGGAGAACCGGCGATCGGCCCGCAGGTACTGCACGTCCAGCACGCCGCCGGCCAGTTGGTCGCGCCAGGCCGGGGCCAGGCCCCTGGGGACATAACGGCCGTTGCCGATGAACACGATCCAGACCGGGTGCTTCTCCCCGTTGATCACCAGGTCGATCGGCTGCTCGTGGCGCAGCGTGCGCAGGATCGCGTATGCGGTGCCCGGCCACTTGCCCATCCGCTTGGAGTACTTGTCGCGGCGCCGCACCATCTCCGGGTAGTGCCCGATGCTGGAGGTGTTGAGGAACGCGACCCCGTCGATAGTCGCAAGGTCGACCATGCCGGCGACGCCGTTCTCCACCGCGGCGACCGTCTGCGCGTCGGTGTCCAGGCCGAGCGCCTTCGCGAAGTGGTTGAACGTGCCGGCGGGAAAAACGGCCAGCGGCAGGTGGTGTCGGTGCGCCAGTTGGGCGACCGCGGCGACCGTGCCGTCGCCGCCGGCCACCCCGAGCGCCTTCGGCAACTCGTCGACGAGCTGCTCGATGTCGGTGCCCGGCTCCCACTCCACGATGCGGGCCTTGGGCAGCGCCCGGGCGATCGACTCCGCCGCCCCGTCGGAGCTGCCTGAACGTGCGTTGAGGACGACCGTCAGGCCCTCCCCCTGTGGCAACGCCGGGGCCGTGCCTGCGGCCGTCAGCGCCGGCCCCCACGGCTTGACCGGCCACATGGCCCGGCCGACCAACGCCAGGCTGACGCCGACCGCGGCGCCCGCCCACACGTCCGAGCGGTAGTGCACGCCCACGTGCACCCGCGAGTAGCCGACGGCGGCGGCCAGCGGCACCAGCAGCGGGGCGGCCCAAGGCACTTCGAGGGCGGCACCGGTGGCGAACGCGGCTGCGGACGCGGAGTGACCGCTGGGGAACGACGACGTCCACGGCGCCGTGCCGATCCGGCGGGCGATCGAGGTGCGCAGCGGATCGGGGCGGCGCCGGCCGAACAGCGGCTTGAGCACGACGTTGGACATGAAGCTGGCCGCACCGAGGCTGGCAAGGCCGCGGATCGCGCCGCGCCGGGTCCGGCGGCCGGACAGCGCTCCGACCGCGGCCACCGCCATCCAGAGGCGGCCGTGGTCCGCCGCCTTGGTGAGGATCCGCAGTGCGTGATCGATCGGCCGGGCGACCGGATGCGGGGCAGGGATGATCAGCGGATCCGGGGGTTGGTCGGTGACGCGCACCCGCACGAGACTAGACCCCGCGCCCTCAACCCCGGGGCGGCCGTTGGCAGCGGGGACACCAGTAGGACGACCGGTTCATGAATGCCGACCGGCGAATCGGGCCACCGCACCGGGGGCACGGCAGATCCGCCCGCCCGTACACGTTCAACGAACGGTCGAAGTAACCGGACTCGCCGTTGACGTTGACGTACAGCGCATCGAAGGAGGTCCCGCCCGCGGCGAGCGCGTCGGTCATGACCTCGGTCGCGGCCTGCAGCACGCTCGCCGCCTGCGCCCGGGTCAGCCGCTGGGTGGGCCGCTCGAAGTGCATCTTCGCCCGCCAGAGCGCCTCGTCCGCGTAGATGTTGCCGATCCCGGAGATCACCGTCTGGTCCAGCAACGCCCGCTTGATGCCGGTGTGCCTGCGCCGCACCGCGGCGACCGCGACCGCGGCGTCGAAGTCGGGGTCGAGTGGGTCGCGAGCGATGTGCGCGATCGCGGCGGGCAGGTCCGCGCCACCCGGTGCGTAGGTCATGCCACCGAACGTGCGCTGGTCCAGGAAGTCGAGGTATCCCGGCCCGTCGTCGAACGTGAACCGGATCCGTAGGTGTGGATGCAGCGTGTCGGGGCCTGGCGCGTCGGGACTTGGGCCGACCGGAAGGCCGACCCGGAACTGGCCGCTCATGCCCAGGTGCGCCAGCACCGCGTCACCGCCGTCGAGGGCCCACCACAGGTACTTGCCGCGTCGCCGCACGTCGCGTACCAGCCGCCCGGTGAGAACGGCCTGGAAGTCGTCGATGCCGCCGACGTGCCGGCGCACGGCCCGGTCGTGGTACACCCGAACGGTCCGGATGCGGCGCTCCCGGACGTGCGCGAGCAGGCCCCGGCGGACGGTCTCGACCTCGGGAAGTTCAGGCACCGTTACGCGAGGGACCCGCCGCGGTTCCGCCGGGCCCGTCCTGCAGGCTCGTGTACGCCGCGGAGGCCGCGTTCTGCTCGGCCTCCTTCTTCGTCCGTCCGGTGCCGGTGCCCCGCTCGAGCCCGGACAGCATCACCTTGGCGGCGAACACCTTGGCGTGGTCGGGACCCTCCTCGGAGACCCGGTACTCGGGGACGCCCAGTCCGCGTTCGGCTGCCAGTTCCTGCAGGGAGGTCTTCCAGTCGAGCCCGGCACCCAGCTGAGGCGCTGCCGCGAGCAGGCCGGCGAACAACCGGAGCACGACACCCCGAGCCACCTCGAGGCCGTGCTGCAGGTACACCGCGCCGATGATCGCCTCGACCGCGTCGGCCACGATCGACGACTTGTCCCGGCCGCCGGTCAGCTCCTCGCCCCGACCGAGCCGCAACTGCTCGCCCAGCCCGATGGTGCGGCCGACGCCGGCGAGCGCGTGCATGTTCACCACGGAGGCGCGCAGCTTGGCCAGCCGGCCCTCCTGCAGGTCCGGATGGTCGCGGTACAGCGTCTCGGTGATCACGACGCCGAGGACCGCGTCACCCAGGAACTCAAGGCGCTCGTTGGTGGGCAGCCCGCCGTGCTCGTAGGCGAAGGACCGGTGGGTCAGCGAGAGCACGACGAGGTCCGCGCTGAGCTGCACGCCCAGTGCGGCGCTGACGACCTGCGGATCCGGGGTGTTGTTCGCAGACGGCGCACTCGCTGCTGCCAACGGCTCAGACCCCGACGACCTGGCGGCCCTTGTACTGCCCGCAGGTGGGGCACGCCTGGTGCGGTGGCTTCAGGGCACCGCAGGCGCGGTTGCTGCACGCCACCAGGGTCGGCACGGTGGTTTTCCACTGCGAACGACGCGAGCGGGTGTTGCTGCGCGACATCTTCCGCTTCGGGACAGCCACGATCGATCTCCTTCTTCGTTTACTCGCCGGGCCCGGCAGGTGGCCGGCCCGTGCTCTCGGGTTCCTCGGTTCCAAATCTGTCCCGCAGAGCGGCCCAGCGAGGATCCAGTATCTCATGGGAATGGTCGGGCTCGAGGTCATCGAGCCGACCGCCGCATTCAATGCACAGACCGCGGCAGTCCGGGCGGCACAGCGGCGCCATCGGCAGCGCCGTGACGACCTCGTCGCGCACCAACTGCTCCAGGTCGATCCGGTCGTCGAGCAGCCGGGCGACCTCGTCCTCGTCGGTCGTCGCAGCCGTGGCCGAGTCGGTGTACGCGAACAGCTCGCGGACCCCGGCGACGACCGGCTCGGTCACCTCGATCAGGCAACGTGCGCACTGACCCGCGGCGGTGGCCGCCGCGGTCCCGGACACCAGCACACCCTCGGCGACCGACTCCAGCCGCAAGTCGAGATCGACCTCGGCACCCGCCGGCACCGCAAGCACCTCCAACCCCATGGGTTCGTCCAGCGGCACCGCAACGCGCAGGGTGCGCATCGTGCCGGGCCGACGACCGAGCGTCCGGGTGTCGATCACCCAGGGCGAGTCGTGACGCGGGAAGGGCGCGGGCATGGTTGATCGCTACAGCTCTCTGCGGTCTCGGTGGTCACGCTGACGCGGACGGCGGGTCGGAAAACAGGCAACCGCTCCAGAGTAGTCGACGCGCGGCCAAGGTCTATCGTCGGATCGTCCGAATCCCGATCCCGTGTTCGCGGAGACAGCATGACGCCGATCGTCGGGCGGTCACCGGTCGTCGCGGCGCTGCGTACCGCCGTGGACGGCGCGATCGCCGCGGGCTCGGCAACGACCCTGCTCTGCGGCGAGCCGGGTATCGGCAAGACCACGCTCGCCCGGGAGATCGTCGACCACGCGGGCAGTCGCGGCGCTATCAGCGCCTGGGGTACCTGCTGGGACAACGATGGCGCCCCTCCGTTCTGGCCGTGGCACCAGGTGCTGCGCCGGTTGGGCGTCGAGCCGGCGGTGTCGCAGGTCTCCGACGGCGGTTCCCCCGACGCTCGCTTCCGGCTGTTCACCGCCGTCCTGGACGCGCTGGTCGAGCCGGCCCGCGTCGCTCCCCTGGTCGTCGTGCTGGACGACCTGCAATGGGCCGACGCCGGCAGCTTGCGCCTGTTCACGTTCCTGGCCCGGCACCTGGGTCCGGCGCCGATCATGCTGGTGGGCACCTATCGCACCGTGGATCCGTTGCCGTCGCCCACGCTGCGGGCGACGCTGGCCGACCTGGCCGGCGTCGCCGCCACCCATGAGGTGGCCGGACTCAGCGCACCCGAGGTGGCCCAACTGCTGGCCGGCACCGTCGGCCCGGTGCCGGCCGACGTGGTGATGCAGGTGCACCGACGTACCGGCGGCAATCCGTTCTTCGTCCGCGAGGTGGCCGCCACCGCACAGCGGGGTGGCGTGCCACCCAGCGTCCGCGCCGTGCTCGACCGGCGGCTGGACCGGCTCCCCGACGCCGCAGTCGACCTGGTGACGGCGGCGGCGCTCATCGGCACCCGGGTGCCACTGCCGCTGCTGACCGCCACCCTCCGGGTGGATCCCAGCTCGGTGGAGTCGGCGCTGACACCCGCCATCGACGACGGGCTCCTGATCCGCGAGGCGCGATCCGTCCGGTTCCAGCACGATCTGGTCCGCGAGGTGGCGGCGGCGCGGGTGGACCCGTCACGGCGACCCGGTCTGCACGGCGCGATCGCCGCAGCGCTGCGGGACACCGGAGCATCCCCGGCCGAGATCGCCCGGCACAGCGTCGACGCCCTGCCGACGCTGCCCTTCGACGAGGTCGTCAGGGCGTGCGCCGCAGCCGCCCTGGCGGCCGATGCGGCCATGGCGTACGAGACCGCCACCGAATGGTGGCGTCAGGCCGTGGCCGTCGCCGGACCGTCCGCGACGCCCGACCTACGGCTGGACCTGGCGAACGCCGCCGCGCGATCGGGTGAGCACGACCGGGCCAGGTCGGTCTACCTGTCGGTCGGTCGAACCGCCACCGGACCCGTCCTGACCCGGGCGGCGCTCGGCCTGCACGAACTGGGCACGGCGTCGGAGTCGTCGCATCGCGATGTCATCGCGCTGCTGGAGCGGGCGATGCGGGCGGCCGATTCGGGACGGGAGGCCGAACTCGCCCGGCTGGGTGCCGCGCTCGCCCGCGAACTGTCCGGCGGCGTGGACGCCGACCCTCCGCGGGCGGTGTCCCTGGCCGACTCGGCCGTCCGCCGGGCCCGCAGGCTCGGCGACCCGGCGGTCCTGGCGTTCTGCCTGTTCGCCGCCCATGACGTCGGCTGGGGGCCGGGCACGGCCGCCAGTCGGCTCAAGCTGGCGGAGGAGATGACCACGGCGGCGGGTGACGACCCCGACCTGCGGTTCGAGGCCCTGCTGTGCCGGTTCGTCGCGCTGGTGGACCTCGGCGACCCGCAGTTCGAGGTGGTCCTGCGCGACCTGGACCTGCATGCCCGGACCCACCGCCTGCCCCGGCAACAGTTCCTGGTCCGGTCCCGGCAATCGATGGTCGCCGACCTGCGGGGCGATCGCGCGGAGGGGACCAGGCTGCGGGCGGAGGCGGACGCACTCGCCGCGATGATCGCCGATCCGGACAGGGTCAGCGTGTGGTGGACCCAGCTGATGATGGTGGCGCTGACGGACCGGGGCCCGGCCGGGGTCGCCGAGCTCGATGACTCCGCCGACGTGCCGATCGCCCCCCAGGAGTTCGAACCCGAGATGCGCGCGATGCACGCGCTGCGCCGGGACAGTCCGGACGAGGCGGCGGCGATCCTCCGCGCCTGCCCGTCCGCGCTGGACCGGGCACGCTACCGCTGGCGCGCATTGGCAGGCGTCGCGCTGAGCGCCGAGGTCGCACTGCCCGCGCGCGCCGTCGACCTGTGTGCCGACCTGTACGCGGCGATCCTCCCGTTCACCGGCGAGGTCGTGGACATCGGCGGGGCCGCGGCCGTGGTCGGACCCGCCGACATGTACGCGGGGCTGCTGGCCGCGACCATCGGCCGCCCCGACGACGCCGAGCGGCACCTGCGCGCCGGCGCCGACCTTGCCCGGCGGCTCGGGGCACCGAGCTTCGTCCGGCGGTGCGAGCAGGCGATGAGCGGCGCGGCAAAGGGAGTCTTCAGGCACGACGGACCGACCTGGACGCTGACCTTCGCCGGGCGGACCGCCTCGGTGCAGGACGCAAAGGGCCTGCACGACCTGGCCACCCTGCTGCGCTCGCCCGGCCGTGACATTCCTTCCACCACACTTGTTTCCGGCACACTTGTTTCCGGCACACTTGTTTCCGGCGCCACCATGGCTGCAACGGGCGCTGATCCGGTGCTCGATGACGACGCCAGGAGGGCCTATCGGGCCCGGCTGGACGCGCTGGACCGGGCCCTCGACGAGGCCGCCGCGTCCGGCGGGTCGGTGGCATCGCTCGAGGCCGAACGCGATGCGCTGATCGACGAACTTGCCCGGGCCTCCGGACTCGGCGGCCGGGACCGGCGGCTCGGCGACCCGGTCGAACGAGCCCGAACCACGGTCACCGCCCGCATCCGGGACGCGCTGCGCCGACTCGACGCCGCCCACCCCGAGCTCGCCGGGCACCTGCGGCAGACCGTGACCACCGGCCGAACGTGCGCCTACCGGCCGGGTCCGGGGACCCGTTGGGAGCTGTGAGCCGCGACCCCACGGACGGCTCACGCCCTCCCGGTGAGTGCACCCCGTCCGGGGCGCGAACAGGGAGGGACCCGATCGGATGACCGCAACCATCGAGCAGGCAGTCGGCAAGGTGTTCACCGACCTGGGCGTGTTCCTGTCCGCGCCGATGCTCGCGCTCGGCGACCGGCTTGGCCTGTTCCGGGCGATGGCCGGTGCCGGCCCGCTGACCAGCAGAGCGCTCGCCGACCGCGCCGGCCTGGTGGAACGCTATGTGCGGGAATGGGTTCGGGCCGTTGCACTCGCCGGATACGTGGAGTACGACGCGGCGTCGGACACCTTCTCGCTGTCGCCGGAGATGGCCCTCGTGCTCGCCGACGACGATTCCCCGATGGCGCTCATCGGCGTCGTCCCTTCGATGGCCGACATCTGGGCGAACCTGCCGACCGTCGCCGGCTTCTTCCGGACCGGCAGCGGCCAGGGGTGGGGCGACCTGGGTCCCGGCATGGCGGCAGCCCAGGCCCGCTTCACCCGGCCGCAGTTCGTGCACGGCCTGGTAGCCGAGTGGATCCCGGCGATCGACGGGATGCCGGACCGGTTGGCGGCCGGGGCCAGGGTGGCCGACGTCGGTGTCGGCCTCGGGGTGTCGACCGTGCTGGCGGCACAGGCCTGGCCGGCGTCGACATTCGTCGGTTCGGACCCGGATGCCGACTCGGTGGTCACCGCCCGCCGGTCGGCGGAGGCGGTGACGGTGGCCGACAGGGTCCAGTTCGCGGTCGCCGACGCCGAGCACCATCCCGGTGACGGCTACGACCTGGTGCTGGTCCTCGACTGCCTGCACGACATGGGTGATCCGGTCGCCGCGTTGCGGCACGTGCGGCAGATCCTCGCCCCCGACGGCGCGCTGCTGGTGGCCGAGCCACTGGCCGCCGACCGGTTCGCCGACGACTTCGCCAACCCCTACGCCCGGATCGGCTACGCCATCTCCACGGTCGCCTGCCTTCCCTCGTCGCTGTCCCAGCCGGGCGGGCTCGGCCTCGGCATGGCAGGCGAAACCCGTCTGCGGCAGGTGATCTCGGAGGCCGGATTCGAGTCCGTCCGCCGGATCCAGGCTCCGTCGGCGCCCTTCACGATCCTGCTCGAGGTGCGGCAATGAGCGAGCTTGCGAGC
>CAYZBB010000041.1:0-16471 GCA_964476495.1 uncultured Actinomycetes bacterium | reverse complement strand
GAATCATGGGCGCGCATCGCTCCGTTGAATCCATGAAGGGAAGGGCGCGATGAGCGAGCTTGCGAGCGAATCATGGGCGCGCATCGCTCCGTTGAATCCATGAAGGGAAGGGCGCGATGAGCACCTTCACGGCCAGCGAGACGCGGGCCATCGCAGCGCTGGACGCCACTGGCCAGGCGGCGCTGGTCCGCTCCGGGGAGCTGACCGCGGCCGATCTGGTCGGCTCTGCGATCGAGCGGATCCGGCGGCTCAATCCGACCCTGAACGCGGTGGTGCACACCAGGTTTCCGGAGGCTCTCGAGGTCGCCCGGGCGCCGCTGCCCACCGGTCCGTTCACCGGCGTGCCCTTCCTGGTCAAGGATCTGGCCGCGGAGGTGGCCGGTTGGCCCATCACCGAGGGCTCCCGGTACCTCTGCGGATTCGTCAGCGACACCGATTCCGAGCTGGTGACCCGGTGGCGGCGGGCCGGCCTGGTGCTGCTCGGCCGGACCACCGCACCCGAGTTCGGCATGCTGCCCACCGCCGAATCGGCGTTGTTCGGCGCGACCGCCAACCCGTGGGACCTGTCGCGGACCACCGGCGGATCGAGCGGCGGGGCGGCGGCCGCCGTCGCCGCCGGGCTCGTGCCGTTCGCACACGGCAACGACGCGGGCGGTTCCATCCGGTTTCCGGCGTCCGCCTGCGGCCTGTTCGGGTTCAAGCCGACGCGGGCCCGCAACCCGCTTGGGCCCCGGTACGGGGACGTGTTCTCCGGGCTCGTCGCGGAGCATGCGCTGACCCGGTCGGTCCGGGACAGCGCTGCGTTGCTCGACGCGACCGGCGGACCGGACCTCGGTGACCCGTACCCGGCGCCACCGGTCGCGGAGCCGTTCGCGGCTCAGGTCGGTCGGGATCCCGGCCGGCTGCGGATCGCGGTCAGTCGCCGGCCACCGGGCGACCGCCTGTCCGACCGTCCCGTCCACCCGGATTGCCTTGCCGCTCTTGATGATTCGATCGAGCTGTTGACCGGCCTCGGGCACCAGGTGGTGGAGGCGGACCTGCCCGGCCTGACCCCGGACGTCGGCCGGGCGATCGGGCGGGTGTATGCCGCAGGGATGCTGTGGGTGGTCAAGCACTGGACCCGACGGCTCGGCCGGCCGCCGCGACCCGGAGAGCTGGACCCACTCACCGAGGCGTACCTCGCCGACGGCCGGAAGCTGGATGCCGGGGACTACCTGCTGGCGATCGAGGACCTGCAGTCGTTCGCCCGCGGCGTCGCCCGCTTCCTGGTGTCGGTCGATGCATGGCTCACGCCGACCATGGCGCAGCCGCCGCCCCCGCTGGGTCTGATGGTGTCCACTCAGGACGACCCGTGGCGGGCGGCGCGGGCAGCCGGGGACCTGGTGCCGTTCCCCGCGGTCGCCGCGAACATCACCGGCGGTCCGGCGATGTCGGTGCCGTTGTACTGGTCGGCCGCCGGGCTACCGATCGGCGTGCACCTGATGGGCCGCGTCGGCGACGACGCGCTGCTGTTGCGGCTGGCCGGCCAGCTCGAAGGAGCCAGGCCATGGCGGGATCGGCACCCACCCGTGTTCGGCTGAGTGGACCCGGGCCGGGCTCAGGTCCGGGCGAAGACGCGGTCGTCCCGGAAGTCGGCGACTCCCCCGCTGCGCAGCGCGGTCCGGCCCCGCCCGATGGTCCGCAACGTGGTGGTGAGCGTCTCCTCGAGCGTGCCCAGGGTGTTGTCGACGTAGGTGTCGCACTCGTTGCGCATGCGGTCCGCGTCGGCGTGTGCCCCGTCCAGGATCCGTGCGGACTCTGTGTACGCCGCCTGCACCACCTCGGTCTGGGTGACCAGCCGAGCCTGTTCCGCCTTGCCGTCCGCGACGGACTGCTCGTAGCTGGCCCGGCCGGCCGCGACCGCCCGATCCGCCTCGGATCGCGCCCTGGCCATGATCGAATCGTGCTGTTCCTGGGCGGACTGGACGATCCGTGCCGCCTCGTCGCGGGCCCGGGCGACCAGACCGTCGGCATGGGCGGACGCCTCGTGCACCAGCCGGTCCGCCTCGGTCCGCGCGCCGGTGACGGTCGAATCGGCCTCGGTGCGGGCGCCACCGACGAGCCGTTCGGCCTCGGCCTGCGCATCGGCGACCATCGTGGACGCCTTCTCCGACGCCTCACCGAGCATCTGATCCCGGTGGTCGAGCACGTCCTGCGCGTCGTCGACCTCCCCGGGCAGCGCGTCGCGGACGTCGTCGAGCAGCTCGAGCACGTCGCCGCGCGGCACCACGCAGGACGCCGTCATCGGCAGGCCGCGGGCCTCCTCGACGATGGTGACCAGCTCGTCGAGTGCCTCGAAAACCCGGTACATGCAAACCTCCTACGGGTCGACTGGCAGGCGCGGGGCGCCCGGCCGCTCGCCGGGCAACGCTCGTCCAGTCTGACAAGCCGGGCACCCGCATCCGCGCCAACACGCCCGGGGGCGATCGTGCTCGACGTCACCGAGCCCCGTGTTCAGGATTCGGCGAGCCGCGCCGCGAGGGCGTCGGCGACCACCTCGGGCAGCAGGCCCCTGACGTCGCCGCCGTACGTGGCGACCTGCTTGACCAGCGACGACGAGACGAACGAGTAGGCCGGGCTGGTCGGCATGAACAGGGTGTCGACGCCGGTCAGTCCGTGGTTCATCTGCGCCATCTGCAGCTCGTAGTCGAAGTCCGACATCGCCCGCAGCCCCTTGACGATGGCGGCGATGCCGCGGTCCCGGCAGTAGTCGACCAGCAGCCCGCGGAAGCTGTCGACACCGACGTTGGGCAGGTGACCGGTGGTGGCGCGGAGCAGGTCGAGCCGCTCCTCCAGGATGAACATGCCCTTCTTGTCCGGGTTGACCAGCACGGCGACGGTGACCCGGTCGAACAGGCCGGCAGCCCGGGCGATGACGTCCAGGTGGCCGAGCGTGGGCGGGTCGAAGGAGCCGGGACAGACGGCGTGGGTCATGTGATGACGATTCGCTCGGTCATGGGGCGCGACCGTAGCAGAGCAGCGTGTCGCCGTACGTTTTCGTGCGGGCGGCGGCCAGCGGGTCGGGCCAGGCGATCTCGCCCGACTTCGTGCTGCGCTCGACGATCAGGTCCGCATGCCGGGCCAGGGCATCGAGACGGACCAAGGATTCCAGGACTCCGGTCACCACGGCACCGTCGAGGTCGTACGGGGGGTCGGCGACCACGATGTCGAACGGCCCGGCCAACCGGCCGACCACGGTGGCGACGTCGCCTGCCAGGACGGTGAGCACCGGACCGGACGTCTCGTTGAACGTGTCGACGTTGGCGCGGAGCGCGGCGAGCGCCGACCGGTCGCGCTCGACGAATGCGGCGGCGGACGCGCCGCGGGAGGCCAGCTCCAGGCCGAGTGCGCCGGTGCCCGCCCAGAGGTCGAGGACCCGGGCGCCGTCCAGCCCGCCGGTGGCCTGCAGCGACCCGGCGAGTGCCTCCCGCACTCGCTCGGCGGAGGGCCGGGTGCCGACGCCCTTGGGCACGACGAGCCGGCGGCCCCGCCAGCGGCCCGCGACGATCCGCGTCATCCCCGGGTTTCTCAGGCGTCGTCGGTGAGCACGAGCAGCAGGTCGCCGCCCTCGACCTGCTGGACCTGGTTGATGGCGGTGCGCTGCACCCGACCGGCCCGGGGTGCGGTGATCGAGGCCTCCATCTTCATGGCCTCGATGGTGGCGACCGTCGCGCCGACCTCGACGATGTCGCCCTCGTTGACCGCGAGGGTGACCACACCGGCGAACGGCGACGCGACATGGAACGGATTGCTCGGGTCGGCACGTTCGGCCACCGGCACGTCGACATCGACGCTGCGGTCGCGGATCTGCAGCGGGCGCAGCTGGCCGTTCAGGGTCGCGACGACGTTGCACAGACCCCGCTCATCTGGTGACCCGGTCGCCTCCAGACCCAGGTACAGCTGCAGGCCGGACTGCAGTTCGACCACGTGCTCGGCGCCGGGTTGCAGCCCGTACAGGTAGTCGACGGTGGGCAGCACGGACAGGTCGCCGTACTGCTGCCGGGACTGCCGGAACTCCCGTTCCGGGCCGGGGAACAACAATCGGTTCAGGGTCGGGCGCGGGTTGGCGGCCAGGTCCGCCGCGTCCTCGTCGCCCAGCGTCGCCTCGGGCGGGGTGTACCGGCGGCCGGCCAACGCCTTGCCGCGGAACGGCTCGGGCCAGCCGCCGGGCGGATCGCCCAGCTCGCCGGACAGGAAGCCGATGACGGAGTCGGGGATGTCGAACCGGCCCGGGTCGGCCTCGAATTCGGCCGGATCGACCCGGGCGCCCACCAGGTGCAGGGCCAGGTCGCCGACCACCTTCGACGAGGGCGTGACCTTGACCAGGTTGCCGAGCATCGCGTTGGCCGCCGTGTAGGTGGCCTCGACCTCCTCGAACCGGTGCCCCAGGCCCAGGGCGATCGCCTGCTGGCGCAGGTTGGACAGCTGCCCACCGGGGATCTCGTGCTGGTACACCCGGCCGGTCGGCGCGCGCAGGCCCGATTCGAACGGGGCGTACAGTGCGCGCACCGCCTCCCAGTACGGCTCCAGCTCCTGCACCGCGTGCAGGTCCAGGCCGGTGTGCCTGGCGGTGAAGTCGGTCGCGGCGACCAGCGCGGACATCGGCGGCTGCGACGTGGTGCCGGCCATCGGGGCGCTCGCCGCGTCCACCGCGTCCACCCCCGCGGCCGACGCGGCGAGCAGGGTGGCCAGCTGCCCGCCGGCGGTGTCGTGGGTGTGCAGGTGCAGTGGCAGGTCGAACCGTTCCCGCAGCGCGGTGACCAGGGTGTGCGCGGCGGGTGCGCGCAGCAGCCCGGCCATGTCCTTGATCGCCAGCACGTGCGCGCCGGCGTCGACGATCTGCTCGGCCAGCCGCAGGTAGTAGTCCAGCGTGTACAGCTTCTCGGCGGGGTTGGACAGGTCGCCGGTGTAACACAGCGCCACCTCGGCGATCGCGGTGCCGGTGGCCCGGACGGCGTCGATGGCCGGACGCATCTGGTTGACGTCGTTGAGCGCGTCGAAGATCCGGAAGATGTCGATACCAGTCGACGCCGCCTCCGTGACGAACGCGTCGGTGACGGCCGCCGGGTAGGGCGTGTAGCCGACGGTGTTGCGGCCGCGCAGCAGCATCTGCAGGGCGATGGTCGGGATGGCCTCCCGCAGGGTGGCCAGCCGCTCCCACGGGTCCTCGGACAGGAACCGCAGCGCGACGTCGTAGGTGGCACCGCCCCAGGCCTCGATGGACAGCAGCTGCGGCGTCAACCGGGCCACCGCGGGCCCGATCATCGCCAGGTCCCGGGTGCGGACGCGGGTGGCCAGCAGGCTCTGATGCGCGTCCCGGAAGGTGGTGTCGGTGACCAGCAGGTCGGGCGCTTCCCGCAATCGACGGGCGAAGCCCTCGGGGCCGAGGTCGACCAGCGCCTGACGGGTACCCGGCGGCGCCGGATGCTTCATATCGACGAACGGCAGCTTCAGGTGCGGTTCGATCAGGCCGCGCGGCCGGGATCCGTACGGCTTGTTGATGGTCACATCGCCGAGGTAGGACAGCAGCCGGGTGCCCCGGTCCGCGGAATGCCGGGCGGTCAGCAGCTCCGGGTGCGTCTCGATGAAGTTCGTGGTGACCCCGCCGGCGGCGAAGTCCGGGTCGTCCAGGACCGCCATCAGGAACGGGATGTTCGTCGCCACGCCGCGGACCCGGAACTCGGCCAGCGCGCGGCGGGCCCGGGCCACGGCCTGCGCCCAGTCCCGGCCCCGGCAGGTCAGTTTGACCAGCAGCGAGTCGAAGTGCGCGGAGACGTCGGCGCCGGAATGCACGGTGCCGCCGTCGACGCGGACCCCGCCGCCGCCCGGCGAGCGGTAGGTGTTGATCTTGCCGGTGTCCGGGCGGAACCCGTTCGCCGGATCCTCAGTGGTGATCCGGCACTGCAGCGCCGCACCGTTGACCCTGATCTCCTCCTGTCGCAGGCCCAGGTCCTGCAGGGTCTCCCCGGCGGCGATGCGGATCTGCGCGCCGACCAGGTCGACGTCGGTGACCTCCTCGGTGACCGTGTGCTCGACCTGGATGCGCGGGTTCATCTCGATGAAGTGGTACCGGGCGTCGGGACCGTCACCCTCCACCAGGAACTCCACGGTGCCGGCGTTGACGTACCCGATGTGCCGGGCGAAGGCCACCGCATCGGCGCAGATCCGTTGCCGCAGATCAGGATCCAGTCCGACCGCGGGTGCGACCTCGATCACCTTCTGGTGCCGCCGCTGCACCGAACAGTCCCGCTCGAACAGGTGGATGGTGCCCGCCGGGTCGCCGTGCGCGCCGCGGTGGTCGGCGAGGATCTGCACCTCGATGTGGCGGGGCTCGATGACGGCGCGTTCCAGGAAGACCGTCGGGTCGCCGAACGCCGAATCGGCCTCCCGCATCGCGGTGGCCAGCGCCTCAGGCAGTGCCTCCGGGGTGTCGACCCGCCGCATGCCGCGCCCGCCACCGCCGGCGACGGCCTTGACGAACACCGGAAAGCCGATCTGTTCGGCGGCCGCGATCAGGGTCTGCGGGTCGCTCGACGGGGCGCTCGAAGGAAGGACCGGGACACCGGCGGCGGTGGCTGCGGCGACCGCGGTGGCCTTGTTGCCCGCCATCTCCAGCACCTGCGCGGACGGGCCGATGAAGGTGATGCCGGCATCCGCGCAGGCCTGGGCCAGGTCCGGGTTCTCCGACAGGAACCCGTAGCCCGGGTAGACCGCGTCCGCACCCGCCGCCACCGCCGTGCGCACGATCGCGTCGACGTCCAGGTAGGCGCGCACCGGGTGGCCCCGCTCGCCGATCTGGTATGCCTCGGTGGCCTTCTGCCGGTGCACCGAGTTGCGGTCCTCCCACGGGAAGACCGCCACCGAGTCGATACCGAGCTCCCAGGCGGCGCGGAACGCACGCACCGCGATCTCGCCCCGGTTGGCCACCAGGATCTTGGAAAACATGCGAGGAACCTACCTGGGTCGTCCGACACCATGGGCAGTCGCCGGGGGGGACCAGTAGCGCTGTTTCAGCGCTACTGCGCAACAACAGCGCTACGGTGGCGGCATGGCGACAATCCAGATACGCGATATCCCGGACGACGTCTACGAGACGATTCGTCGCCGGGCCAAGGCCGCTGGTCAGTCGATCCAGGCGTACATGCTGAGCCAGGTGACCGCTCAGGCTCGGCGTCGGTCCAAGGATGAGGAGTTGGCCCGGATCGACGCGATGTGGGCGGACAGCGATTCTCCGGGCACGACCCTCGAAGGCATCCTGGAAGCACTCGACGAGGTTCGCCGGTGACCGATCGGGTCATCGACGCGTCGGCCCTGATTCACGGTTTGCTTCCGGTCGCGGGCGGCGCAGCGTCCCGGCGCCGGCTTCTGGTCAACACGTTCTGGCATGCGCCCCACCTGATCGACGCCGAATGCGGGCATGTCCTGCGTCGGACCGTCCGGCGCAATGAGATCTCCGCCGAGGAAGGTCGTATCTGCCTGCAGGCCGCTGCGGCGATCATCGACATGCACTACGACCACTGCCGTCTCGCGGCCATCGCCTGGTCGTTGCGGGATCGCCTGAGCTTCTACGACGCCCTCTACGTCGCCTTGGCCGTTCGTCTCGACCTGCCACTCGTCACCGCGGACCGACGGCTCGCGAATGCGCCTGGGCTGCCGTGTGCGGTGGAATTGGTCGGCTGACACCGACCGCCGTCGCGGGCACGTCGGACTCGATCCGGGCGTCGGCCCGCAGGCGCCACACCGGCATCGAAAGGGGGTAACCGAATGTGGACTGACTCGCCGACGCCGGCCGGACGAATCGGGGCACGGACGTGGGGAGCACTCGCGGTCGCCGGCGTCGTGGTCGCCTTCTCGCTGAGTTCGACGCTGGTCAAGCGCGCGGAGACTCCGGGGGTCCTGGTCGCGTTCTGGCGATTGGTCGTGGTCAGCCTGGTGTGGAACGTGTTCCTGTGGTGCACCGGACGCCGTGTCACCATGCGAGATGTACGCCAGGCGGTCATCCCAGGCGTGTTCTTCGGCCTCAACCTCGCGGTCTTCTTCGCCGGGGCCACCTACAACAGCGTCGCGAACGCGGCACTCATCGGTTCCCTGGCCCCCTTCCTGATCGTCCCGCTCGGTGCGGTGCTGTTCCGGGAGTACTTCGATCCGCGCGCCCTGGTGTTCGCGCTCGCCGCGTTCGGCGGCACGGCCCTCGTGTTGTTCAGCGCGCCGCCGGTCGGGGACGCGTCGGTCAGGGGGAACGTCTTCGGCGTGCTGGCGATGCTGCTCCTGACCGGGTTTGTCGTCTCGACGCGACACTTCCGTCGGGACATGGACGTGGCCACCTTCATGGCAACCATCAGCCCGATCGCGGCCCTTGCGGTGCTTCCACTGGCGATCGCGAATGGGGACATGTTCGGGCTGAGCACCACCGGATGGCTCTACACACTGATCCTGGCTTTCCTGGTCGGGATGGCCGGAAACGGGCTCCTGGTGTTTGCTCAGAGGTCGATCCCGATCGGCACGATCGGGATCGTGCAGGTGATTCAGCCTGCCCTCGCCGTCGTGTGGTCGTTCCTGCTGCTGGGCGAGACGCTGAACGGACGCCAAGCCGCCGGCATCACGATCGTGGTCAGCGGCCTGCTGGCGTTTCTCGTGTTGAACGAACGGGCCGAGAAACGGCATCGACGCGGTCGAACTCGGTGATGAAGTGGGCGGCGGACACCATCCGGCGGTCGGCCACCGCTTCGAGTTCCAGCGCGGCGGCGATATCACCCGCCGTGGACGCGAGCCGGGCGAGCGCATCAAGCGCGAACACCTCGACCGGTGCGTCGTCACGTCGCCGGGCCTCGTACAGGACCGCGGTCAGCCGGTCCCCGGCGCCGGCAACCCCGTCCGCCGCATCCATCGCGGCCACCAGGCACTCCCCGAGCGCGGCCTGCTCACCACCGCCGGCGCCGCGATGCCACGCCATGGCCGTTTCGATGGCGGCCTGTGCCTCGGCCGTCCGTCCGAGCGCGCGCAGGACCCGCCCGAGGTGCACCCGGACGAGCGCCGCAAGCCGCACGTCACCGGTCGCCTCGGCCCTCTCGACGGCGAGTTCCAGGGTGGCCGAACCGGTCTCGTAGTCGCCGGCCTGACACTGCGCCCGGCCGAGACTGGACAGTTGGTACGCCTCGGTCTGTGCGAAGCCGAGTCGCCGGGAGGTGTCGGCGGCCACCGCGAGGTGCCGGACGGCGTCACCGAACCGGCGCTGCAGCCGGGCCAGCTCGCCGGCAATGGCCTCGCCGCGCACGTGTAGCCACGGGTCGTCGACCGTTGGCAGCCAGCGGCGCACCCGGTCCACGGCCTCGACACTGCGTTCGTGATCGCCGGCCGAGATCGCGGCCCGGGCCGCGAAGAGCCCGTTCGCGACCCGGTCCCACGGCCGGTCCAGCCCCTCGTAGAGGGCACGACTGCGCTCGGTGAGTTCCATCGCCCGACGGAATTCGCCGTGATGCGAGACGACGTAGGCGAGGTGGTACGCGCACCGCGCCTGGAGGTCGACGTCGTGTTCGGCGTCGGCGAGTTCGCTGGCACCGGCGACATGGTCCCGCGCCGGGTCGAGGTGCCCGATCGACGCCTCGATCCACGACGCAAGAAGCAACGCGCCCGCCCAGTCCCGCGCGGGCGCGAGGTCGCCGACCGCATCGAGGGCGGCCAGGATCCGATCGGCGCCCCGGCTGTCGCCGAGCACCACCCACGCCCAGCCGAACCCGTTGACGATGCCGAGGGCCAGCAGCGGATCGCGGGTGATGCTCCAGGCCAGCGCCGTATCGATGTTTGCCCGTTCGACGCGGGCGAACGACAGGTGCTCGGCCTGCCGGCTGCTGCGCACCCCGGCGGTCGAGGCGTCGGCCGCCGCTGCGAACCAGGTCGCGTGCGCGGCGCAGGCACGTTCGATCATCCCGGCCACGGTCATCTCCTCGCGGGCGAACGCCCGAATGCTGTCAAGCAGCCGATACCGAACCGAGTGCCGCCACGGCCCGGGCGAGCCGTCGGGTTCAGGCGACGCCGTGGCCTGGTCCTCGACGATCACCAACGAGCGGTTGGCAAGCCGATCGACCACGTCGATCGCCGCGGCGGCCGGCACGTCCAGCGCCTGCAGGACGAACTCCACCGCCCGCAGCGACGCGCCGGACGCGAAGGTGGCCAGCGCCCACAGTCCCCGCTGATCGTCCGGGAAGAGCATCTCGTAGCTCCACCGGATGGTCGAGCGCAGGGACCGACGCCGTTCCGGCCGCCGGCTCGTCGGGTCGCTCAACACGGCGAACCGATTATCAAGGCGCCGGGAGATCTCGTCGATCGACAGTGTCCGGGTGCGGGCCGCCGCCAGTTCGATCGCCAGCGGTAGGCCGTCCAGGGAGCGACACAGGGCAAGCACCGAATCGCCGTCCACACCCGACCGGCTGGCCGAGCGCTGCGCCGTCGCCCGCCGGGTGAACAGCTCAACCGCGTCGGGCAGGGCAAGAGGGGCGAGGTCGACCACGACCTCGCCATCGATCTCGAGCGGAACCTGGCTCGTGCACAGGAGCCGAACGTTCGGGGCGGCGTCGAGGATGCGCGCAGCGAGCGCCGCGGCGGCGTCGACGACGTGCTCGCAATTGTCGAGAATCAGCAGTGCGGCCGTGCCCTTGAGCCGCTCGAGCAGAGCCTGCACGTTGCCGGGAACGTTCAGTGCGGCGATAACCGCGTCGATGACGTCCTCCGGTGTCAGGGCCGTCTCAAGTCTGGCCAGCCAGACACCGCCGGATCCCACATCGGCCGACCCAAGGAAACCGCGGCCGACGGCGATAGCCGTCGCGGTCTTCCCGACGCCGCCCGGCCCGACGATCTCGACAAGCCGGTTGGTGGCGAGCAGTTGGGCCACAGCGGTGATCTCGCACCGACGACCGACCAACTCGGCGGACAACGACGGTAGGTTTCCGAGCCGGGAGGCAGACACCGCCGGACCTGCCCCGCGGTGCGGGCCGTCGAGTGATCCGTCGTGATGCAGGATCCGTTCCTCGAGCCGCTGCAGCCGCGGGCCGGGCTCGAGGCCGAGTTCGTCCGACAGCCGATTCCGGATCCGCTGATACGTGGCGAGCGCGTCGGCCTGCCGTCCGGAGCGATAGAGAGCGGTGATCAACAACTCCCACAGCCGCTCCCGGAAGGGGTAGATCGCCACCGCATCTTCCAGATCACCGATGCCGCCGTGCGTGTCGCCGAGTTCCAGGGTCGCGGAGAACCTGATCTCGATCAACCGCATCCGAGTCTCTTCCAACCGCGCCCGATGCGGGGTGACCCAGGCCCCGTCCCCGGCAGCCTGCAGCACCTCTCCCCGGTAGAGCCGCAGGGTCGACGCGCACAGGTCGGCGGCTCCGCGGAAGTCGCCCGCGTCGAACAGCTCCCATGCCGTCGCCGCATGCCCGACAACGACCAGCGCGTCGACCGCCGTAGGTTCGACGGCGAGCGCGTAGCCGCCTTCACCGCTGGTGATCACCGGTGGGTCTCCGAGTGCCCGACGCAACAGGGCGATCTTGGCCTGCAACGTGTTGCGACGAGTACTTGCCGTGCCGGCGGTCCAGAGGTCGTCCAGCAGCCGGTCTGCGCGGACGAACACACCGGCATCCAGCGCCAAGCGCGCGAGCAGCTGCGTCGACCTTCCGGCCGGCACCGCGACGAGCCGACCGTCACGCCGGACCTCGAGCGGTCCGAGCAGCGAGATCTGCAGCACGTGCCGAGCGTACGACCCACTCCCACGGTCGCCGTCAGCCCGACGTCAGCTCGGCGTCAGCGCCCACCCGGATAGTCACACTCATGCCAGACGACATCGACATCCTGCTTCGGGGGCTGATCGGTGGCGACGCGGCATCGGCCGTGGAAATCCTGGACCGCGCGACGACGGCCGACATGCCCACGCTGCTGATCGCCGCTGCGTTGATCGCACCCGATCCACAGGAGCTGCTGGACCGGGCCGCGCGCAACGCCGTCACCACCCGGGACCGTCAACTCCTCGCCGTCGCTGTCGCGCATCTGAGCGAACGCCACGACGTCCTCGATGTTCTTGTGCGCGAGCATCTCTCGGACTTCCCGGACAACATCATCGTGGCCTGGATCGCCGCCGAGCACACCCACCCCGGACAGTCCCGACCGCATCGACCGGCACACGAGCCGCAGGAGTGATCATGACCGACCTCACGTCCACCACAACCGCCCACCACCGGACCGTGCGGGTCGCGGCGCGCTGGATGGTGACGTTCGTCGGCTTCCCGGCGGGTGGACTCGCCGCCATGCTGCTCGTCGGTCCCGTCGACGATCCGCTGGCCGGCGTGCTCGGCGGTTTGATCACCGGTTTGGCCGTCGGCGTCGCGCAGGCCCTGGGCCTGGGTCGGAGCGGTCCCGCTCGTGGCTGGTGGGTCGTTGCCACCACTGTCGGGATGACGGTCGGGCTGACCGTCGGCTCGGCAGTGGTGGACTATGGCACCGATCTCGGTGCGCTGGTCATACAGGGCGGGATCTGCGGGTTCGCCGTCGGCACCGCCCAGGCGGTCACCCTGCGACCGCGACTGGGACAACTGGCCCTGGTCTGGCCCGCCGCGCTCGCGGTGATCTGGGCGATCGGGTGGGCGGTGACCACCGTGGCCGGAATCCAGGTCGACCAGCATTTCACCGTGTTCGGTTCGTTCGGTGCGATCGCGGTCACCGCCGGCACCGTCGTCCTGCCGCTGATCCTCGACAAGCGCGAAAGGGGCACATCACGATGAGCCGGCACATCGTCTTCGGTACGGGCCAGATCGGTCGCCTGGTGACCGAACAACTCGTGGCACTCGGATTGGACGTTGCCGCCGTGAATCGCAGCGGCCGCGATGCGGTCCCGGGCGCCGACCTCATTGCGGGGGACGCGAGCGATCCGGATTTCACTATCCGCGTCGCCGAAGGTGCCGACGCCGTCTACTTCTGCGTCAACGCGACTTCTTACGATCGCTGGCCGGACCAGTTCCCGCCGATGCAACGCGCCGTGCTCGCCGGTGCCCAGGCGGCCGGTGCCCGCCTCGTGGTGCTCGAGAACCTTTACGCCTATGGCCCTGTCGGCGGGCGGGACCTCGTCGAATCCATGCACGCCAGGCCGACCTCTGCGAAGGCGGCCACCCGGGCGGCGATGACCGAAGAGCTGCTCGCCGCGCACCGAGCCGGCCTGGTCGAGGTGGCCATCGGCCGGGCCTCGGACTACTTCGGTCCCCGCACAACGCAGTCCGCGCTCGGAGCGAACGTCTTCGACGCGGCCCTGACCGGCCGCACCGCACAGATCATGGGCAACCCTCGCCTGCCCCACAGCTACTCCTACTCCCCCGATGTCGCCGCCGGCCTGGTCATCCTGGGCACTCGGCCGGGCGCGACCGGACAGGTGTGGCACCTGCCGGTCGCCCAGGCCCGCAGCACTCGGCAGATCATCGACCATGTCTACGGTCTCGCCGGTCACCGGCCGCGCGTCCTGGCCGCCGGACGCGTCACCCTGCACGTGGTCGGGCTGATAAGACCCGCGATGCGCGAGTACCGGCACACGCTGTACCAGTTCACCGATCGTTGGGTCGTCGACGACAGCAAGTTCCGCACCGCCTTCGGCGATCACAGCACTTCATTGGACACCGCACTGGCCGACACCCTCCGGTGGTACCGGGACCACCCGACCCGCACCTCGCAGGCAACACTGCGCGACGCACGACCCAGCCGGCCCTAGCGGGACCAGCCCCGTCCCAACAACATCCACCGCGCCACACCCTCGAAGGGACCCACGATGACCATGCAGGCAACCCAACGACTCGCCGCGGCCGCCATGGCCGCCGCGGCGACCCTGGCGATCGCCGGCTTCACCGCGCTCGGCTCGGTCTTCGACTACCCCGCGATCCTGAAGGCGCCGACCGGGGTGATTCTCGACGCGTACCGTGAGCGGCAAACCGCGGTCACCGGCTGGTTTCTCGCCTTGATCATCAGTGCCGCGCTGCTCGCACCGGTCGGGGTTCTGCTCGGGCGCATCGCCGGCGGCCGAATCGGCAGATGGATCGCCGGTATCGGTGTCGCCGCCGCGACCGTCCAGGTGATCGGGCTCTCCCGATGGGTTCTGTTCGTCCCAGGCCTCAGCGCCGACGCCACCGTGCCGTCCGAAACTGACAACGCCCAGCGCACTTTCGATCTGCTGCACACGTGGCTGGGAACCGTGCTCGGTGAGACCATCGGCTACGCCCTGACCGCGACCTTCACGGTCCTGGTCGTCATCGCCACCAGCGGCGGCATCGCCCCAAGATGGCTGGGATGGCTCGGTTACGCCGCCGCCGTGCTGATCGCAACCGGCGTCACCATCCCGCTCGGAGTGTCCGTCGCCGGCCTCACCAATTTCGTCGGCTATGTGGCGTGGTGTTTCTGGCTCATCGCGATGGCCGTGGTGCTCTGGCGTTCACCTGCGACCGCACCCGGAGCTCCCGCACGAACTCCGCTGGCAGCCAAGTAGTCCTGCCATGACTACTGACTGATGAGTGGTCTCGCTTCGGCCGGCGGCCGCCGCGACGAGACCTCCCGCCGGAGGGCCGTCATGAAGTCTTGGCTGCACCGGGTCCCATCGCATCGATGTTGTCGTCAATGATGTTCTCGACCTGGGTGCTTTCGGTGGTGCGGTTCTTCCAGAATCCGTAGGCCAGTCCGCCGATGACGGAACCGGCGAGGATGGCGGCGACCCACAGGAGCGGGTGGATGACGACGGGCAGGACGAGGAATCCTCCGTGCGGGGCGGGCACGCCGACGCCGAACAGGTAGGTCAGGACAGCGGAGATCGATGAGGCCACCATCAAGATCGGGATGACGACGATGGGGTTGCGTGCGGCGAACGGAATGGCACCTTCGGTGATGTGGGTCGAGCCGAGGATGAAGTTGACATAGGCGGCGTTGCGTTCCCGGTTGTCGAAGGCCTTGCGGAAGAACAGGGCCGCGAATCCGGTCACCAGGGGCGGGGTGATGCACGCGGCGGATACTCCTGCCATGAAGGTGAAGTTCCCACTGGCGAGCAAGGCGGTACCGGTGACATAGGCGGCCTTGTTGACCGGGCCGCCCATGTCGAAGGCGCACATGACGCCGACGAGGACGCCCAGGATGATCGGGTTGGAGTTCTGGAAGCCGACGAGGAAGTCCTGGAGGGCAGTGCTGAGACCGGCCAACGGCTTGGAGAGCACGTAGATGATGCCTCCGTAGGCGGCGATACCCAAGACCGGGTACAAGAAGATGGCTTTGAGACCGTCGAGGGACTTGGGCAGCCCGGACAACAGTTTGGCAAGCAGCAACATGCCGTAGCCGGAAAGGAAGCCGGCGATGATGCCGCCGAGGAACCCGGCGCCCAGGGTGGAGGCGACCAGGCCGGTGACGAAGCCGACGATCAGGCCCGGGCGGTTGGCGATGGATTCGGCGATGAACGCCGCCAGGACGGGCACCATCAGGCTCATCGCGAGTCCACCGATGGTCTTGATGGCAGCGGCGACCTCGTTGTACTGCTCGTTGGTCGGGTCCGCGGAGTAGATGCCCCAGAGGAATGACACCGCAACCAGGACGCCACCACCCACGACGAACGGCAGCATGTGGGAAACACCGTTCATCAGGTGCTTGTAGACCGCACGGAGGTAGGTGCGGTGACCCGCCCGGGGTGCGACGGCGCGTGCACCCGCGGGACTCCCCGGCCCAGTGTCGCCGCCGGCCTGTCCGGCCCCGACCGGGACACCGGGCTTGACGGGCGCCTTGCCGTCCAGGACCTGCTGGATCAGTGCTTCGGCGTCGGTGATGCCCTTCTTGACGCCGACATCTATGACCGGGCGGCCGGCGAACCGGTAGGCCTGGACGTCCTTGTCGGCGGCGATGATGATGCCTGCGGCGTTGGCGATCTCGTCCGGGGTCAGAGCGTTCTCGATGCCGATCTGGCCGTGCGTCTCGACCTTGATGTCGACGCCCAGCTTGCGACCGGCCTCCTCGAGCGCCTCGGCGGCCATGAAGGTGTGGGCGATACCGGTCGGGCAGCCGGTGGCCGCGAGGATGGTGATTCGTGCCATGGAATTGTCCTTTTCCTTGGTCTGCTGCAATTGTGCGGTCGATGGGCCTACCCACCGCCGTCGCAGGTCGGTGCCTGTTGCTTGGGTTCTGTTTGGTACGTCCTGGAGCAGCTCAGATCGATGTCACGAGATTGATGTGAGTTGGTCGGCCGGGATCCGCAGGGTGCGGACGATGTGTTCGACGGTGGCGGCGATGGCGTCACGGGCGGGTCCGAAGTACTTGCGGGGGTCGACGATCGTCGCGTCATCGAGCCGGGCACGAATCGCCTCGGTGAAGGACACGTTCAAGATGTAGAGCGTAATCGATTTCGTGGACACCGCTTAAGCGGCGAGTTCGTGAATGTTCC
>CAYZBB010000040.1:0-40258 GCA_964476495.1 uncultured Actinomycetes bacterium | reverse complement strand
GCTGCGCCAGGTCATGCAGCGCGAGCACCAGCATTCCGAGCATTCCGTCGGTGCCGTTGATCAGCGCCAGGCCCTCCTTCTCCGCCAGCGTGACCGGCTCCAGGCCGGCCGCCGCGAGGGCGTCGGCCGCGGGTCGTCGTACCCCACCGGCGTCGACCGCCTCGCCCTCGCCGATCAGCACCAGCGCGACTGCGGCCAGCGGCGCCAGGTCACCCGAGCAGCCCAACGAACCGTATTCGGGGACGATCGGGGTGATGCCGTGCGAGAGCAAACCCGACAGGAGTTGGGCGGTCGACGGGCGGATCCCGGTGCGCCCGCGCGCCAGCGTGGCGAGCCGGAGCAGCATCAACCCGCGCACCACCTCACGCTCGACCGGTTCACCGCTGCCGGCGGCATGCGAGCGGATCAGGGACCGCTGCAGGGCCGCCCGCCGGGACGGCGGGATGGATGTGGTGGCCAGCGCACCGAAGCCGGTGGAGATGCCGTAGTGCGGGTGCGGGTCACCGGCGAGGGCTTCCACCACGGCCCGACTGGCCGCCATCGCCGCGAGCGCGTCGGGAGCAAGGACCACCGGCCGACCGTCGCGGGCGACGGTGACCACGTCGGGTCGGGTGAGCGGCTGGGTTCCGATCTGCAGGGGGCTCGTCACCGCTTCATCCTGGCCCACCGAGCCCGCGGCCCCCGCCCCGATGGTGGGGAGCGAGGGCCGCGGGTGAACCGGGGCCGGTGGTGGGGACCCGGTGGTCAGGGGTGGGCGAGTGCGGTCAGACGACCCCCGCCGTGACGGCCTCGGCGGCGGCCGCCGCCATCACGGCGTCAGCCACCATCCGGGCCAACCCGGGGGTGAAGGGGTCGGGCACGATGCGCCCCGCATCGGCCCGCCCGGGCACCGCGGCACAGATCGCACCCGCCGCGGCCACCTTCATGCCCTCGGTGATCCGGGTGGCCGCGCAGTCCAGAGCGCCCAGGAAGATGCCGGGAAAGGCCAGGACGTTGTTGATCTGGTTCGGGTAGTCGCTGCGACCGGTCGCCACCACCGCGGCACCGTTGGCGTGTGCATCCTCCGGGCGGATCTCCGGGTCCGGGTTCGCCAGCGCGAACACGATCGGCCGGGCACCCATGGTCCGCACCAGGGCCGGGTCGACCGCACCGCCCGACACTCCGATGAACACGTCCGCACCGGCCATCGCAACGGCCAGGTCGCCGGTCAGGCCCCGCGGGTTCGTCACCGCGGCCATCCGCTGCTTGACCGGGTGCATGCCCGGCCGGCCTTCGGAGAGGATCCCCTTGGAATCGACAACGACCAGGTCCCGCACGCCGGCGGCGAGCAGGATCTTGGCACATGCGATCCCGGCTGCTCCGGCGCCCGCGATCACCACCCGCAGGTCCACCATCACCCGGCTGATCACCGATGCGGCGTTCATCAACGCGGCGAGCACCACCACCGCGGTCCCGTGCTGGTCGTCGTGCATGATCGGCATGTCCAGCGCCTCGACCAGGCGCTCCTCGACCTCGAAGCAGCGCGGAGCGGAGATGTCCTCCAGGTTGATGGCGCCGAACGAGGGGGCGATCGCCCGCACCGCGGCCACGATCTCGTCCGGGTCGGTGGTGTCCAGCACGATCGGCACCGAGTCGAGCCCGGCGAAGGACCGCAACAGGGCCGACTTGCCCTCCATCACCGGCAGCGATGCCTTGGCCCCGATGTCGCCCAGGCCCAGCACGGCGGTGCCGTCGGACACGACGGCGACCAGCCGGGACGCCCAGGTGTACTCGCGGGCGGCGGCAGGATCACGGGCAATCAGGCTGGAGACCCCGGCCACGCCGGGGGTGTACATCATCGACAGGTCGCGCTTGTCGACCAGGGGTGCGCGCAGTTCGACCGACAGCTTCCCGCCGCGGTGCGCCTCCAGGACGTCGTCGGCGGTGAAGCTGGCGCGCAGCCGCGGCGCGGGCGGTGGGGCTTGGCTTGGCAGGGCGGTGTCCGGGCAGTCGAGGGTGCTGAGCATGGGGTTCTCCGCGGGGCGAGCAGGCGGCATCCGGGAACGAAACGGATGTGGAGGGTGCGGTGCCGGCCGGACGAGCGCGCGGTGGGCGCTCCGAACTGCCGGACCGTATGGGCCTGGTCGGTCCATCGGAAGGTAACGCTGGTGGTACGGATGCAACAAAGGGTGAGGACATGATGCACCACGAACGCCGGAAGTCATAACCGTCCGGCGTGTCAGGTCGGCGTCACCCAGAGACGATCCCCATGCCCCTGGCGATGCCGTCGATCCGGCCGGCCAGCTGAACGTCCTTGGCGGTGACCCCACCCTCGGAGTGCGTGGACAGCACGAACAACACCTCGCGCCACCGGATGTCGATGTCCGGATGGTGATTCGCCTCCTCTGCGGCCACCGCAACGGCATCGACCAGCGCAATCGCCGCCGGGAAGTCCTGGGCGGTGTACCGGCATCGGATGTCCTCGGCGTCGCCTCCCCAACCGGGCAGCTCGGCCAGGTCACGATCGATCTCGGCGGCGTTGAGCAGGCTCATGCCGGCCAGGCTAGTCCCGATAGGATCCGCGATCATGCAGGTTCGCGAACTCATGGTGCCTGGGGCATTCGAATTCACCCCGGTCCAGCACGGCGACCCTCGCGGGGTCTTCCTCGAGTGGTTCAAGGTCGAGCGGCTCGAGGATGCGGTCGGTCATCCGCTGCGGCTGGCCCAGGCCAACATGTCGGTGTCCAGGGCCGGGACGCTGCGCGGCGTGCACTTTTCCGACGTGCCACCCGGCCAGGCCAAATACGTCACCTGCCCGCGCGGCGCGGTGATCGACTTCATGGTGGACATCCGGGTCGGATCGCCCACCTTCGGTGCGTGCGACGCGGTCCGGCTGGACGGCGAGCATCGCCGGGCGGTGTACCTCGGCGAGGGCATCGGGCACGCGTTCGTCGCGTTGGAGGACGACTCCACGCTCACCTACCTGTGCTCCACCGGTTACGCGCCCGGCCGCGAGCACGGCGTCAACCCGCTCGACCCGGCGCTCGGGCTACCGCTGCCCGAGGGAATCGAATTCCTGCTGTCGGACAAGGATCGGGATGCACCGACCCTTGCCGAGGCCGCCGAGCAAGGCCTGCTGCCCGATTGGAGTACATGCGTGGACTACACCAACAGCCTGAAGGTGACATCGTGACGAATCGGATTGCGCTGATCAGGCACGGACAGACGGAGTGGAGCAAGTCGGGGCAGCACACATCGACCACGGACATCGACCTCACCGACGAGGGCGTGCACCAGGCGATGACGGTGCCCAGCCTGCTCTGGGGACTCGAACTGAACCCGACCACCGTGTGGAGCAGCCCCCGGCTGCGCGCCAGGCGCACGGCGACCCTGGCCGGGCTGCACATCGACGAGGTGGTGGACGACCTGGCCGAATGGTCCTACGGCGACTACGAGGGGATCACCAGCAAGCAGATCCACCGGACCGATCCGGGCTGGTCGATCTTCCGGAACGGCGCTCCCGGCGGCGAGTCACCGCAGGACGTGCGGATCCGCTGCGACCGGGTGCTGGCCGCCGCCAAAGAGCGTCTGGCCGACGGCGACGTCGCTCTCTTCTGCCACGGCCACATCTCCCGGGTCCTGGCGATGCGCTGGGTCGGCCTGCCTGTCGAGAACGGCGGGCTGCTCATGATGAACCCTGCCGCCGTCACGGTGCTCGGCTTCTACCACGACGAGCCCTGCATCGAGCATGCGAACATCGTCCCCTTCCGGGCGCCGCACGTCGGTGCCTGATCCCCAATCGCCTGATCCCCATTCACATGATCCCCATTCACATGATCCCCATTCACATGATCCCGATGACCGGTGCACCGCCCGATCCGCAGGTTCGCCCCGTCGCACCCGCCGACATCACCGCGGTGGCGGCACTCGTGCACGACCTGGCTGCCTACGAGGAGTCGCCGCAGCTGTGTCACCTGACCGACGAGAAGCTGCACGCCGCACTGTTCGGCCCCTCCCCCGCCCTGTTCGGCCTGGTCGCCGAAGCCGAGCCGGGCGCCGTCGGCGGTTTCGCTCTCTACTTCCTGAACTTCTCGACCTGGGAGGGCGTGCACGGCATCTACCTGGAGGACCTGTACGTGCGGCCCGAACTGCGGGGCTCGGGGCTCGGCCGGGCACTGCTGACCCGGTTGGCGCGAATCGCCGTCGAGCGCGGATACGCCAGGGTGGAATGGGCCGTGCTGAACTGGAACAGCCCGGCGATCGACTTCTACCGCGCGCTGGGAGCGGTCCCGATGGACGAGTGGACCGTGTTCCGGCTCACGGGTCCGGCTCTGCGAACGGCAGCGGGAACCGGCTGATCCAGGCGTTGGCCGGCCTGGACAGCAGCAGCACCGCCCCGACGATCCCGACCAGCACCAGCACCGGTCCCCACAGCAGCTGACCGCTCGGCGCGATCAGCCACGCGCCGACCGCGACGACCACCACCTGGGCCACCAGGCTCGGAGTGCGCGCCCAGCGCCTCCCGCGCAGCAGGCCGGCGGCGCAGAAACCGAGGGCGACCCCGAGCACGAGGTAGTAGGCGAACTGGGCCAGCGTTCGCCCGATCGAGAGATCCTCGGACAGTCCGGACGCCAGGTTGACCCCGGCCAGGACCACAAGGCCCGATGCCTCCAGCAGCACCAGCAGGGCGGCGATCCGGACCGCGCCGGGCGGCGGGATGCTGATCGGCGGCGGATCGGGCCTGGGATCGGGCCTGGTCGTCACGGCGTGCTCACGCGGGCCAGGCTACCCACGTAGGCTGCCGGGCGATGCGCGCACTGCTGATCGTCAACCCGCACGCGACCTCCACCAACGAACGGCGCCGTGACCTGCTGGCGCACGCCCTCGCGGGTGAGCTCTCGCTGAAGGTGGCCCGCACGGAGAGTCGGGGACACGCCGCCCATCTGGCGGCCGCCGCCGCCGACAGCGGGGTGGACGTAGTCGTCGTGCACGGTGGGGACGGCACGGTCAACGAGGTCGCCAACGGCCTGATGTACCGCGGGGTGCGGCCCGACACCCCGATGCTCGCGGTGGTTCCGGGCGGCTCCACCAACGTGTTCGCCCGGGCGATGGGCATCGATCCCGACCCGACCGTGGCCACCGAGCAGATCCTCGAGGCGCTCGCGCACGGACGCTCCCGCACGGTGGCCCTTGGCAAGGCCGACGACCGGTACTTCACCTTCAACGCCGGTCTGGGCCTTGATGCCGAGACCGTGCGGGCGGTCGAGAAGCGGCGGGAGGACGGAAGCGCCATCTCCAACGCCATGCACGCCAGGGCCACCGTCGTGCAGTTCTTTCGCAGTCATCGCGGCACACCCCGGATGTCGCTGGAACTGCCCGGTCGCGACCGGATCGACGGCGTGCATCTCGTCCTGGTGTCCAACGTCGACCCCTGGACCTACCTGGGCAACCTGCCGATCCGCACGAATCCGGGCACGTCGAGCACCGGCGGGCTCGGGGTGTTCGCGCTCACCAGCATGGCGATCCCGCATGCATTGCGGGCCTCGGCCGCGATCCTGACCGGCCGGGAACGCGGTGGCCGGCACGTTATCCGGGCGCGCGACGAGCCGTGGGCGGTGGTGCGCTGCCGCACGCCGGTCGCGTTCCAGGCCGACGGTGATTACCTGGGCGAAAGGTCCGAAGTCGAATTCACCTCTGTTCCTCGAGCCCTCCGGTTAGTAGTGTGATCGGGACCTCAGGCCCGAAGATGCGTCGAGTTGGTTGTCACTGACACCTGGTCTGAATCGTGTCGACCAGGCATCATGGTTGACGAGGTGGCGAACCGAGGCGATCTTTGGTGACGTTCGTAACCTTGGCGTGACGAGACCTTGACACGAACGTCCCACGTGAAAGCATTCACAAGCAGGTCGTGCCGGGGGCGACGATGCCGCCCGCAGACCTTAATACCCGGTCGGACCATCCATCCGGCGCAGCATCGAGGAGCAAATACCAATGGACTGGCGTCACCGCGCGATCTGTCGCGATGAGGATCCCGAGCTCTTTTTCCCCGTCGGCAACTCCGGCCCCGCCCTGCTGCAGATCGCCGAGGCCAAGGCGGTATGCCAGCGATGCCCGGTGACCAGCGAGTGCCTCGCCTGGGCGCTGGAGACGGGCCAGGACGCCGGCGTGTGGGGCGCGATGAGCGAGGACGAACGCAGATCCCTCAAGCGCCGCCGGGCCCGCGCCCGCGCCCGGAGCATGTGAACACCGCTCGCCGCAGTGGCCGACCCGGCTGTGCCGGGACCGAGCCGGGACCAACTTCTCACTTGCTGCGACCGCGGAGCGGAAAGGACAAGTGGACGTAGGTTCCCGGTTCTGTGTTGCGGTGCCCCATCTCGATGGAGCCGAGCAGTTCCGCCTCGACCAGGGTGCGCACGATCTGCAGTCCCAACCCGGAGGCCTGCTCGACCGCGAACCCGGGCGGTAGGCCGACACCGTTGTCGCTGACAACGATGTCCAGCTCCTTGGCCGATCGGTCGACAGCGATGGTCACCTGGGATTCACCGCAACCGGCGGCCGGTCCGGTCCCCTCGGACGAGAAGGCGTGCTGCAGCGCGTTCTGCACGACCTCGGCGAGCACCATGACCAGCGGTGTCGCCAGTTCCGCGCCCAGGACCCCGAAGGTGCCGACCCGCCGCACCCGCGCCGACGTCTCGGCCGCGGCCACATCCGAGATCATCGGCACCAGCCGGTCCACGATCTGGTCCAGGTCCACCCGGTCGTCCGGCGAGGTCGACAGGGTCTCGTGCACCATGGCGATCGACGCCACCCGGCGGACCGACTCGCCAAGAGCCTGCTGCACCGACGGGTCCGCCGACCGGCGGGCCTGCATGCGCAGCAGCGCGGCCACGGTCTGCAGGTTGTTCTTCACCCGGTGGTGGATCTCCCGGATGGTCGCGTCCTTGCTCAACAACGCCCGGTCCCTGCGGCGGACCTCGGTGACGTCACGGACCAGGACCAATGCGCCCGACGGCCGACCGTGCGGCCGCAGCGGAATCGCCCTGAACAGCACGGTGGCGGCCTTGGCCTCCACCTCCATGCGCAGGCTCGGACGGCCCTCGACGGCATCGGTGATCCGCTTTGCCAGCTCGGCGGCATCGAACGGATCGTCGACCAGGCCGCGGGTGAGCTGGGCCAGCGACCGGCCGGTGACCTCGCCGTTGTAGGCAAGGCGATGATAGGCGGACAGGGCGTTGGGACTGACGTAGACGACATTCCCGTCGGCGTCGAGCCTGAGTAACCCGTCCCCGGCGCGCGGGCCGGTATGCAGTTCGGCGGGCCGCCCGGGCGGCGGGAACGTGCCGTCGCACACCATCTGGAACAGATCGTCCGCGGCGTCGACGTAGGCCGTCTCAAGCAGGCTGCCCTCGCGCCCGACCAGGCTGCTGGTGTCCCGCTCGATGACCGCGATGATCTCGCCGAGGAACCGCACCGGGATGGCCTGCCGGCGGATCCAGCTGCGTGGCGCGTCGAGCGGGGGGTCGTCGGACACCACCCGCTCCTCCTCCCACGCCCGGCGGAGCAGCGGGAAGTCGGGAAACGCGACAACGGCCTTCACCCGGTCGTCGACGAACGCCGTGACACCGGTGGTCGGCCGCGCCTGGGCGGCACACACCAGCCGGCCGGGCTCGGTCGGGACCCACAGCAGCAGGTCGGAGAAGGACAGGTCGGCCAGCAACTGCCATTCGGAGACGACGGCCTGCAGGTGCGCGACCGCCGCGCCGGACAGGCTGGAATGCTCCGCCAGGACGTCGGACAGCGTCGACATTCAGCAGTGGCCCGAGCCGTCAGGAGATCTCGGCGATGAGGTCGCCCTCCTGCACCAGGCCGCCCTCCTGCACCGCCAGCCTGGACACCGTGCCGTCGACCTCGGCGATCACGGGGATCTCCATCTTCATCGACTCCAGGATCACCAGGGTGTCCCCGTCGGCGACCGAGTCCCCCTCGGCGACCAGCACCTTCCAGACGTTGGCCACCATCTCGGCCCGCACTTCCTCGGCCATCCACATCCCTTCGCCGTCGGTCAGTGCCATCTTGTCATCCCGGGGCGGCGCCCCTCGACGGCGCAATGCGACGGCGGACGAACGCGGGCATGGCAAGATTGCGCGGGCCGATTCGAAACGAATACCGGAGGTTCCCATGAGCAAGCGCGGACGCAAGAAGCGGGCCCGCCGCAAGAGCGGTGCCAACCACGGCAAGCGCCCCAACTCCTGACCGGTCGGTCCCGCGGGCCCAGAACCTCACTGCCCGCGGGTCACCCGGACCGAGGTGACGGTGACCTCGAGGCTGGCGATCACCCGCTGTCGCAGTTGCTCGGGCGCTCGATCACCCCCGCACTTGCGATGCAGCAACTCCTTGAGCTTGCGGTCCAGGCCCGCCTCCTCGAGGCAGGGCGAGCACTCGTCCAGGTGCCGCTGCACCCGCGCCCGGTTGGCCGGGTCCATCTCGTCGTCCAGGAACGACCACACATCCCGCATGACGCCCGAGCAGCCAGAATCCGGGTCGGCCAATTCGCTGGGGTCACCGCACGCCATCGTCGGGCCCGTCCTCTCGTCGGCGCAGAAATCCCCGCTCTTTCGCATAGTCGGTCAGCAGCTCCCGCAGCTGACGGCGCCCCCTGTGCAGCCGTGACATCACGGTGCCCAACGGGGTGCCCATGATCTCGGCGATCTCCTTGTAGGAGAACCCTTCCACGTCCGCCAGGTACACGGCCAGCCGGAAATCCTCCGGCAGCTCCTGCAGCGCCTGCTTGACGTCCGAGTCCGGCAGCCGGTCCAAGGCGTCCATCTCCGCCGATCGCAACCCCGTCGACGTATGTGACTCGGCCGACGCCAGTTGCCAGTCGGTGATCTCGTCCGTTGCGGTGACCGTCGGCTGCCGCTGCCGCTTGCGATACCCGTTGATGTAGGTATTGGTCAGGATCCGGTACAACCAGGCCCGCAGGTTGGTGCCCTGGGTGAAGGAACCGAACGCCGCGAACGCCTTCAGGTACGTCTCCTGGACCAGGTCCTCGGCATCCGCGGGATTGCGGGTCATCCGCAGGGCGGCCGCGTAGAGCTGGTCGATCAGCGGCATCGCCTGTTCGGTGAACCGCTGGCCCAGGTCGTCGTCCACGGAGGTGGTCACATGCGTCACCTGCCTCGCGGTCGACGAAGGCGGGCGCTGCGCACCCCCCACGCCGCGACCCGCGCGACGCAGCGTCGAGGGTACCTGCCGACCCTGCCGCGCCCGCTTCGACCGGCGGGTCGCGGGTGCCTGCTGGAGCGTGGTCACGCCAACCTGGAACGCCAGGTGCCGGCCCGCTATTCCGCTTACCAGACGACCGGCATCTTCTCCGCGCTGTACACGATCGACGTATTGCGGAAGGACAGCTCGGCCATCGGCACGGCCGGGCGCATGGTCGGGAACCTGCGGGCCAGCGCCGGGAAGGCGATGCGCAGCTCGATGCGGGCCAGCTCCGCACCAACGCAGCGGTGGATGCCGTGTCCGAAGCCCAGATGGGAAGTGGCCGGCCGGGTCGGCTCGAAGACGTCGAGGTTCCCTGGCGCCAGAGCGTTGTCCCGGTCGGCGCCGGACAGCGACACCAGCACCATCTGCCCTGCCGGAATCTCGACCTCGCCGATCCGGACATCGGTCCGGCTGAACCGCGGAAACGCCACCTGGACCACCGTCAGGTAGCGCAGCAGCTCCTCCACGGCCAGGTGCACGGTCTGCTCGTCGGCAGCACCGAGGGCGGCGAAGTAGTCGGGGCTCTGCAGCAGCGCCAAGGTGCCCAGCGAAAGCGACGCGGCGGTGGTCTCGTGCCCGCCGGTGAGGATGCCGTCGGCCAACCCGGCCAGCTCCCGGTCCGTGAGCTCGTCACCGTGGTCGCGGATCAGTTGGCCGAGCAGACCCTCTCCGGGATTCGCCCGTTCCCGCACCACCAGCGTCTGCAGGTAGTCCAGGGACGTGCCGATGACCTCCAGCGGGGACTCGTCGCCCATCTCGAACCTGGCGGTGGAGAGCGCCTGGAACTCCGCCCGGTCCTCATAGGGCACGCCCAACAGCTCGCAGATAACCAGCGACGGGATCGGCATGGCGAAGAGGTCGACAAGGTCGGCCGGCGGCCCGGCGGCGTCGATCGCGTCGAGTTGGCCGTCAACGATCTCCGCGATCCGCGGCTTGAGCCGTTGCAGCTTACGCATGGTGAATTCCGGGGTCAGCAGCCGACGGAGCTTGGTGTGGTAGGGCGGGTCGGTCATGCCCAACCCGCCGGGATCCTCCGAGCTCTCGTTGGTCAGGTTGCCGATGTCGTTGCTGAACGCGGTGGCGTCGCCGAGCACCTGCTTGGCCTCGTCGTAGCCGCTGACCAGCCAGGCGACGATGCCGAACGGCAGCTCGAGCCTGGCCACCGGCTCGGCGGCGCGCCGCAGGCCGAGTTCCGCGATCGGGTCAAGGCCGTCCCTGGAGAGCAACAACGGAATCGGCAGCGCTTCGGTCATGGAGAAAGGGTTGCACAGCCGCATCACCCGCCGCGGGGTTGCACCCGCTTGGCCGTCGGGCACCGGGGTACTGTCTCTGCCGGACGAACGCACGACCCAGGCCTACCCGAGAGGGACCGCCCGTGATCAGCTTCGATTCGGTGTCCAAGGTGTATCCCGACGGCACCCACGCCGTCGACGACCTTTCGCTGGAGATCCCAACCGGCAAGATCACGGTGTTCGTCGGCCCGTCCGGCTGCGGCAAGACCACGTCGGTGCGGATGATCAACCGGATGATCGATCCCACCCACGGAGTGGTGGCGATCGACGGCCGGGACATCTCGACGGTGGACGCGGCGGTGCTTCGGCGGGGTATCGGCTACGTCATCCAGAATGCCGGCCTGTTCCCCCATCGGACGGTCCTGGACAACGTGGCCACGGTGCCCGTACTGCAGGGACGCAGCCGGCGGGAGGCCCGGCTGGCGGCCACCGAATTGCTGGACCGGGTCGGGCTGGACCGGTCGCTGGCGCGGCGGTACCCGGCGCAGCTGTCCGGCGGGCAGCAGCAGCGGGTGGGAGTCGCCCGCGCGCTGGCGGCCGACCCACCGGTAATGCTGATGGACGAGCCGTTCTCGGCTGTCGATCCGGTGGTTCGGGCACAGTTGCAGGACGAGCTCATCCGGCTGCAGGCCGAGCTCGGTAAGACCATCGTGTTCGTCACCCACGACATCGACGAGGCGGTCAAGCTCGGCGACCGGATCGCGGTGTTCGCGGTCGGCGGCCGCCTGGCGCAGTACGCGGAACCTGCGCAGGTGCTCAGCCGTCCCGCGGACGACTTCGTTGCCGACTTCGTCGGTCGCGACCGCGGGTACCGGGCGCTGTCCTTCGTGCGCGGCGATCTGCCCCTGCATCCCGAGCAGACGCTTGTGCTGGGTGCGCCTGTGCCGCGTGGCGCGGGGACGGCGGCCGAGGGCATCTCCGCCGATCATGGCAGGTGGGTGCTGGTCGTCGACGGTGACCGGCTGCCGCGCGGCTGGCTGGACTGCTCGTCCGTGCCGGTCGGGCATCCGGTCGGGGTGGACGACCTGGTCCTCGGCGGGTCGCTGGCCACGCCGGACGGTTCGCTGCGCCGCGCTCTGGACGCCGCGCTGTCGTCCCCCTCCGGACGCGGTGTCGCCGTGGACGCCGACGGCACGGTGATCGGCACGATCGCGGCCGGCGAGGTACTGATGGCGATCGAGCAGGCGCGGCGCGCGGCATGAACGGGCCGGCAGGATCGGGGCGGCGGTGGATTGGGTGAATGGGGCGGGTGGATAGGTGAATTGGGAGTGGCTGTCCCGCAACGCGCAGCAGATCCTGGTCTGGACGCTCGATCACGTCTGGTTGGCCGCCGCGCCGACCGTCCTGGGCCTGCTGCTGGCGCTACCGCTCGGTGCGATCGCGCACCGGTACCGGTGGTCCTATGCCACCTTGGTCACCCTGGCCGGCCTGCTCTACACGATCCCGTCGATCGCGTTGTTCGTGGTGTTGCCCGGGCTGCTGGGCACCCGCATTCTCGACCCGATCAACGTGGTGGTCGCGCTGACCCTTTACACCCTTGCGTTGCTGGTCCGGGTGGTGGCGGACGCGCTCGGCGCGGTGCCGGCGCCGGTGGTCGCCAGCGCCACCGCCATGGGTTACCGGCCGCTGCGTTTGTTGCTCACGGTCCAGCTGCCGCTGGCGATCCCGGTCATCGGCGCGGGTCTGCGAGTCGCCGCGGTCTCCAACGTCAGCCTGGTCTCGGTGGCCGCACTGCTGGGCATCCCGCAGTTGGGCCAGCTGTTCACGGTCGGTTTCCAGCTCGACTTCTTCACCCCGATCATCGCCGGCATCGTGTTGTGCCTGCTGCTGGCCGGCATCTTCGACGTGATCATCCAGCTGACCGTTCGGCTGACCACACCGTGGACGCGGGCGGTGCCGGGGCGATGAGTGAGCGTGCGAGCGAATCATGGGCACATCGCTCCGTTGAAACCCGGCAAGGTGGGCGGCGATGAGCGGCGCATGGGCCTGGTTGACCGACCCGGCGAACTGGGCGGGGCCGAACGGGGTCTGGACCAGGTTGCTGCAGCACCTGTGGTACACCCTGCTGTCGTTGGCCATCGCCCTGGTGATCGCGCTGCCGCTTGGCGCGCTGATCGGGCACACGGGCCGGTTCACCGGCCTGGTCTCCGGGGTGGCCAACGCCCTGCGGGCACTGCCCAGCCTCGGCCTGCTGATTCTGCTCGCTCTGTGGGGCCTGCACTCCCTGCGCGGTGACCTGGCGCTGCTTGCGCCGGCGATCGCGGTGCTGGTGATTCTGGCCATCCCACCGGTCCTGTCCAACACCTACGCGGGGATCGCCAACGTCGACCCGGCGGCCCGGGACGCCGCCCGCGGCATGGGCATGACCGGCGCCCAGGTGCTGCTCAAGGTGGAGCTCCCGGTGGCCATGCCGCTGATCATGTCGGGCCTGCGCTCGGCGTTCCTGCAGGTGGTGGCGACCGCAACGATCGCCGCGGTGGTCGCGCTGGGCGGGTTCGGCCGGTACGTCATCGACGGCCTGGCCCAGCTGGACTACCCGATGATGGCCGGCGGGGCGATCCTGGTCGCGCTGTTGGCCGTGATCGGGGACCGAATACTGGCCGTCGTCGGGCACTTCGTGGTCTCCCCCGGCCTGACCGGCCGGCGGGCCCGACGACGCAGATCCTCGGCGACGACGGCCGACCTGGTGGCCGCCCGGGGCGAAACAGGAGTGCGTCCGTGAGGGACGAACACGCGGCACATTTCCGATGTCGTACCCAGATGCGAACATCCGTCAGCGCTTCCAAACGGTCTCATCCAAGCGGTCTCATCCACCCATTCGAAGGAGAATTCTCGTGACATCACGCACCGGTCGCGCGCGCCGCGGCCTGTTCCGAACCGCGGGCGTGCTCGCCGCCGGCCTGGCTGCCCTGCTCACCGTGTCCGCCTGCGGAGGTGGGTCCTCCGCCCCGCTCGACACCTCCTCCGCGGCCACCTCGGCGGCGGCATCCGGTTCCGCGGCGGCCGGCGGGTCGATCGTCGTCGGCTCGGCCAACTTCCCGGAGAGCCAACTGCTCGCGAACATCTACGCTGCCGCCCTGACCAAGGCCGGGATCGAGGCGACCACCAACCCGAACATCGGCAGCCGTGAGGTCTACATCAAAGCGATCGAGGACGGATCCATCGACCTGATCCCCGAGTACTCCGGCAACCTGCTCCAGTACTTCGACAAGACCACAACGGCGGTGTCCTCCGGCGACGTCTACGCCGCGCTGCCGAAGGCGCTGCCACCGACCCTGATCGTGCTGGACCAGTCCTCTGCGCAGGACAAGGACGCCGTGGTCGTCACGAGGGCAACCGCGGACGCCAACAACCTCAAGTCGATCGCCGATCTGGCCCCGGTGGCCGCCACCTTCGTGCTCGGCGGCCCGCCGGAGTGGGCGACCCGCCCGACCGGCGTCCCCGGCCTGCAGGAGAAGTACGGCTTGACCTTCAAGGAGTTCAAGCCCCTCGACACCGGCACGTTGATCCTCAACTCGCTGACCGGGGACCAGGTTCAGGCCGCGAACCTGTTCACCACCGACCCGGCGATTCCGGCGAACGACCTGGTCGTGCTCGAGGATCCGGAGAACCTGTTCGCCGCGCAGAACGTGCTGCCGCTGATCCGTTCCGACGCCAACACACCCGCGGTCGCCGAGGCGCTCAACGCGGTATCCGCCAAGCTCGACACGGCCACCCTCACCGAGCTGCTCACCAAGGTGCAGGTGGACAAGCAGGACTCCGCGCAGGTGGCGCAGGAGTGGGTCCAGCAGAACCTCGGCGCCGGCTGACGGGCGGCGCGGGAGTCGGTCGATAGGCTGGATCCGTGGCCGGCGCACCGACTCCCGCGATCGCCGCGTTGACTCGCGCGAAGGTCGCGCACACCCTGCACACGTACCACCACGACCCGGGCACCACCGCGTTCGGCGACGAGGTCGTTCAGGCATTGGGCTGGCCGCCCGACCGCGTGTTCAAGACCCTGGTGGCGGCGGTCGACGGCACACTCACGGTCGGCCTCGTCGCCGTCGCCGCCCAGCTCGACCTCAAGGCACTGGCCGTGGCGGCCGGGGGGAAGAAGGCGAGCATGGCCGCGGTCGCCGACGCCGAACGTTCCTCCGGCTACGTCGCGGGCGGCATCTCACCGCTCGGTCAGCGGAGGCGGCTACGCACGGTGATCGACTCAACGGCCAACGACTTCCAGACCATCATGGTCAGCGCCGGCCGGCGCGGACTGCAGGTCGAACTCGCCCCGGCCGACCTCATCACGCTGACAGGAGCGACCGTCGCGCCGATTGCATCAGGATGACCGTCAGTTGCACCTGTACGTGGACCCAGAGGTCCAGATGAGTGAAGATCACACCTGCCGTCCATCTCATTCGGGGCCTGGTGCGCCAGGACGACCCGTATCGACCATGCAAGAAGGGGAATCCGGGTGAGTCAGCCGCCCGTTCGACCCGCTCCGCCTCCGCACCCGGGGGCTGCGCAGCAGCCCCAACAGGCGGGCGACCTGACGCCCGAACTGATCGAGACCGACATCTGGACCGATGACATGGTCCAGCGCGCCGGCATCCCGATCATCGACAGCAAGTTCGTCACGGTGGGTGGCGGCATAGGGTCCTTCGTCACCGTCGACTTCCTGCGCATCTACGGCGTCGCAGCGCAGGACATCACCGTCCTGACCCAGTTGGAGACGCCGTGGCAGAGCTACGAGTACCTGACCCGGGTGTCCCAGATCCCACGCGGCGAGCGGCTGCGATCGGACTCGAAGTCCACCCCGGACAACATCTGGGGCTTCCCGTCGTATGCCGTCCGGGAGGCGTTCGGCGCCAAGAGCCTCTCCGGGTTCGTCAAGCCCCTGTGGAACGTGCTGACCGAGCCGATCATCGAGAACTACTACACGCCCAAGGCCGGGCAGGCATTCGAGACGATGGAGAGGGAGGCCGATCGCATCGGCTACCAGCGGTGCGTGCGCAAGGGCCAGGTCCGAATGGTGCGACGGCGCCGGGAGGGCGGCTACTTCACCATCCTGACCCCGCCGCCGGGTGCCACCCCGACCAGGAGGCTGGCCTACCGCAGTCCGTTCGTGCACATCGCCATCGGCTATCCGGGCCTGAAGCTGCTGCCGGACCTGCAGCGCTACCGCGAGTACTACCGCGACCCGTCCAGGGTGGTCAACGCCTACGAACCGCATGAGCACGTGTACCAACAGCTGCAGCTCCGGCCGGGCACGGTGGTGATCCGCGGCGGCGGCATCGTCGCCTCACGGGTGCTGCAACGACTCATAGACGACCGGGACAAGTACCGGCTGCAGACCCAGATCATCCACGTCTTCCGTACCTACATCGCCGGGCCGCACGGCCCGAACATCTTCAAGCGGCGTAAGGGTGGTGACGGCTGGGCCTACCAGGGGTTCAACTACCCGAAATCGGTGTGGGGCGGCCAGCTCAAGGCCAAGATCCGCAATCTGGAGGGCGAGGAGCGGGCACGCGCGTACAAGGAGATGGGCGGCACCAACACCCCGATCCGCAAACTCTGGCAGGCCCAGCTCAAGCGGGGTCGGGCGGAGGGCTGGTATCGCACGGTCACCGGAGAGGTCAACGAGCTGCGACCCGCGCCCGACGGGCAGGGTGTGATCACCTACCTGCAGCCCAAGGGGCAAGGCGGCCCGACCACACCAATTACCGAGATACCAATTGCTGAGATCCACTCCGATTTCGTCATCGACTGCACCGGCCTTGAGGCCGACATCCGTGAGCACCGGGTGCTGGCGGATCTGCTGGATCACAGCGGCGCCGGGCGCAACCCGGTCGGCCGGTTGGACGTCGACCGGAACTTCGAGGTGATCGGCACCCGCAGCCAGCCCGGGCGGATGTACGCCTCGGGTAGCGCCACTCTCGGGGGGTACTTCCCGGGCGTGGACACCTTCCTCGGCCTGCAGATCGCCGCCCAGGAGATCGCCGACGACCTGGTCAGACTCGGCTTCTGTCGCAAGTTCGGCGTGGCGGCGTCGACCAGGCAGTGGTGGCGCTGGGCGCGTCACCACACCATCTGAGGGGCGTCAGTGGTTCCCACGTTGTACGGGCGGATCCAGACCCGGATCGTTCTGACCGCGGTGGTCGGCGGCCTTTGGACGCTGATCATTACGCCGTTCCTGCCGACCGGCCCGTCCTACCGGATGACCTTCCTCATCCTGCTCGCCGTGCTGGTTCTGGGCATCGTCTGGGAGTTCGTCTACCACGGGCTGCAGCAGTTCCGGTGGGAGAAGGACTGGCCGACGCTCTTCGGACTGCTCACCATGGTCAACGAGGGTCTGCTGGTCTGGGTCCTGATCAAGGCGGGGGCCGTCCCCGGAGTCGGCGACGTGCCGCTGTCGGTCTTCCTGGTCCAGTTCATCACCACCTGGCTGGTGATCTTCCTGGTGGTCAACGGGCCGGTGCAGATCTTCTTCTCGCGGTGGCGCTTCCGGGGAGGCCGGTTCTGGTGAACGTCAGCTTCGACGACATCCGCGGCGAGGTGCTGCCCGGTTCGCACCTGGTTGCCCGCGTACCGGGAATCGTCGTCGTCATCCGGCGGGACGGCGCCGCCGGCGAAGCCGCGGCCGCCGACCTGCTGGCGTTGATCCGGAAGGCGGCCGTGGACGCGGCCCCGGCGCCGGGTCGCGACCTCGCCAGGATGCTGACCGAGTGGGTCGTGCGGACCAGGGCGGTCCCCGGGTTCGGCACGGTTGCCGGCACCGAGGACGGGATCGCCGTGTTCCTGCACGGCGACGTCAGCGTGTCCGAATTGCCCGAGCCCGGCGTCGCGTCGGCCCCCGGCGCGGAGCGGCTGCACCTGTCCGGGCGGACGGCCGCGTTCACGGTCGACTACCTCCTGCCGTGGCCGGACGGGCCCGTGGTGCTCACCGCCGGACGCCCCGCGGACCCGGAGGAGGGCGCCACCTCGATCGGAGTGCTGGGCTGGTCAGGGCTCATCGAAGGGCTGGTCCCCGGCGACGGGATCGTCCTTGGCGCCCCGAAGACGGCGACCGGGAAACCCGGCGGACGGCACCACTCGCCGCACCCGTCGGTGTCGATCAAGGGGCCGGCCCCGGTACGGACCCAGGAGCCGGAACCGACCCAGGAGCACAGCGACGCACGCCCGAGCCGCGAGCCGACGGTCGAGCATCGGCTTCCCCCGCCGGCCGTGCAGCCACGGGACCCGGAAGTGCCGGTCGTGCAGGCCGCCCCCGATCAACCCGGCCCCGATCAACCCGGCCCCGAGCCGATCGCGCCACCACAGGCCCCTCCGGCCATCCCGCCGGCACCCCCGCCGCCGGGCACCCGGACGCCACAGCTGCGCAAACCGCGTCTGTCCGAACAGATCCACGGCTCCCACGAGCACGTCGCGCCACGGCCGCCGCTGCCCGTCGCCGGTGGTGCCGGCCAGCCCAGGTCCCGCGCCGGCGCCGCAGGGCCGGCGCACGTGCTGGTCAAGGGCTTCCGCTGCTCGCGGAACCACCACAACGACCCACGGGTGTCGTTCTGCTCGGTGTGCGGCATCCGGATGGATCAGCGCACAGGTGTGCTCGTGGACGGACGTCGCCCGCCGTTGGGTCTGCTGGTGCTCGACATCGGCTCGACGTTCGTGCTCGACGACAACTACCTGCTCGGCCGCAATCCCGAGGTCGACGAGGCGGTGATCTCCAGCCGGTTGCGGCCCATCCGCCTGGACGACGACAGCGGCACGTTGTCCCGGGTACACGCCGAGATCCGGCTGGAGGGCTGGGACGTGCTGCTGCTTGACCGTGGGTCAGCGAACGGTACCTATGTCGCCGGCGCGGGACAGCCGGGCTGGAGCCGGCTCGCTCCCAACCGTCCGATCGTGCTGACGCCGGGCACGCACGTGCGGATCGGCCGGCGGGTGTTCACCTTCGAATCGGCGCACGCGCGGATCTGACGCGGGAAGGCACCCGGACCCGGCTCGTCCCGACTCGGGCTCAGGAGCCGGGCGCCTCGGCCAGCTTCGCCAGCTGCTCGGCGAGCTCGCTCTCCCGGTCGTCCAGTCCGGCACGGACCCGCAGGACGGTGCGTCCGTCGCCGGGGGCGCCGTGACCCGCGGCGAACGTCCCGTTGTCGGCAAGCAGGACGAGGTCGGTGCCCATCGCCTCGTCTGTGCCGTCGACCAGGCGGACCTGCAGTCCACCGCTTCGCAGCGGTTCCATGGCCGATGACAGCCGACGCGCCGCGCGCCCCCCGTCGGGCACCGCGACGTGCAGCAACCCGGCCAGCCGAGCCGCGGCCGCCGAGGCAAGGACGAGCGCGACCCGCCCGTCCGCACCCCCGTCGACCACGACACCGACCGAGCTGCCGACGGCCAATCGGCGGGTACCCGGTTCGACCACGGCGAGGGTGAAGGCGGTGTCCGTCGGCGGCTCGTCGCCCCGCTCTCGGCGCATCGCCCCGACGAAGGTCCCGGACACCAATACCACGTCGGCCTCCGCACCGGCCGCCTGAGCCAGCAGGTCCGCCCACGGGTCCGCGGTGAACCGGGTGAGCACCGAGCAGCCGACGCCCGCGGCCTTCATCTCGTGGGCGAGAGCGTTCATCTCGTCCACCGTGGCGGCCATCCGGGCCAGGTCGGGTACGACCGGTGCGCCGACCTCCAGGGGCGCCGTCGCCCGCGGCAGGAGCCGGGTGAGCACCAGATCCGCCCGCCGGCCACCGCCCAGCAGGGCGGCACCCACCTGCGCCATCTCCCGCGCCTGCTCCGGCCGGTCGAGCAGGACCAAAATCCGGTAGGACGCGGTCACCCCCAGCGCCGCGCGTTCCGCTTCGGCGATGTCACGCTGCATGACCCGCTCGGAGTACACACGTTTGAGCAGCGGCCCGGTCATCGCCGTGGTCACCAGTGCCATCAGCACCATCATCGTGAAGAGCTCGCCGTCCAGGACGCCCAACTGCTTGCCCACGTTCAGGATGACCAGCTCGGTCAGGCCGCGCGTGTTCATCAGCAGGCCGAGCGCGGTGGCCTGGCGGGGGCGGACCTTCATCGCTCGGGCTCCCGCATAGGCGCCCACGAACTTGCCGCCGACGGCCACCAGCAGGATCAGGGCGAGCTGCCAGAGTCCAGAACCGGTGATGGAGCCGATGTTCGTGGACAGCCCGGTGACCACGAAGAACAGCGGCAGCAACAACAGCACACTGACCTGTTCAAGTCGTTCCAGGATCTCGTGGGTCAGGTCCGCCGCGTCCTTGCGCGGCATCACCGCACCGAACACGAAGGCACCGAAGATGGCGTGGATGCCGATCATCTCGGTGACGAACGCGGACACCAGGATGCCGATGAGCACCACCGACAGGATGTCGGGGGTCAGCCGGCCGACCCGGCGGTACCAGTCGTTGAGCCGTCTCAGCAGCGGCCTGACCACGCCGAACATGATGGCCGCGAACACCGCGGTCAGGATCACGATCCGCAGCACGTCGAGCGGGCCGTTGCCCTGGACGACCGCGACCACGAAGGCCAGCAGGGTCCAGGCGATGATGTCGTCGACCGCGGCACAGGCCAGGGACAGGACGCCGATCGGCGTCCGGTGCATGCCGCGATCGGTCAGGATCCGGGCCAGAACCGGGAATGCGGTGATCGACATCGCCACACCCAGGAACAACGCCAAACCCAGCGGCGGGACCGGACCCGACGGTGTCTGGTCATGCAGCGGGTAGAGCACCAGCGACAGTGCCGCGCCGAGCGCGAACGGCAGGACCACCGACGCGGCCGAGATGCTGCCCGCGATCTTCTCCCGGCCACGGATCAACAGCATGTCCAGTTCGAGCCCGACGATGAACATGAACAGCACCAGGCCGAGCTGGGCCAGGATGTTCAGGTAGGGCAGGACCTCGTCGGGGAACAGTCGGTCGTCCAGATCCCACGGCAGCAACCCGAGCAGGCTCGGACCGAGCGCGATGCCCGCCACGATCTCGCCCACCACGGGTGGCTGGCCGATCCTGACCGCCAGCCGCCCGAAGAGCCTGGCGACGATCATGATGATGGCGATGTCGATGAACACCAGGGCGGCGACGTGCATGACTCTTTCCCGGGGCTGGTTGAGGCGATCGGTACGGACGGGTGATCAACACGCCGTCACCGGAGTGTGAGGCATGCCGTGAGCTGCCGATACCCCGGCGGAGGATCTTCCGCCATCCGTGGTCGCCGGATCGGGCGAAGACGCTGCGACACCCGAGCCGGCCGGTGAGAACGCCCGTTATGCTCGCCGATGGTGCGAGCTGATCACTCGCCGCCCACCCGCCCGATCACGCGCCGGTCCGGCCGGCCGGGAGGACGAGGAGTTCACGTGGTTCTCCAGGACACCCCCGCACAGGCCCTGCCGACCCTCGCGGACTTCCGGGTGATCCGGCTGATCGGCGAGGGCAACCACGGCCGCTTCTACCTGGCCGAGCCGCCCGCCCGGCTGGGCATCGACGACGAGTACGTCGCCGTCAAGGTGTTCGCGGGCCAGTGCAGCGAGGACGCCTATCGGCGCGGCACCAGGGAGCTGCGGGCGTTCGCGTCCGTGGCGTCCCCCTATCTGGCCCGGGTGTACGACGCCGTCCTCGAGGACAACTTCCTGTATGCGATGGAATTCTTCCCGCTGGGCTCGCTGGCCGCACCGGCCCGACCGCTGACCCGCGACGAGGTGCTCCGGGCGGTCGAGCACGCCGCCCGCGCCGTGCACGCGCTGCACGAGGCCGGCATGGCCCACGGTGACGTCAAGCCGGGCAACGTGATGCTGCACGAGGACGGCGGCAGGCTTTCGGACCTGGGCCTGGCCCGGGTGTTCAACGCCGGTGCCGCGCTCACCGGAATGGCGCCGGAGACCTCCGTCGAGTTCCTGGACCCGGCCCTGTTGCTCGGCGAGCCGCCGTCCCGGGCCACCGACATCTGGGCGCTGGGTGCCACTTTGCACCGTGCCCTGTCCGGCCGCGGGCTGTACGGCGAGCTGCCCGAGCATCAACCGTTGTTGGCCATCCGACGGGTCCAGAGCTCGCCGCCGAGCGTCGATCCGGCCCTGTCCGTCGGCGAGACGAGCGTGGTGAACGCCTGTCTGGCGCCGTTGGATACCCGGCCCGGCACCGCACTCGAGGTGGCGGAGCGTATCGCTGCCCTCCGCGTGCAGCAGGCGGCGTAGCGGCGCGCCTTCGCTAGAACGGGGCCGGCTTCCACCACGAGTCGATGAGTTGCTGCGTGGTGTGGCCCTGCCATTCCACCACCACCACGTAATCGACGTACTCGGGGTCGTAGAACGTGGTCAGCAGGTAAGGCAGCGACGACTCGTCGGCCGCCGACCCGTAGCGCATGCCCGCGTCCTCGTCACCCCGGGTCCAGGTGATCTGCTCGGGTGAGTCGCCGTAGCTGTCCCCGATGTAATCGTCACGAGCCTGCTCGGACGGGAAGTGCATGACCCAGAACGTGACGCCCTGCTGGTCGGTGCAGGTCACGATGCCGTCGGCGTTGCTACCGAAGTTGTCGCTGGCCGCGGTGCAGGTGGCGCCCTCGTACCCCTTCTCGGACGGCGACGCCGGCACCAGGTCTTCGAAGTCGGATGCCACGTTGGTCAGCGCCCCCCAGCCCTTGTCCGGGATGGTCACCGCCTGCGGGCCGGCCGCCGTTGACGTCTGCCCGTCGAAACTGGTGGCGGTGACGGTGTAGTTGTACTTGCCGGGCAGCGCGCGGGAATCGGTCCAGCTCGTGTTCGGGCCGCTGTAGACGGTGTCCCCGTTGCGGGTCACCGTGTATCCGGTCGCTCCCGATGACTGGGACCAGCTGACGGTGATGTCCCGCTGGGCATTCGCGTTCGCTGCGAGGTTCTCCGGCGGCTGGATTCCAGGGGGCGGCGTACGGAGGAGGAAGAACAGGACCACACCGACCGCGACGACCACCGCCGCGGCCACGCCGATCAGCGTCCACATCTTCGCTGCCGACTTCGCCGGGCCGGGTGCCGGCCCGGGTTGCACGGGACCGGTCTGGTATGCCTGGTGAGGCCCGGAGGGATGGGCGGCCCCGGGCGGCGGTCCGATCGGCGGCATCATGGCGGTTGGCCCGCTCGGGCGGTATCCGGTCGGATTCTGCGGGCGGATCTCGGTCGGCCGGACCGCAGCGGCACCCAGCGGGGGCACCGACCCGGTCGGCGTCCACCCCGGCGGCAGGTGCTGCGGGCCGGTGGTGAGCTGGCGGACCTGCCAGCCGGTGTGCCGTTCGAGCAGAGCGACGAGGTCGTCGAGGCCCTTGGGGTGCCGGGAGCCTTCCCGCTCGTACAACACGGTCCGGGTGACTTCGCTGTTGGCGACGGTGATCTCCTGCACCACGTCGCCGGGAACGACCTCCAGCAGGCGCAGCCGCGGCGGCAGCTCGAAGAAGTGGACCTCCTCCAGCAGCAGCCGCTCCATCTCGATCCGGTCCGGGGCCGGCAGCGCGCTGGTGTTGATCGGGCCGAGTTCGGCGACTGTGCCCTGAGCACGGTTGGTCCGCCGCACACCGACGGTGTACGGCGGACGAGGAGTGGTCAGCGACTTCTCCTCGACGGCCGCGACCGCGGCTGCCGCGACGGCGGGAACGGCGACATCCACCGAGGTCAGCTCCGGGTTCGGTGCCCGCTCGGCCTGGACGGCAACCTCGGCCCGGGTCGGCGTCGACAGCGCCGGATCGGCCGCCACCAGCGCGGCACGGGCGGCCAGACTCAGCTCGCGGCAGCTGTTGTACCGGTCGTCGGGGTTCTTGGCCAGAGCCTTGGCCACCACCGCGTCGAGCCCTGGCGGCAGCCACGGAACCCGCTCGGTGACCTTCGGGACGGGGTTCTTCAGGTGCGCGGTCATCGTCGCGAAGGGGGACGGCTCCGGGTAGGGCACGTTTCCCGTCAGCAGTTCGAACAGCACGCAACCCAGCGCGTAGATGTCAACCCGGTGATCGAGTTTCTTGGCCTCGATCTGCTCGGGCGAGGCGTAGGCGAGGGTGGCCAGCAGGTTGCCGGTGCCGGTGAGGTGCTGCACCTCGTCGGTGGACTTGGCGATGCCGAAGTCGGTGAGCAGGACGTGTTCGGGCTCGCTTGGGTCGTCCGGGGCGGCGAGCAGGATGTTGGCGGGCTTGACGTCCCGGTGCAGCAGGCCGGCCCGATGGGCGTAGTCGAGTCCGGCGCCGACCTCGGAGATGATGTGCACCACCCGGTGCGGGGTCATCGACCCGTCGCCCGCGCGTGCGGCCACCGATGCGTCCACCCCGGCCACGTATTGCATGGAGATCCACAGCTGCCCGTCGACCGAGCCGCGGTCGTAGACCGCGACGATGTTGCGGTGCACGAGTCCGGCCGCCAGGTCCGCCTCCCGTTCGAACCGGGCGCGGAAGTTCGGGTCGTTCGAAAATGCCGGATTGAGCAGCTTGAGGGCGTCCCGCCGCGGCAGTCGCGGGTGCTTGGCCAGGTAGACCGCGCCCATCCCACCCGTGCCCAGTACGGACTCGATGGTGTATCCGGCGAACTGTTCGCCAGGGTTCAGGACCACAGTGCGTCCCCTATTCCAGAAGTGCTGATCAACAACTTTATCCGCGCTCGCCACACCGGCGTGACGGCTCGTGTCGATGTCACCCGGTAGGCCATCCGAAGGAGTGAACCCCCGCCCGGGTGATACGCCATCTCCGGGAGGGCAGGCCGATGAGTGAGTAGGTGGATTGCCGACTGTGGCGGTCATGGGGGTGGGACGGAGATCAGAGCAGGGTTGGTTGCTCCGTCGCACAGGTTGCCTGGGTCAGCTCCGGAACCCGCGCGATCAGGCTCGGGTCGTCGTTGGCGACGTTGCCCACCTGCGGGCCGACCGGGCGCAGCTCGATCCCGCCGACGAGCGCCTCGGGCGGGGGGCCCAGCATCGGCTCGGGGTCAACCCGCGGATCCAGCCAGGCGGCCCATTCCGAGGCGGGCAGCACCAGCGGCATCCGGTCGTGGATCCAGGTCATCCGGCCGACCGCAGGTGCCGTGATGATCGTCATCGAGACGACGGGGTCGCCGACCGGCTGGTCGCCGCGCGGTCGCCAGTACTCCCACAGCCCGGCGAAGGCCATCACGCTGCCGTCCGCCGGGGTGAGGTAGAAGGCCTGCCGCAGCGGGCGCCGGCGGCCGCCGACCGTCTGGTCACCGAGTTTGCGCCATTCGTAGTAGCCGCTGGCCGGGATGAGGCAGCGCCGCTTGGCCAGGGCCGTGCGGAACGCCGCCTTGTCGATGAGCGACTCGACGCGAGCGTTGAACATCCGGCTGCCGACGGACACGTCCTTGGCCCAGGACGGCACCAGGCCCCAGCGCATCGGCTCGATCTGCCGCCGTGCGTCCGCGGGTGCGACCCTGGGTTCGAGGCGGACCGCCGGCACGGTCAGCGTGGGTGCGATGTTGTACCGGGGGCGCACCGGGTCACCGCCGTAGAGACCCTGGGCGCCACCGGCCCGCTCGTCCGGGTCGGCCTCGAACGTGCCATACAGCGATTCGGGGTCCAGCGTCAACGCGTAGCGACCGCACATGACTGCATCGTGCCACCGGGGTCCGACGCACCTGCCCGGTCGCCGTCGGTCGACGGCTGGGCCGCCACCGTCCCCGACCCGTCGAGTGTGCGGGATCATGAGTCGGTGACGACAGCACTCGCCCCCTGGTCCGCCCCGGTGGCCGACGGCCCGGTGACCGCGACCGTGCCGGTGCCCGGTTCCAAGTCGCTGACCAACCGAGCGCTGGTGCTGGCCGCCCAGTCGACCGGCTCCTCACGGATCGTCGGGCCGCTGCGCAGCCGGGACACCGACCTGATGGCGGCCGCGCTGTCGGCGCTCGGCACCGCGATCGACATCGACGACGCCGACTGGCTGGTCACACCGGCGCCGCTGACCGGTCCGGCACAGGTGGACTGCGGCCTGGCCGGCACCGTGATGCGGTTCCTGCCGCCACTGGCCTCGATCGCAACCGGACCCGTCATTTTCGACGGCGACGAGGCCGCCCGCCGGCGGCCGATGGTGACGGTGCTGGACGCGCTGCGCACACTCGGTGCCCGGGTGGACGGCGACCGGCTGCCGTTCACCGTGTACGGCCAAGGGGCGATCGCGGGTGGCACCGTGCGGATCGACGCGAGCGCGTCCTCCCAGTTCGTCTCCGGCCTGCTGCTGTCCGCGCCGTCGTTCACGGACGGCGTCGAGGTCCTGCACGAGGGCGCTGCGGTGCCCTCGTTGCCGCACATCCAGATGACCGTGCAGGCGCTGCGCACGGTCGGGGTCACGGTCGACGACTCCGTGCCCGACCGCTGGCGGGTGGAACCTGGACCGGTCGGTCGGTGGACGGCGCCCATCGAACCCGACCTGTCCAACGCGACCCCGTTCCTGGCCGCCGCCGCCGTCACCGGCGGCACCGTCACCGTGCCTGGCTGGCCGGCGACGACCACCCAGGCCGGCGATGCGATCCGCGGCCTGCTGACCATGATGGGCGCCACCGTGTCGCTCGGCGCTGACGGCCTGACCGTGACCGGGCCGGACAGGCTCGCCGGTCTGGACGCCGACCTGCACGATGTCGGCGAGCTCACGCCGACCGTCGCGGCGGTCGCCCTGTTCGCCGACGGTCCGTCGCGGCTGACCGGCATCGGGCATCTTCGCGGTCACGAGACCGACCGGCTGGCGGCGCTGGCACAGGACATCACCGCCGTCGGCGGCCGGGTCGACGAGGCGCCGGACGGTCTGACCATCCACCCGGCGGCCCTGCACGGCGGCCGGTGGGGGTCGTTCGCCGATCACCGGATGGCAACGGCCGGGGCGATCGTCGGGTTGCGGGTGCCGGGAGTGGTCGTCGACGACGTGGCCACCACGGCCAAGACCCTTCCCGGGTTCGACCTGATGTGGCAGACGATGCTGCGCCGCAACGACCGGGCGGTGTCCAGCTGAGCAGGCTCGGCGAGGACTGGGACAACGACGACGTCCGGGTCCGTCCTGCCCGCTCGTCCCGCCCGAGAACCAAGACCAGGCCGGCACATTCGGACGCCGTCGAGGCCATGGTCACCGCGGTGGACCGCGGCCGGTACACCTGCCTGCTCGGCGAGGGTGGCCGACGGCCAAGAACCGTCATGGCGATGCGCGCCCGGGAACTGGGCCGGCGGGCGGTCGCGGTCGGCGACCGGGTGGATCTGGTCGGCGACACCGGCGGTGCCCCGGACAGCCTCGCCCGCATCGTGCGGATCGCCGACCGGCGCAGCATCCTGCGCCGGTCGGCCGACGACATCGACACCACCGAAAGAGTCCTCGTCGCCAACGCGCACCAACTCGTGATCGTCAGCGCTCTCGCCGATCCCCCACCACGGACGGGGTTCATCGACCGTTGCCTGGTCGCCGCCTACACCGGGGACCTGGATCCTGTGATCCTGCTGACCAAGTCCGACCTGGCCGACCCGACCGACCTCCACGAGCAGTACGACGTGCTCGACGTTCCGATCCTGGTCACCGGCCGCCGGATCGATCCGGACGGTGCGCGCGAGGTGACCGGGCTGGACGGGGTGCGGGAGCGGCTTGGCGGGCTGGTCTCGGTGATGGTCGGGCATTCGGGCGTCGGCAAGTCCACCATCGTGAATGCGCTGGTCCCGGACGCGGATCGGGCCACCGGTGCGGTGACCGGGGTCGGCAAGGGCCGGCACACCTCGACCTCGGCGATCGCGCTGCCGCTGCCCGGGGGCGGCTGGGTGATCGACACCCCGGGGGTGCGGTCGTTCGGACTCGCCCACGTCACCCCGGACGACCTGCTGGAGGCGTTCGACGACCTGCTGGACGGCACCGTCCACTGCCCGCCGAACTGCGATCACCTGGGCCCGGGCGTCGGCACAGCCGACGGCCCGGTGTGCGCGTTGGACAGCTGGGTGGCCGACGGCCACTCCAGCCCGGCCCGGCTGCGCTCGTTCCGGCGGCTGCTGCTGTCCCGTTCCGGTTCGGACCAGCCCACGGACTGAGCGCTGGACCTGCCCTCAGCTCCGTTCGTAGCCCTCCTCGTCGCCGCCGACCGCGATCGACTGCTCGATGACGTCGGCCGGGTCCGCCTCGCCGATGTCGTCGACGACCGCATCGACCTGCGTCTCGTCGTCCTCCACCAGTGGCGTTCGCTGCTCGGCGAGATCGGCCGGATCGCCATCGGCCGCCCAGTCCGCTGTGCTCACGACAGTGTCCCTTCCGGTAGGCGGGGTGCTGCACGTCCGGTATCCCGCACCTGAGGCGATCACGCAACCGACGGGACCGAAGACCCCGCCCCTGCGGGTCCAACGGCAGTCGCAGCCGGATCGGCGCCGTGCCTACCGTGGTGTCGGATCCGGCCCGGACCACCCGCCGGGACGAAGGAACAGGAAGGGAACCGTCATGTTCGGCCGCATTCCGCATGCCGTCCGCGCGGCCGTCGATGACGCGACCCGCGCCGCCTCGATCCACAACAGCCAGCCCTGGCTCTTCGTGTTCCGGCACGACGCGATCGACCTGTGGCTCGACATCGGCCGGGCACCGCACGTCGTCGACCCGTCCGGCCGGTGGGCCGTCCAGTCCGCCGGCGCCGCGCTGGCCAACCTGGAACTCGCGTTGGCCCACCGCTTGGGCGCGCGGGTCAGCGTCACGGATTTCCCCGGGGTGTCCCGGACGCCGCCCAGAGGCCTTGCCCCCATCGTGCGCGCCCAACTGCCGCAGATCCTGCGGGAGCTGGCCGACGCTCCGGTGGCCACCGTGTCCTGGGAGGGTGGCGGCCAGAAGCTGGACCCTTCGCAGGAGGCGCTGTACGGGGCCATCGAACACCGCTACACCAGCCGGGCGCCGTTCGCGTCGGCGGATCTCTCCGCCCGGCAGTGGCGGGAGATCACAGCGGCCGGCAGTCGCGGATCCGTGTCCACCCAGCGGGCCACCGAGGACTTCGCCCGGGGCTTCGTCAAGATCACCGCCGAGGTCGAGGCCCGGATGGTGGACGATGTGGCGTACCTGGCGGAGATCCGGCGGTGGGTCGACCGCGGCCGTCGGGAGGGCATCCCCGGCGGGGCGGCCGGGGTGCACGACTCGGCCGGCCGGTACCCGGGTCGGGACTTCTCCGTCGGTCCGGACCACACCGGCAGCACCCTGCCGGAGGGCGAGTTCGAGGGACGTCTGCAGCTCGCCGTCATCCACAGCGCCGCCGACAGCCCGGCGGACTGGCTCAATTCGGGCCGTGCTCTGGAGCGGGTGGGCCTGCGTGCCACCGCATCGGGTCTGCGGACCGGCATCCTCGGCCAGGCCCTGGAGCAGGAGTCGACGCACCGGGCCGTGTCCCAGGAGTACTCCGCCGCGCTCGGTCGGCCGGCCGTGGTGCAGCAGGTGGTCCGGCTCGGCTACGGCGACGGCTCTGCCCGCCCCGCCGCGACCGCCCGCCGCCGGCTCGACGAGGTACTGGTCACGTACTGACCACAGCGGAGACTGTTGACATGTCATCTTGCCTGGAATAGGCTTGCGGTCAGATTCATTGAACGCTCATGTAAAGCCCCTCCGGGAAGGATCCTCCATGGCCACCTCCGTCGCAACTCCCACCCTGACCGCCGGCACCTGGGTCGCCGACGCCGTGCACTCCGATGTCTCTTTCAAGGTCCGGCACATGGCCGTCGGCAAGGCGCGTGGCACCTTCGCGCTGAAGTCGGCCACCCTGGTGGTGGGCGACAACGGCATCGCCGACGCCTCCGTCACCGCCGAGATCGACGCCGCCAGCGTCGACACCAAGCAGGAGCAGCGGGACGCGCACGTCCGCTCTGCCGACTTCCTGGACGTCGAGAACCACCCGACCCTGACCTTCGTCTCCACGGCCGTCAAGGACGCCGACGGTGAGGAGTTCGTGCTGGTCGGCAAGCTGACCATCCGCGGCATCACCCGCGAGGTCGAGCTGGCCGTCGAGTACCTGGGCGAGACCGTCGACGCCTACGGTGGCACCCGGGCCGGGTTCTCGGCCACCACCTCCATCTCCCGCAAGGCCTTCGACGTGAGCTTCGACGCCGCCTTCGGCGCGGGCAACGCCGTCGTCGCCGACAAGGTCGAGATCGCACTCGAGCTGGAGTTCGTGCGCAACGCCGACTGACCGGCCCGGGCGTTTCCGCGGTCGGCTGACCCGATGACGGTCAACGCGTCCGCGGGACGCCTACTCGCCGGCCGGCAGCTCCTGCAGCAGGTAGCGGACCTCTCCCGGGGCGTACCAGGCCAGGTCGAAGTCCTCGGCCGACCCCAGGGTGAACTCTGCGTCGTGGTCTCCCAGGTCGGCGGCGTCGATGACGGCCGCCGCCGCGCGCACCGCCGATCCTGCGTCTGCGCCGTCGAGGTGCACAGAGGCCACCCGCCGCCAGGCCAGCGGCCCCCCGGAGACCGCCACCGCGGCGCGGTCCGCGTCCGGGGTCGGCCGCACGGTCGCGTCATCGACATCGGCCGCCACCACGACCCGCAGTGGTGGCTCCTGCCGGCCGGCCGCGTCCAGCAGACGCAGCGACGCACGGGACGCATCCAGCATCGCCAGGTACTCCAGCTCCTCCTCCGACCAGCGCGGATATTCCGCACGAAGCGACGCCGTCACCGCAAAGGCAACTCCCGAGCGCACGGGCAGCTCTCCGGCGTCGACGGCGGCCCGCAGCAAGGACACGGTGCCCGGCAGGTAGATCCTCACGAACTGGACCGGGACCGCCGCGACGCCGGCCTGACCGTGTCGCCGCCGGCCGGCAGGGTCGACCGGATCTCGTCCACCGACTCGGCGATCTGGGACGCGAAGTCCTCGACATCCGGTACGGCCTCCCGATCGGCGGTGATGCCGAAGTACACGCCGCCGTTGTAGGAGGTGCAGGACACCGCAAGGGCGTGACCGGCGGCGAGCGGCGCGACGGGGTACATCGCCACCACCGGGTAGCCCGCCGCGTAGAGCGGAACCTGTGGCCCCGGCACGTTGGTAATCAGCAGGTTGTAGGTCCGGCGGGACAAATCTCCGGCCACCCGCGCGCCCAGCGCGTGCAGGGTCGGCGGAGCGAACCGGCCGAGCTCGACGAGCGCGTCGGCGGCCACCTGCCGGCCGGAATCCACGTGCGGCCCCATCGCGAACGAGACCTGATGCAGCCGCATCGTCGGGCTGGGTTCGGCGATCGGCAGGTCGACCAGATAGGACGCCACCGACCCGGCATCTTCGCCGGGGCCCGGCGCCACCGATACCGGAACCATCGCCCGCAGCGTGGTGTGCGCGGTGACCGCCTCCCCGCGGGACAGCAGCCACGACCGCAACGCGCCGGTGATCACCGCGATGATCACGTCGTTCACGGTTCCGCCGTTCGCCTGCCGCACCTGCTTGAAGTGCTCGAGGTCGGCCCGCACGCTGGCGAACCGGCGCTGCCCGCTCCGCGCGTCGTTGAGCAGCGACCGCGGCGCGGGACTCACGGTGTGCCAGACCATCTCGAACACATGGCCGGCGACGCCGAGCACCTTGCCCATCACCGCGCCGGCGTCCTGCGCCAGTTGCACGGCCACGTCGACCACCTCGGACGGCCGGGCGGTCAGGTCGGCGATGGCGTCGACCACCAGGTCGATGTCGCCGGGCGCCGGGTTCGGGATCCACGGCTGGTCGGGCAGGTCTCGGGAACGACGGCTCACATCCAGGATCGCGGCGGCGACGTCAACCGCGCCGATCCTGTCCATGATCGCGTGGTGGGTCTTGTTCACCAGCGCGACGCGTCCGCCGGTCAGGCCCTCGATGACGTAGACCTCCCACAGCGGCCGTGACCGGTCCAGCGGGCGGGAGATGAGCCGGCCGACGAGTTCATCCAACTCGGCCTCGGTGCCGGGCCTGGGCAAGGCGGACCGGCGCACGTGGTAGGTGATATCGAAGTCCTCGTCGTCCACCCACACCGGGCGGGCCAGCCGGCCGGGTACGAATCGCACCTTCTGCCGGTACCGGGGTACCAGCGAGAGCCTGGACTCGATGAGGTCGACGATGGTGGAGTACTCGAACTCACGGCCGTCCGGGTCGGGTTGCAGGATCGCCACCCCCCCGACGTGCATGGGGGTACCCGCGTCCTCGGCGTAGAGGAACGACGCGTCCGTCGCGGACAGCCGGTCGGTCATGCCGTCATCGTGGCACAGCCGCCCATGCCGGCACAGCCGATCGCGGAGGTCACCGGCTTGCCACGGACCCGACCGTCGCCGGACGTGGCACCGCCGGCCGCTCGAAAAGCTGGGCCACCCCCGCGGCGCTGAAGCAGGCCGCACCCAGCGCCGTCCCCCAGTTGATCATCCAGACGCTGATCACATCGCCGGTTGCCGGGCGCACGAATGCGGCAAGCCCGGAGAGCATGAACAACCACGAGCCGATCTGGTTGACCACGACGATCCACCAACCCAGATCGGAGACCTTCAACCGGAACCTGCCGTGGCACACCTCGATGATTCCGATGTGTCCTGACACCAGGAACATCACACAGCCGACCATCTCCGGCGCCCAGATCAGCCGGTTGACCTGTGGTCCCGTCAGGTCCTGCAAGAACGCGTCGACCAGGCTGATCGCGAACGCAAGGGTGCCGCAGAACAGGACGAAGGCGCAGACCCAGCCGGGCCGGAGCGGCTCGTAGGCCCACCAGCGCCAGCGCCGGGCCACCAGGGATCCGTCGGACCCGATGCGGCGGGGTGAGTTGATCTCCTGTACCAGCGCGGCGTAGGCGCCCGTGGAGAACCAGAACCCGCCGATCAGGAACGTCCAGTCGATGACAACCACCGACGCCGCCTCGTACTGGGCCAGCAACGCGCCCAGGGTGAACAGACCGCCGCCGAGGAAGAAGGACACTCCCGACACGTCGTTGCACCGACGAAGCCTGATCGCGACGGCCGGCCGCGCGGCGATCCGCTCGACGATGCCGTCGCGGACGACCTCGATGAACCCGCGCTTGCGCGCCAACCGGGATTCCCACGTCGCCGTCGACCCGTCGGGATGCAGCCACTGCACCCGGCTGACGAGGCCCCCGCGACCGCCGGTCCGGCTCAGCCGGGCATCGGCCGGCAGCTCGAAGACCCCCTGCTTGCTCACCCACCCATCCTGGAGGACGACGCCCGACCCGTAATCACCCGATCCGGATCAGGGATGGGCGCGCACCGGCAGCCGCAAGACCGACCGCGCCAGGTCGGCGACCGCGGTCCGCAGCGGCGACCGCGGCGCCGCCTCGGCCAGCGACACCCCGCGCCGCCAGGCGCGATCGGTGGCCGCATGGTCCTCGGGCAGCCGTGCGTACACCTCGGTCCCGGAGAATCGCCGAATGGCCGCCTGCGCCTCGGCGGCGGATCCCACCGACGACCGGCATCGATTGAGCACCACCCTTGGCGCCACCTCCGACAGGGTCTCCTCGAGCTCGGCCAGGCACCGGATCAGGCGTTCAAGGCCGGGCGGATCGCAGGATCCGACGGCCAGCACCACGTCGGCCTGTTCGAGCACGGTGAGCGTCGCCCCGTTCCGTCTCGGCGCACGGGTATCGAACGAGATCTCCTCGTCCGCCTCGATGGCGAACCCGCAGTCGACGACGGTCAGCGGCGCCATCTCCCGAGCCGCATCCAGCACCAGCGGAATGGCCGACGGTCGGACCTCGGGCCAACGGTCGGCGCGAGAAATCCCGGTGAGCAGACGCAGATCGTCACCCAATGACCAGCACAAGGACGTCAGCGATCCGAGGTCAAGTCGGCCGGCGGCCGCGATCCGGCACGCTCCGGCCAGACCCGGCGACTCGTCGAGCAGCCCGAACGCGGAGGACACCACCCCGCCGTACACGTCCGCGTCGATCAGCAGGGTCGGCACGCCCTGAGCCGCCGCCTCCACGGCCAGGTTGGTGGCCACGGTGGTGCGGCCCGGTGCACCGGTCGGCCCCCAGACCGCCACCACCGACCCGTGGGGAGGAGGTCCGTCGGCGATCTCGACATCCATCGACATCCGGCCGGGCGCCGATCCGGGTGGCATCGTGGAGCGCAGGTCGGACACCGCGCGGTCGAAGGGATCGGGCTCGCCGAGTTCGCCGACGGCCGCTGCGGCGGCGGCGATCACCGCGTCGACCCCGGCATCGTCGGGCACCAACGCGGTGATGCCCATCCGCACCAGCCGCAACCGCGCGTTCTCGTCGGCCGCGGGATGCACGCCGACAACGGCGACGCCGGACGATTGCAGCCGGGACACCGCCTCGGTGTCCAGCCGTCGCAGATCCGCGGAAACGACGGCGACGCAGGCCTGGCCGGTCGTTGCCAGCGCGAGCACATCGGCGATGTCCACACAGCGGCGCAGCACGGTCATCGGCGACCCGGGCCGGTCGAGGGCCGCGACCAGCTCGTTCTCCCAGCTCTGCCCGCTGCCCGCGGTCAGCAGACCCTTGCTCATCCCACTCCCCACCGGGTTTCAACGGAGCGATGCAGCGCCCATGGTTCGCTCGCAAGCTCGCTCATCCGGCTTGCCCGTTCACGACCCGCTGACCAGCACGACGATCGGATCCCCGGTCGGCAAGGTCCGAACCAGCTTGTCCGCGACGTCCGCGGGCAGCTGCACAGACACCTGATATCGGTTGGCGGTGGCGCCGGACAGCCCGCCGGACGCCGGTGCGGACACGGCCTGCACCGTGAGATCGCGTCCGATCAGCTCCGTGGTGGCCTGATCGGTCGAACCCGGCGCACCCTGCCTGGTCAGGTACAGGTCGATGACGGCGCCATGGGCCACCCCCGGCGGCATGTGTTCGGGGGCAACGGCGATCGCCACCACGCGCCCGCCACCGACGGTCGGTTCGACGGCCGAACCCGCGAGCAGCTCACCCGCGGCCAGTGGCGCAACCAGCGTCATGCCCTCGGGCGACGAGGAACCGGGGGTGAGATACGCGGACGTATGCTCACCGAGATTGACCTCGACGGCCCTCAGGTCACCGGGTCCGAGGACGGTACCCGCGGCCAGGCTCCGCTCGGCGGCCCACACTGCCGAGGTCTGCGCACCGGCCGCCATCACCCGGGCGCCGATCACGACGGCCGCGATCACCAGCAGGATCCCACCCACGACCCGCAGGTTGAACCACTTCGGCCGGGAGAGCCGCCGAGGCACGGGCGCCGAGGGCAGGGCCATGCCGCTGCCTCCCTCCGGTGCATGTGCCACAATCTCCATGGCAAACTACATCACCGGCGGTCAAGTTTCGCCAAAAAGCGTCCAACGGTGCCCCGGCCCCTGTTCGGGTGCAGAGGTCTGCAGCGGACGTCGTCGCAGCGACATCAGAAGGGAAGTCGGTCTCGTGGCCTCGGAACGGTTCCTCACCCTCGCCGACGTCGCCGAGATCCTCAACATCTCGGCGTCGCAGACCTACGCCCTGGTCCGCAGCGGTGACCTGCAGGGCATCCAGATCGGCGGCCGCAACCAGTGGCGGGTCGAGCGATCCAAGCTCGAGGAGTACATCGAGCAGGCCTACAAGCGCACCGCGTCCCACCTGAACGAGCTGCCGACCACGATGCCCAGCGACGCGTGACGCCGATCGCCGGGCCTACCCCAGCGGCAGCGCGCGGACCAGCAGGATCGCGCCGAACGGCACGAGTGCCACCGACCGCACCGCGGCGGCCCGGCGCGGTTCCCACACGTCGTGCAGCGAGATCTCAAGGAAATCGGCCCCGACCCGATCGACGGTGCCGATCAGCTCGCATCCCCTTCCCGCGACCGTGCCGTCCGAGCCGCCGTCCCCGACCCAACCGCTGACCGCAAGTTGGACCGGCGCGCGGTCCCTGGCCAGCCCTCGCAGTGCGTACCGCAGGTCCAATCGCAGGTCCAGCCCGGCCGAGCGCGCTCCGGTCGCCTTCGTCACCCCCTGAACGACGGACACCGCAGCCCAGGGCACCACGCATTCGCGGTGATCGGTCTCGGCCACCATCAGCCAGTCCGGACCGACGACTCGCAGGGTGCCCGACACCGTCGCGCCCCCCGCGAGACGGAGCCGGACCGACCCGTCGAGCGCGCCGGCCAGCCGCTGGAGAGCGGTGACCGCACCGACCGCCACCCGTTCGCGATCGGCGAGTTCGGCATCGACCGGCTCATCCGCGAGCACGGCGAACCGCGCCTCGAGCTCGGCGAACAGTCGCTCCCAGCGCATGCCTCCACCCTGACCAACGCAGCCATGGCGGTCAAATCCATCCCTACAGCCCTTGACACAGCTCAACACGTTCGTTTTGACTCTTACTCATGTCAAATGAGTTCAAACGTAATGAACAGCCGCCTGGCGTCCACGTTCCGTCGGGGGTTGGGAACCCGGTACTCGCCCGAGTCGGGTTGCTGACATGTCTGGCGGTCCTTGCCGGCCTGATCACCCAACTGCCGGGCCCGGTCGACATCGTCGCGGTCGTCACCGGAGCGCCGAGCAGACACGTGGACAGCACCGCCCCGCTCGCCACGATCCAGTCGATCCTGCTGACCACGGCCGGGATCGGCGTCTGGTTGCTGGTGCTCTGGGCGGCGGTGGTGCTCGTCGTGGGCGTGATCGCGCGACTTCCGGGGCTCCCCGGGCGGCGGGCCGGCCGCCTGTTGCGAAGGATCGCCCCGGCCACCGTGGGTCGCCTGGTGGCCACCGCCGTCGGAGTCTCGCTGATTGCCGGCACCTCCGCCTGCGCGGCTCCCACCGCGGCCGGGAGCGGGGCGACCGCGACCGGTGCGACGCCCATCCCGACGACCTTCTCGGCACCCGAGACGGTCGGGGCCACAACCCCTTCCGAACCGACCCCGAACGGCGTGTCCGCGGCGTCGATCACCATCGACTGGCCGGACGCGCGGTCCGACCCTCCGGCATCCGGCGCCGCCGCTTCCACTCCGGCGAACCCGCCGACCCTCGAGGTCGGCGCCCCGGAATCACCGACGGCTTCCGGCCCGGCGGCGCCCACCCTCACCCCGCCGGCACCGATGGTCCCGCGGGCGCCGGTACCGGTCGTCCCGCAGGCGGTCGAGGATCCGACACCGGACCCCGCCCCGGCGGACAGCACACCCGGGACCGGCCACAGTGTGACCGTGGCGCCGGACGACACGCTGTGGCGGATCGCGGCGGCCGCACTTGGTCCCGAAGCAACCGACGCCGACATCGACAATGCCTGGCGCGCCTGGTATGTCGCTAATCAGGAGGTCGTAGGCGACGATCCGGACCTGATCGTGCCCGGCCAGGTGCTGTCCATCCCCGACCTGCGGGCACGGTCGTGACCGCCGCAGTCGCGGACGCAGCGACCGCCCGGCATGCCCATCGCCCTTACCTCACTCCCGTGCCGGACAGCGAGCCGCCCTTCGACGAGGAGGAGCCGGTAACCACACCGGCTGCGGCGACCCGACCACGTCGGACCGGACGGCATCCGGTCGCGGGCGGGCCCGCACGCACCGTCCGCACCGCCGACCAACCGACCGCGGCAGCTGCACCCCTCCACCGGACGGTCGCGACCAGGTCACCCGAGCTCCGCAACGAGGACCGGCGGACATCAACTGCGATGCTGCCCGCACCCGGACGGACGGCGCAGGTCCTGGCCACCGCGCTGGTCGAGGTACTGGCCGGGCGGCGGCCCATCGCGCAGCTTCGTGCGTACACCGCTCCCCAGGTGTACGCGGGACTGGCGATGCGCACGCCGACGGGACACAGCGAGCCGCTGGCAGTGCTGTCGCTACGAATCTGTCAGCCGGCGGATGGGGTCACCGAAGCGGGTGTCACCGTGCGCCATGGTCAGCGGGCCCGGGCGCTCGCCTTCCGGATGGAGGCGGTGGACGGCCGATGGCGGATCACCGCGTTGGACATCGGTTGACCGACGGGCTCGGCCGTCACGACCGTCCGGGCCCGCACCGGCTCGCTACAGGCCGAGTAGCTTGCTCTTGGCCGCGGCGAACTCGGCGTCCGAGAGCACCCCGCTGTCCCGCAGCTGGGCGAGCTGGGAGATCTGGGCGACGACGTCGTCGCCGCCAGGTTCGGCCGCCGGGGCAGGAGCGGGTGGGGGCGGAGCCTGGTAGTACTGCGGCGGAGCCTGCTGGTATTGCGGCGGGGCCTGCTGATACTGCGGCGGGGCCTGCTGATACTGCTGCGGCGGAGCCTGCTCTGCCGCCTGCTCGTCGGCGTACGCCTGCTTCTCTGCGGCCTTCTTCGCCTGGTGCCTGTTCACTGCGCCCGCCGTCGCCGTCGCGGTACCCGCGACCACCGCGGTGCGGGCCACAGTGCCGATCAGCCCGGGCCGGCCCACTCGTCGAAACATCGCCGCTCTCCCTCGGTTCCGTTACTGCCCGCGTCCGTTGACCGCATCCGGGCGTGTCGAGTGTGCCACGCCCGCATCGGACGCGGCACGCCGCTCCCGGTCCGGTCAGCTCGGGTTGGCTCCGCCGCGGATCAGACCGGCGTCCGGAGCACCCTTCCCGCGGAAACCCGCCCGAGTGGGAACCCGGCGATGTGGGGTCGTCCGAGCACCCGGTTGGCGACGCTGTTCATGGTGTCCACGTCGTTGTCGAACCCACCATGCGTGATCGCCGAACTCCTGCACCCTTCCGGCGCGCCGGGCCCGGTCGGGGACCAGATCACCTCGGCCGTGCACCCGTGCCGCCCGTCCAGGCCGAACGCCGCGACCAGGCCACGGCTGTCCCGGATCGAGCGTTCGAGCCCGAGGAGCGGGGTGTCGGCCGGCCGTTCGAACACCTCGCTGACCAGGTAGAGCAACGACCGTGGGTAGACGCGGAAGCACGAGTCGTCAACCTCGGCGGTGTCGTTCATCGCGTACACGACGAACCGGTCGATGCCCGGCCCGACCAGCGGCAGCAGCAGATTCTCGAAGTCGTCCACCCGCAGCGCCGGCGCCAGCAACTGCACCGAGCCGAACCGCGGCACGCCGAGCTGCCCGGCGACCGGGACGAACCGGGAATGGAAGATGGCGCCGGCGGAGTGACCGGCGGCATGCACGACGATCCGGCCGGGGTGCGCCGCGCAGAACCGGGCCAGCCGCTCGGCGACGTAGTGGGCACCGCCTCCGGGTGCGGACGCGGCCGACGCGGCGCGCTTGACCGACTCCCATGGTGCGCTCCGACCACCCAGCTTCTGCAGCGCCCAGAGCGAGACGAGATCCTTGAGCGTCTCGGTGAACCCGGTCTCCCAGACGAAATGGATGGGGTAGGCACCGTTCCGGATCCACCAGGGCACCTGGTTCCCGGCGATCCGCAGACCCGCCCGCTCGGACACGATCCCGCCGTGCGCCCAGAGCACCACCGGCACCGGTCCGGGCGTGCGGTCCAGAAATCGCGGAAGGTGCTCGTCGAAGATCGCGTCAACGTCCTCCTGGGTGGTCTGCATGAGGCCGTCGTCGGAGAAGCGGCCCTGGCTGAGATTGACCACGAACGGCCGCAACGCCTCGATGTCCTGCTCGTCCTGCTCGTCGAACCCGTCGTCCAATGCGGCCGGCGGACCGCCGCTCGAGCCGTCCGACAACGTCTGCCTCCGCAAGGTCAAGGGCGGCCTCCGCCCGGCGGTGAATGCGAAGGGCCGGCTCAGCGCCGCTGCTCGGACTCGTCCTCGTCGACTTCGCCCAGCTCGGCGCGTTCGGCCGCCTCCCGTTGGGTCATTTCCTCGACGCCGTGCTGCGCCCAATGATCGACACCCTGCCGAGCCCGGTCATGGGCCTCCGCCGGCCCACTCTCCCGCCGCGCGCCCATTGTCAGTCGCTGCCGGGCCGACCGTGGCAGAGCTTGTACTTCTTACCGGACCCGCACGGGCAAGGCGCGTTCCGGGACGGCTTGTTCCCGGTGGCCGTCGCCGCGCCCGCGGATCCGCCCTTGCCCGCACCGGCGCCGCCGCGCCTGGTCTGGGTGCCGCCGTCCTCGGTCGGACCGCTGTAGGTGAGCGGGGTCGTCGCAGGCGGTCCACCCAGACCCTTGCCGCCCAGCACAGCCGGAGCGGTCGCGGTGGCCGCAGGGGCGGTCGGCTGGTCCGTGGGAAGAGCCTCGACCGGCCGCATCCGTCGCCTGACCGGGGCCGGCTGCCCGGTGCCGGGCGCCGCGGCCGGGGTGGCACCGTTGCCGCCGGCCCCGCCACCGGCCGCGACCGCGGTCGCGGCCGCCGAACTCGCGGTGACCACCGGCGCCGCGGCCTGTTGCTGTGCGGCCGGGACCACCTGGACCTGCAGGTTGTACAGGAAGCCGACCGACTCCTCCTTCAGCGAGTCGAGCATCGCAGCGAACATGTCGTAGCCCTCGCGCTGGTACTCGACCAGCGGGTCACGCTGGGCCATCGCCCGCAGCCCGATGCCCTCCTTGAGGTAATCCATCTCGTAGAGGTGCTCGCGCCACTTGCGATCCAGCACCGACAGGACCACCCGGCGCTCCAGCTCGCGGGTGATCGGCGAGGTGAGCGCCTCCTCCCGTTTCGACCAGGCGGCTCGCGCATCAGTCAGGATGGCCTCCTTCAGCGACGTCTTGGTCAGGTCGCCGTGCTCCTGCGCGATCGACTCCGGCGTGACCGAGATCGGATACAGCGTCTTGAGCGCCGTCCAGAGCGTGTCGGTGTCCCAGTCCTCCGCGTAGCCCTGCGCGGTGGCGCCGTCCACATAGGCCGTGATCACGTCGGTGATCATGTGCTGCACCTGTTCGTGCAGGTCCTCGCCGGCCAGCACGCGGCGCCGCTCGTCGTAGATGACGGTGCGCTGCTTGTTCATCACCTCGTCGTACT
>CAYZBB010000039.1:0-41132 GCA_964476495.1 uncultured Actinomycetes bacterium | reverse complement strand
GGGCGATTAGCTCAGCGGGAGAGCGCTTCCCTGACACGGAAGAGGTCACTGGTTCGATCCCAGTATCGCCCACGCAGGTCATAGCCCTGATTCGAACAAACGAATCAGGGCCTTTGTCATGAAGGGGCAGCAGAGGGGCACCAGCCGCCGTCATCGAGGGCCGCAAGATGCCTTCGGTGTTGTCGGTCCGCCGGGTGTAGAGATCCAAAGGGTCGTCGACGCTCGCTCGTGCCCATCACCCGCTGCACCATGTTCGGCGGCACGCCGTCGTCGAGCAGCGAGGGACTCGTCACGTCCGGCCGCAGCGGTCCTCATAGACGTACGTCCTCACCATCGGCAGGCATTCAACCCGGAGCCAGGACGGACTTCATCTGATCGAAGTAGGGCTTCTCTTGGGGGCAGTACAGCTCGACGGCAACCTGGCTCGATACCGCGGTGTCCGCCGGGCTCACACCGGCCTTGATCATCAAGGCGGTCGCGGCCGCAAACTGGGTCATGTTGTCGCCACCCTTCGACGGCGTGTAGAGCAGACAGATAGTCTTCCCGACCTCGGCAATCTCCTTCGTCGCGATCGTTGACTTCCCGTCGCCGTAGTTGTCGATCCCAAACTGGAAGACCTGGACATCGCTCGCGGACGCCCCAACGTTGGTCGTCACGGTCGACTTGGGAGTCGTGGTGGTGGGCCTGCTGGATGAACGCGACGTGCTTGCAGTCGGCGACTTCGGGGTCGACGACACATTCGTCAGACTTGACGAAATCGTGGCCGAAACTGAGACCGCGTCGTTGCCACCCCCGCACCCTGTCAGGGCCGCCACCATCGTGACAGCTGCAATACGAATCCGCATTGTTCCCCTCGTTGTCCGCAATGGCCCCCGGCGTCTTGGCTCACCCGTTGTGCGAACAGGTCACGATTGCGTAGTCGCCCGATGAGGTCGCAGTGTCCACGACTTGGCCGCCGACCGAGATCGAACAGGAGATGTCGCCTCCACCGGAGTTTTGTGCGCTTAGCGAAAGAATGCGGAAACTTCCGGCTGGAATGGTCAGCTCCTTGGTCCAGGGCAGCTCCGCGCCATTCTCCTGCGAGATGTTGAAGTTGGCGTCCTCTGAGTACGTGATCAGGGCCGACCCGGATTCGGATGCTGTAATCGAGTAGGTGACCTGATCACGGTCCCTTGGTGCCACTATCGCCGTTGGTGCCGTTGTCGCCGGCGCCGATGGTGATTCACTTGTGACCTGTATTGAGGTGGTCTCAGTAACCGTCACCGTCGCGGTCGTGGTGATTACCGCAGTGGTGCGAACGGTTGTGGGCACCACTATTGGTGACATCGTCACGGTTACCGGCGCCGCCGGCTCGGCAGTTCCGCATCCGGCGAGGATCGCGAAGATCGAGCCAGACAGCGCCATATGGATGCCGCGAAACCTCAATGCCCCCCCCAAATGTTCCAATCCGACGGTAACTCCTTCTGCCCTGCAGCGCGACCGGAACGGATAGCTGGACATCCTGATCGTCATCTCAGCTCAAAAACAACCGTTGGGGGCGCCATGCCACGGCACCGCCACTGCCGCGGTCATCGGGCGGCGGTCATGGCTGGTCACCGCCGGGACGGCCAGCAGTGCCGAGCCCGGGGCGGGGTGGTCGAGGGTCTGGGTGTGGATTCGGTCGTCGGTGACGTAGGCGGCGCGGACCCGGATCGGTTCCCGGACACCCTCCACCGTCATGTAGCCGACGCCGGGCCGGCCGGCCGGGATCCGGTCGGCCAGGGCGCCCATCTGGTGCATGCCGTCGCCCAGGACCATGTCGACCTGACTCCGCGTGTCAAGCCGCAGCGCGACCTTCGTGGGGAACAAAAGATTGGAAGCTGACCACTTTTTCGGCGGTCCTGCGCGGCCGCCAAGACGACCACGGCGGCGACCCGGCCGCGGGCCAGCAGAGCGGAGATCGCCGCGGTAGCCCGGTTGCGCAGCTTGGTGTCCGGCTCGGACGCAGTCAAGGTGGACAGCTCGTCGACGATCACCAGGACCAGCGGCTCCATCCGCGGTGGGCTGATGCGCTCTCGCTCATCCGCCCACACCCGCGCTAGATGCCCGCCCAGCGAGGACGCCGGCTGAGGGCACGCCCGTTCGTAGTCCGCCAGGGACTGGCCGGTGACCCATCCGCAAACAGCGGCCGGTCGGACACCTCGCCGACCTGGACGCGGAGCAGGTGCGGTCGCAGCCATCGGAACCGGCCAGGCCGATCAGAGTCACACCGAGGACCAAGACGCCGGCCCACCAGCCGCCAACCACGATCAGGCCGGCCGCGACCAGGACGGCGCCGAGCAACCACGGTCGCCGCAGCAGCCACAACAAGCCGGCAGCTGCCGCGATCACCGCCGTGACCAGCGACTCCCGGCGAACCGGGCGCAGGGCCGCGACGGTATAGGCTCCCCCTGCATGCGACAAGAGAGGCCTTCGTGACGATGGTCGCGTTTCGGGGTCGCCGCCGCGCTCGATGGGTCGCCGCGGCGCTCCTCAGCAGCATTGCGATCGTGGCGAGCGCGTGCAGCTCGTCCGGATCCGGATCGGAGACATCGGTCGGTCCCGTCGCCGCAACGTCGAGCAGCGCTGTTTCCACGATCGTGAGCTCGAACCCGCAAGCGGACGTCGCCGGCCTCTTCGACATCGGGGACGGCCGCAAGATGTACCTCGAGTGTCGCGGTCAGGGCACCCCCACGGTGGTGTTGCTGACCGGCTATCGCGACACCGCCCGAGTCTGGGACGCCGACTTGCCGGGGTACCCACAGCCGCATGTGTTGCCGGCCGTCGCCGGCTTCACCCGCGTCTGTGCGTATGACCGGCCGGGAACGGTCGGCCCCTTCTCTGATGACCCTGCGCAGCACAGCCGCAGCGACCCCGTCCCCCAGCCCCACGCCCCTGACGACGTGGTGGCCGACCTCCACGCCCTGCTGGCCGTCGCCGACGTCCCGGGCCCGTACGTGCTCGCCGGTCACTCGCTCGGCGGCGCGTACGCCCGGCTGTACGCCGCCACCTACCCCGATGCGGTGGCCGGGATGGTGCTGATCGACGCGTTCAACGAGTTCTTGCGCGCCGCGTTCACACCGGAGGAGTGGGCACCCCTCCTCACGTTCATGGGCACCCCGCCACCTGGGTTGGACGGCTCGGACGTGGAGCAGGCTGAGCTCGATGCCGTGTTGGACGCGGTTGAGGCAGCGGTGGCCGCCCAGCCCCTGCCCGAGCTGCCGTTGGAGGTCCTCTCGCGCGGCCGCGAGGACGAACTGCCGCCCGAACTGACCGCCGACCTGCCACCCGGGCTCCTCGAAGCACAGGCGGACGCCGCACGGACGAGTCAGGCACAGCTGGCGGCACTGGTGCCGGACGCCCGCCACGTGATCGCCGCCCAGTCGAGTCACTACATCCAGGTGCAGCAGCCGGCGCTGGTCATCGAGGCGATCCGCCAGGTGGTGGAGGGGGTACGCCACCCGAACACCTGGACCGACCTCGTCTCCTGCTGCGCCCCCTAATTGTGGCACCCGACAGGTTGGTGACGGCCTGCGTGCGGTGGACGTGGCTTTGCCTCTGCCCCCGACACTCCCGCGCTCCCAGGCCCGAGACGCAGAGGCACCGAGCGCCCCCCTTGCATGGGGTCCGCGGGGAGGCATCAGAAGGGCAGCACAACGGTCGATGCCGACTTCGGCACCGGACCCAGCAGTTCGATGCCGTGGCGTTCGGCGATCGCGAGGACCTCTTCGATCGTCGGCGTGTGGTCGGCGGCCAGTTGAGCGGCGCTGCGGGTGAAGCCCTCCATCGGTCCGCCTGGCGCGTGCACCTGCAGGGCGACCGCATCCTCGGTTGATTCGTTGCGGACGGTGTGCGGGGTGTTCCCGGCCAGCGTCACCGTCTCCCCCGCGCGTGCGACGCGGCGTGCGGTGGTGCCGTCGGACCCGGTGATGTAGAAGCTGAACTCGCCGGACAGCACTCGGTAGATCTCGCTCGGTGCGTGGCGGTGCATGACCGGCGGTCCGCCGCCCGGCGGCATCCGCAGTTCCACCGCGAAGAGGTCTCCGTTCGTCTCCCGGGTGGTGGCGAGCACGGTCGCCAGTTCGGAGCCCACCCGGAGGGTCTCGAGCTTCACATCATTATCGACAGGTAACATGTCCATATGACTAAGATAGACAAGCCTCCTGCCCATGTCAACGAGGTGCCGCAGCTCGACGGCCGCGACCGTCCCCGCAATCTGGCGGTCGCACTGCGGGAGGCATTCACCGCGCTGAACGATCTCGTGATCCCGCACCTCGTCCGGCAGGGGTTCAACGACCTACGACCGGCGCACGCCGCTGTCTTCCAGTACCTCGACGACGCCGGCACGACGGTCAGCGTGCTGGCGCAGCGGGCGCATATGACCAAGCAGGCGATGGCCGAGCTGGTGACGCACCTGGAGAAGCACGAGTACGTCGAGCGAATACCCGATCCCGCGGACGGCCGGGCCAAGCTCGTGCTGCCAACGGATCGGGGACTACGAGTGTTCCGAGCTGCCCAGGCACTGGTCCCCGAGATCGAGCACCGAGTGGCCGGCGTGATCGGCGAGGACCGGCTGCGCCTGCTCCGCGCCGACCTCGACGCCATTGCGGCCGAGTTCGCGACGGACGGCGGGCACCCAGGGTGACCGGACGGGCTCCACTCCGCACCCGAAGCGGCCGGACAGTGTTGACATAGACAGGTTCCATGTCTAACTTGGAGAAATGAACAAGTTACCTGTCTATCCTGACGTTGAAACGGTGATCATCGGGGCCGGGCAGGCCGGCCTCGCGACGGGCTACCACCTGCAACGTCAGGGACGCTCGTTCGTGATCCTCGACGGCAACACGCGAGTGGGCGACCAGTGGCGTCAGCAGTGGGACAGCCTGCGGCTCTACACACCGGCCAAGTACGACGGCCTACCCGGGATGCCCTTTCCTGCAAAGGGTTGGTCCTTCCCCGGCAAAGACGACGTCGCCGACTACATGGAGAGCTACGCCCAGCGCTGGGAACTCCCGATCCAACTCGACACGCGGGTGGAGCGGCTCTACCCGTCGAGGGACGGCGGTTATGTCGTCACGACCAATCGTGAGCAGATCACCTGCGCCAACGTCGTGGTCGCCACGGGCACATTCGGAAAGACTCCCCATATCCCGGCCATCGCCGGCGATCTGGACCCGGAGATCGTCCAACTGCATTCCAGCGAGTACCGACGTCCTGGGCAGCTCCGGGACGGCGCGGTCCTGGTCGTCGGGGCATCCCACTCGGGCACCGAGATCGCCTACGAGACCGCGCTCACCCACCCGACGATCCTGGCCGGAAGGCCGTGCGGGCAGATCCCGGTGCGTCACGAGTCGTGGCGGATGCGCCTGCTGTTTCCCGTTCTGCTGTTCGCCTGGCGCCACCTACTCACCCGGCGCACGCGCATGGGACGCAAGGAAATGGCGCACCTGCGCTTCCACGGAGCGCCGATGCTGCGCGTGAAGTCGTCCGACCTCGCACGCCGCGGCGTCGAACGTGTCACCGACCGCATCGCGGAAACCCGAGCCGGGAATCCAGTCGTCGGCGGCAACCCGCGCCCGGTTGCCAACATCATCTGGGCAACCGGCTTCCGCCAAGCCTTCGACTGGATACACCTGCCGGTCTTCGACGACGACGGCTGGCCAGTCGAACACCGCGGCGTCGTCGACCAGGCACCAGGTCTGTACTTCTGCGGTTTGAGTTTCCAGTACGCTTTCTCGTCCATGCTGCTCGCCGGCGTGGGACGTGACGCCGCCCATGTCGCCGCCCGAATCGCCACCACCTCGGGCAACCTGCGCGCCCAAGACGGCTTCAACAGACAGGCCTCGGTCAGCCGACGCGACGCCATCACCCAGCGATGACCCGGCCACCGACCCCGCCGAGCGCCCGACCCGCCAGCCTGCCGGCGTGGGCTACTGCTGCCGATCGGCCAGGAACTGGGCGGCCAACCGCTTGGGCGCCTTGGCCAACCACGCCTCGGTGATCAACTCCGCCAGCTCGTCGGCATCGATCACATCGAGCCGGACCAGCACCGCCGGGTACCCGTTGAAGTGCGGTGTGGTGAAGTAGATATCCGGCCGGTCCGCGATCAGGGCGAACTTGACCCCCTCGTCGGCGACGTGCGCGCCGAGGATCGGTCCGTCCGGTGCGTCGGCGCCGAGCGCGGCCAGGTCCGACTTGCGCAGGGGGCGCTCCCAGACCACGCCCTTGCCACGCACCCGCCACGCCAGATCGCCGCGCGAGGTGACCTCGTCGGTGTCCGGCAGTTCGCCGACGATCCTGCGCACGTCATCCCATGTCGCCATGACGAGCACGGTAGACCGGGCATCCGACAGCGTGCGGACTCACATCTTCTTGCCGGCGAGGACCTTGCGCTGGACCTGCCTCTCGGCGACGAACGAGACGAACGGGATGGTCCCGGCGACCAGCACCCACAACGTGCCCAGCGGCGACCAGCGGTCCTTGTAGGCCAGGTCGAACGCGATGATCACGTAGCCGACGAACAGGGCGCCGTGGATCGGTCCCCAGATCGCGACGAACCGCGGCATGTCGAAGGCGTACTTGAACACCATCGCCGCGCACAGGATGAGCAGCCCCCAGCCGACGACGAACGCGGCGATCTTGTATCGCTTGAAGGCCGCCATCACCTTCGCCGACTTCGCCGGCGCCGGCGACGGGGAGGGAGACGGGGAATCGACGGTGGCGTCGGTCATCTCACCGGTGGGGTCGACGGGCACGGCGGCGGTCCTCCTCGGCAAGGGCAGCGAGCGCTTGGTTGTAGGCGGTCAGTTCGGGATCCTCGGGATCGTCCTGCTCCACCGTAGCGACGCTCAGCACAACCTCCTGACTCGGCCGCCCACCGTCGCCCCCGGACTGTCCGGACGCCGGCTGACCGTCGGGCTCGTCGACCTCGTCGTCCGACCCGTCGGCCGCAGGCTCTCGCCCGGCCCGGTGCGGGTCGAGCTCCTCGAGCAACTCGGCCAGCTCGCGGCCGGCCTGTTCGTCGTCCTCGGCCTCCTTGACCTTCTCCAGGCGCAGGAACCGGATCCACATGTAGATGAACGCCGCGGCGAACACAGGCCACAGCAGCGCGTACCCGAGATTCTGTGCGGTTCCGTCGGAATCCTGCGCACGTTCCCACTGCCACCAGCCGAGCCGCAGACACACCAGGACGGCGGCGAGCACCAGCAGGTGCCCGGCGATCCAGCCAGGTCGCAGGAAGCGACGGTCCACCCCACGACGGTACCGCCGACCTCGCCGGATGACCGCGCCACGACCGGGCGCGCGGCACTGCGGCGATCAGCCGTGCGTCCCGGTGCGGGTCGATCCCGACCGGTCGATGACCCTGAGCAACGAGGTTGTGCGCGGCCCGGTCACCGACCGCAGGTCTTCCGCCAGATCCACATCTCTACGCAGGCCGCTGCGCTCCGGGATCGCCAGCGGAACGGCGCCGTCGCCCATATGCAGGCGGAACGATCCGGCCCCGTAGCTGGGTCGCAGCAGCTCCGGCGCACCGGCGGCCAGCAGCGTCGTCCCGGTGCCGGCCCGATCCGCGACCACACTGAGCGGGTGCGACCTGGCCAGCGTCAACGCCTCGGCGAGTTCCCCCGCGGTCAGCGAGGGCAGGTCCGAGGGCAACACCGCGACCGGCCCGGATCCCGGGAGCAATGTGGCCACCGCGTCCAGGATCGCCGCGTTGAGCTCGGCGGTGCGTGTGACGAACACCTCGACGCCGGGCTGGGCGGACAGCGCCGCCCCGTCCCGCGGGTCCTCGACCACCACGACCGTCCGGCCCACCGGCCCGGCCGACACCACCGCGGAGACCGTGTCCTGCGCCATCGCCTGCGCCAGTGCACGCCGCACCACCGGATCGAGCAGGATGCGGCTCTTCGCCCTCGCCGAGGACTTGACGGGCACGATCACCGTCCACGCCGGCAACGGTGAGCTGATCACCGGGCCATTGTCACCACAGCTCCCGGTGGCCCCGGCAGCGCCCCCGCGTCAGCTGCCGCGCACCCGCTTCCGTTCGACGGCGACGTCGAATCCCGCCGGCGGGTAGCTCAGGTTCAGGCCCTCGAGGGTTTCCAGCAGCAGTGCCGCGACCGCCCAGTTGCGGTACCACTTGCGGTCCGACGGGATGACGAACCAGGGGGCGACGTCGGTGTTGCAGCGGCCGATCGCGTCGGAGTACGCCTGCTGATAGGCCGTCCAATAGGCCCGCTCGTCGACGTCACCCGGGTTGTACTTCCAGTACTTGGTCGGATCGTCCAGCCGTGCCAGCAGCCGCTCGGTCTGCTCGGTCTTCGACACGTGCAGGAAGCACTTGACGATCGTTGTGTGGTCCGCGACCAGCCGTTGCTCGAACTCGTTGATCCGCGCGTATCGCGACGACCAGACGCCCTCCGGCACCAGGCCATGCACCCGGACGACGAGCACGTCCTCGTACTGGGATCGGTTGAACACACCGAGCCGGCCCGCACGGGGCACCTGTTTCTCGATGCGCCAGAGAAAGTCGTGCGCCAGCTCCTCGTCGGTCGGCTTCTTGAACGACACGAGGCTGATGCCACCCGGGTCGACCAACCCCACCACATGGTTGATGACGCCGTCCTTGCCGGAGGTGTCCATGCCCTGCAAGATCAGCAGCACGCTGCGGGGGTCCCCGGCGGTGCCCCGGGCATACAGCATCTCCTGCTGGGTGGCCAGGCGCTCACCGAGCTCCGGCATTGCCCGCTCCGCGTCCTGCCTGGACTGCGGACCGATCGGGGTGGCGTCGGTGCTGATGGTGGTCACATCGACGGGCACCGCCGGGGCCCGGAAGGCCTCGCTCGGGGACGGTGCGTTCTTGTTCTTGGTCACGCCACACCGTGGCATGGGCAGGGAGCCGCCGCAGCCCGGGCGCGCGGCATCGGGTCCATCCACATGTCCGGATTCCATCCACATTCCGGCAATCGACGTTGCTCGCTCAGGATGCCGAGCACCAGGCTCGGTCCATGCTCCCTCGACAGTCCCGCCACGATCCCGCGACCACCGAACCGGCCCCTGGTCTGTCCGGCGACCGCCGGCGCCACCTCGCGCTGGTATCGGTGGGTTCCGGCGGTGATGTCGGCGCCGATCCGCTGCTCCGCCAGATCATGCGCCACCGGATGCGGGTGCATGCGACGGTCGCGTCGCTACCACCCGATGCCGTGCTGAGCCACGTCTCGGCGGCGTGCATGCACGGCCTGCCGCTGTGGGACCGCGAGCTCCCGGCGCTGCCGGTCCAGGTGATCCGGCCCGTCGGGCGTGGGCGCGGGGCCCGGTCGGGAGCGGTCGATGTCCGGTCGTGCCGACTCGATCCGGAGGAGATCACCGTGGTCGACGGCCTTCCCGTGACCACGGTGGCCCGGACGCTCATCGACATGGCTCGGTGGGCGCCCTTCGAGTCGGCGGTGGTGTGCGCGGACGGGGCCCTGCATGGCGGGCTCGTCACACCGGCCGACCTCGACACAGCGCTGGCGCGGGTGGCGGGGACACAGGGCGTGCTCCGTGCCCGCGCCGTGTTGGCCTTCGCCGACGGCCGGTCGCAGAGCACGGGCGAGACCCGCAGCCGGGTCGCGTTCCACCGGGCAGGGGTGCCGGAGCCGGCGCTGCAGATCGAACTCGAATCCGTCCTCGGGATCGATCTGGGACACGCGGATTTCGGATGGTTCGAGTTCGGCGTGCTCGGTGAGTTCGACGGCGAGGTTCCGTACGGCCGTCTCGCACCGCCGGGCGGCCCGTCGGACGCCCACATCGCCGTCGAGCGAGATCGTGAGGAGCAGCTTCGAGCACAGGGCTGGACCGTGGTGCGCTGGACGTGGGCGGACCTGGACGACGACACCGCGCTCGTCAAGGTCGAACAGGCTCTGGATCCGGCGGCCGGTCATCGCTGACCGTCGCCGATGAGCCTTCGCCGGCCCGAACAGGTGCGGAAGCGGGTCGTGCGCACCGTCGATACGCTGGCCCTCGGCGCCGGCCCAACGGTGCCGGCGAAGGGTAGGCGCACCGATGACGGCCGTTGAATCAGCCGAGTCCGGCGATCCGCAGACGTACCTGGACCTGGACGAGCGCTGGTGCGCGCACAACTACCATCCGCTGCCGGTGGTGATCACCTCGGCCGAGGGTGCCTGGGTGACCGACGTCGGCGGGAAGCGGTACCTGGACATGCTCGCCGGGTACTCGGCACTGAACTTCGGTCACCGCAACCCCGACCTGATTGCCGCCGCGGTCGCGCAGATGGGCCGGGTCACCCTGACCTCCAGGGCCTTTCATCACGACCAGCTCGGTCCCTTCTGCGCCGAGCTGGCCGAGCTGACCGGCACCGAGATGGTGCTGCCGATGAACTCCGGCGCCGAGGCCGTGGAGTCCGCGATCAAGGTCGCCCGCAAGTGGGCCTACGAGGTGAAGGGGGTCCCGGAGAACCGCGCTCAGATCGTCACCGCCGGCGGCAATTTCCACGGCCGCACACTGACCATCGTGTCGTTTTCCGACGACCCGGTCGCGCACGACCACTACGGCCCCTACACGCCCGGTTTCCTGTCGGTGAAGTACGGCGACCTGTCGGCGATCCAGGAGGCGATCACCCCGGACACCGCAGCGGTGCTGCTGGAACCGATACAGGGAGAGGCCGGGGTGATCGTGCCGCCCGAGGGTTACCTCGCCGGAGTCCGCGCGCTGTGCGATGAGCACGACGTGCTGTTCATCGCCGACGAGATCCAGTCCGGCCTGGGCCGCACGGGCGCGACGCTGGCCCTGGACCAGGTGGGCGTGCGGGCGGACCTGTATACGTTGGGCAAGGCGCTGGGCGGCGGGATCATGCCGGTGTCCGCGGTGGTCGGCCGGCGAGACGTGCTCGGCGTACTGCGGCCCGGTCAGCACGGGTCCACCTTCGGCGGCAATCCGCTGGCCTGCGCGATCGGCCGGGCGGTGATCGCGATTCTGAACACCGGCGAGATGCAGGCCCGGTCCGTCGATCTCGGCGCACACCTGCACGCGCGGCTCGGCGAGCTGGTCGGTAACGGCCTGGCCGAGGTCCGCGGCCGTGGCCTGTGGGCCGGAGCCGAACTGGCGCCGCACCTCGGCCTGGGCCGGCCGATCAGCGAGGAGCTGGCTCGGCGCGGGATCCTGGTCAAGGAGACCCACGACACCACCCTGCGTTTCGCCCCACCGATCGTCATCACCCGTGACGAGATCGACTATGCTGTGGACACTCTCGCTGACATCGTCAGCTGAGACGGATCGGGCGGATGCGCCAACACCGGGCGCGTCAGGGTGCCGAGGCGTCGCGGGCAAGCGCCAGGATGCGCGAGGTGGCCCGCTTGTACTTCTTGCGGTATCCCCCGCTGATCATCTCCGGGGTGAAGATCTCGTCCAGCGGCGCACCGGAGGCCCGCACCGGGATCGAGCGGTCGTAGAGCCGGTCGATCAGCACCACCCAACGCAGCGCGGCCGACTGGTGGTCGAGCGGCTGCACGCCGCTGAGCTGCACCGAGGACACCCCGTCCACGAGTTGGCCGTACCGGGAGGGATGCAGGGTCTCCAGCTTCGAGGTGAGCGCCGCGAAGGAGTCCAGGCTGGCCCCCGGTGCGCCGGCCACCGACTCCAGCTCCGCATCGGTCAGCGGCGGCGGTGCGGGCGCCAGCCCCTGGTGCCGATAGTCCGGGCCGTCCACCCGCAACGTCCGGAAACGAGCGGCCAGCGCGTGGATCTCGCGACGGAAGTCATCGGCGGCGAACCGGCCCTCGCCGAGCTTGTCCGGCAACGTGTTCGACGTCGCCGCCAGCGACACACCCGAGTCGCACAGTTGACCCAGGAGCCGGGTCATCAGCATGGTGTCGCCCGGATCGTCCAGTTCGAACTCGTCCACCGCGACCAACTTGTGCCCGGACAGCCGTCGCACCGTCTCTGCGTACCCGAGCGCACCGACCAGATGCGTGTACTCCACGAACGTGCCGTACGCCTTCGGGCCGGGTACCGCATGCCACAGCGAGGCGAGCAGGTGCGTCTTGCCGACGCCGAACCCGCCGTCCAGGTAGTAGCCGCCGGCCGCCGCGGGCGCGGATCGGCGGAACAACCCACGCTTGGGTGGTCGGCCGACGGTCGCGGCGAACGCCGACAGCGCGGTCACCGCCTCTTGCTGGCTGGGCTGGTCCGGCGCCGGTCGGTAGGTCGAGAACCGCACGTCGTTGAACCGCGGCGGCGGTACCAGCCCGTCGATCAACTCGTCCGCATCGACAACGGGGTCCCGATCGACGAGTGCAATGGCGGGCATGACGGAGCAGCGTATCGGGACCGCACGCGGCGTCTGGTACGGATGGGATGTGCGTACGGACACAACCGGCCCCGACGACGCGGTGCGGCGGGGAGTCGAGGAACTACCGGATACGGACGATGCGCTTGCCGCCCTGTACGGCTGGCCGGACGAGCACGACCTGCCGCGCGTGCGCGGCAACATGATCACCTCGCTGGACGGCGGCGCCGCGCTGCACGGCCGGTCGGGCGGCCTGGGCAACGAGGCCGACCGGCACCTGTTCGCGCTCCTGCGGGACCTCGCCGACGTCATCCTGGTGGGCTCGGGGACGGTGCTCGCCGAGCAGTACGCGGGCATCCGGCTGGATCGGCGGCGTCGGGACCGGCGGCGGCGGTGGACGCGTCCGGCGGCGCCACCGCCGATCGCCGTGGTGACGGCCCGCGGCCTCGATCCGGAGCTGCCGCTGTTCACCGACACCCTGACCGCTCCGATCGTGATCACCACACGACGGGCGGCCGACCTCGTCCCCGGCACGGCCGACCGGATCCTCGCCGGGGAGGACACCATCGACCTGGGCGTCGCGGTGGCCGCCCTCGCCGAGCGCGGCCACCGCCGGATCCACTGCGAGGGCGGTCCGACGCTGTTCGGCCAGTTGATCGCGAATGCTCTTCTCGACGAGTGCTGTCTGACGATCGCACCGATGCTGCTCGGGTCGACCGCCACCCGCCTGCTTCCGACGGCCCTGGCCGACCCGGCCTGCTGGACGCCGATCACCCTGCGGATCGCCGGTGATCACATGTTCGCCCGCTACCGGTGCCGGCCGGCGCCGTGATCGGTCGACGCACGGCGGGGGTGACGTTGCTCGCCGCCACGGCCACGTTGCTGGCCGGCTGCTCGCTCGGGCCATCGCAGCGCCCCGAACTGGCCACCTACGGCGCACCGCCCGCCGCGGTCACCAGCACCGCGACCTCGAACCCGGCCCAGGGCCCCGGTGGACCGGGCCGTCGCGCCGACCCGATCCGCTGGGCCCGGTGTCCCGAGGTGGCCGCGGTCGATCCGACCACCGGTCAGCAGTTCGACGTGGACTGCGCGTCGGTGACGACCGATCGACCCGCGGTCGGCACGTCGGGGCGCCGCACCATGGAGGTGGCCCGGGCGCGGGCCGCCGGGGTGGCGCCGGACGCGCCGGTCCTGGTCGTGCTGGACGACCAGCCCGGCCGGCACGGTCGCGGTGACGTGGCGGCCGTCGCGGCCGGCCTGTCCCCCGCCGTCCGCCAGAACTTCGCGATCGTCACGGTCGACCTGGTCGGCAGCGGTGAGTCGGACCCGATCGACTGCCTGTCCCGGTACGACGTCGATTCGCTGGTGACCCTCGGTGCCGATCCGACCGAGACCCGGTCGGCCGCGGCGCTGGCCGACCTGACCCGTTCGCTGACCTTCGACTGCACCGACGGCGCGGGTCCGGATCTGCCGCTGGTGAACAGCACGGAGGCGGCCGACGACCTGGACTACCTGCGTGACGCGCTGGGCTACGACAGGCTGACCGTCCTCGGCCGCGGCCAGGGCGCCACCCTGGCCGCCGTGTATGCGGACCGGTATCCGGGACTGGTCCGGGCCGCGGTGCTGGACGCCCCCGCGAACCCGCTCGACGCGGCCGACGCCAGGGCCAAGGCGGTGGCCGTCGCATCGGAGAAGGCGCTGGACCGGTTCGCCACGGCCTGCCCGACATTCCCGGGCGGATGCCCGCTCGGGGCAGATCCGCGCGCGGCGGTCGAGCAGCTCGTCCAGGACCTGGACCGTTCGTCGACTCCGGGTGGTGGTCGTCCGACCGGTGGCACCGTCGTGCTCACGATGCTGCTCCGGCTGGGCGACCCGGACGGCTGGCCGCAACTGGCGGCCGCACTGGCGGCGGGTACGGGGGACACCGAACCGCTGATCGGGCTGCTGCGCGATTCGCTCGACACTCCCGGGCGCGGCGGGTGGCTGGCACCGGCACTGATCTACGCCTGCAACGACACCACGGTCCGGTTGCAGCCGGATCAGCTCAGCGCCGCGGTGCAGGACGTGCGGCCCGACGCGCCACTTTTCGGTCCCTACGCGCTCGGCCTCGTCGGGCTGTGCGGCTCGTGGCCGGCGCCGGAGAGCGCGCTAGGCGGGGTGAAGGCGAACGGCGCCCCGCCTCTTCTGGTCATCGGCGCCGTCGACGACCCGGTTGCGCCGTACGACCAGGTTCGGGCCCTGTCCGGCCAGCTCTCCTCGGCGGCGCTGGTCACCTGGCAGTCCGGCCGGCACGGCGGCTACCCCGCCAGCGCCTGTGTCACGGCGGCGGTCGACGACTACCTGCTGCGTGCGCAGGTGCCCGGCGTCGGAGTGCTGTGTCCGCCCTGACCAGGTGCCGGCCCACGGGGTCGAGCCGAGGGCTGATCGGACCGGGATCCGGCGTGGTGGCGGTGCACCGTCGGTGCCCGGTCGTATGGTCGCGGGCATGACGGGCTCGATGACGGCGGCTGCCGGACCCGCCGACTTCCGGCGGGCGGTCGCGCGGCTGGATGTCGCCCGGTTGCGCACCGAGATCGAGATCGGGCCGTTGCCGGCACCCGCACGCCTCGCGCCGTACAGTCACGCGATCTCCGCCGCGGTGTATCCGGCCGGTGCGGACGAGGAGTGCGCCTCCGGACGGCTGGTGCTGCTCTTCGACCCGGACGGTGTACCGGCCTGGGGTGGCACGCTGCGTGTCGTCGTCTTCGCGACCTGCGAGCTGGACAACGAGATCGCGCAGGACCCGCTGCTGCCCGAGGTCGCCTGGAGCTGGCTCACCGAGTCGCTGGAGGCCAGCGGCGCCGGCTACGACGCGCTGGGCGGGACGGTGACCGCCACCTCCTCGACCCGATTCGGGGACATCGCCGGACCGCAGCGGGCCGACGACCTCGAGATGCGGGCGTCGTGGACGGCGGACGAGCACACGGACCTGCACCTGCAGGCGTTCGCGGGATTCCTGGCATCGGCAGCGGGCCTTCCGCCGGAAGGCGTCACGTTGCTGCAAAGGGCCGATCCATTCGCGGTACGTGCGGGCCGATACGATTCGTGACCGTTGGTCGGAATGGGTGCTTGACCACGGACGGCGGAAAGGCGGACACTATGGGTAACAGCAGACCGGCTTGTCACAACACGGTCGAGCGCATGTGACTCGACGCGCGGTCGTCAAACCCGGACAATCGGGCCAAGGGGCTGCGTGGCAGGTGGGAGGACGCCCCGGTGAGTAATTCGTCAGTGGCCGCCGGGCCCGGAGCTGGGGGCGCCATGGGAACGGACCAGCGAGGTCCGATCGTCGGCCAGGCCGACCAGAGCCTGCTGCTGCCCACTCAACGAACGCCCGCCGCCGCGCTCCAGCGGACATCGCTGCGCGGCGCAATGGTGCTTCTGGTCGATCCCGACCGCGCCACCCGCGAACCCCTCCGGACCAGCCTGGTCGAGGTGGGCATCGGCCGGGTGATCGAGGCGCCGTCGGTGGCGGCCGCCGAGGAGATCCTGCAACGCCAGCTGACCGGCGACCTTGCGCTGGTCAGCCTGCAGCTGGGCGCCGATGTGTCCCGGCTCGTTCAACTGCTGCGGGACGCCGGTTGGACCCGCACGATCGCCCTCGCCCCGACGGCCGACATCGGGCCGGTCATCGACGCCGTCGGCGCGGGAGTCAGCGGGGTCCTGATCGGGCGGCGGGCGAACCCGTCGGCGGTCGCCATCCCCGCCACCATCCACGATCTGTCCAGCCGCGAGGTCGAGGTCATCCGGCTGGTCGCGGACGGCCGGTCCAACAAGTGGATCGGTGAGCAGCTGTCCCTGTCCGCGCTCACCGTGAAGAGCCACCTCGCCCGGATCGGGCGCAAACTCGGCACCGGGGACCGGGCGCACATGGTGGCGCTGGCGATGCGGGCCGGTGTGATCGCCTGACCGGTCGGATCCCAACGGCGGACCCGGCACCGGGCGGACGGGTCATGGGCACCCGCGCGGGCGCGGCGCGATAGGTTCCGCTGATGGCCACCACCGCGGACGACGACGCCGCGGACCACACCTGCGCCGACGGCGCGGCGGAACGCGCGGCCGTGCCGCTGCTGGCGCCTAGGGACCCGATCATCGGTCCGATCACCGACACGTCTGATCTGCTGCGCTGGGCCGGTCGGTTCGCGTCCGGGCCGGCCGATCCCATCGCGATCGACGCCGAACGCGCCTCGGGATTCCGCTACGGCGCCCGCGCGTACCTCGTCCAGCTTCGCCGCCCCGATCTGGGCACCGCGCTGCTGGATCCGGCAGCGCTGGGCGACCTGGCTGTGCTGGACCAGCCGATGGCCAGGTCGGAATGGGTGCTGCACGCCGCAACCCAGGACCTGCCCTGCCTGGCGGAGGTGGGGATCCGGCCGAGGCGGCTGTTCGACACCGAACTGGCCGGGCGGTTGGCCGGATTTCCCCGGGTCGGCCTGGCTCCACTGGTGGAGCGGATGCTCGGGCTGCAACTGCGCAAGGGTCACGGCGCGGCCGACTGGTCCACCCGGCCGCTGCCGCACGACTGGCTCGTCTACGCCGCGCTCGACGTGGAGGTCCTGGTCGACCTGCGGGACGCGATGGAGGCCGAGCTGATCCGGCAGGGCAAGCTCGAATGGGCGCGGCAGGAGTTCGTGGCGCTCGCGGCGGCGCCGCCGCCGGCTCCCAAACCCGATCCGTGGCGTCGTACCTCGGGAGTGCACAAGATCACCGATCGGCGCGCGCTGGCGATCGTCCGTGAGCTGTGGATCGCCCGGGATTCCGTTGCCCGGCGCCGGGACGTCGCACCTCACCGCGTCCTGCCGGATTCCGCCATCATCTCCGCGGCCGGTGAACGGCCCACCACCGTGGCCGGGCTGATCGCGTTGCCGGTGTTCTCGGGGCGGATGCAGCGACGCAACGCCGACCTGTGGCTGGCGGCCGTCACCCGGGCGCTTGCCCTACCGGCGGACGACCTGCCGCCGTCCCGCTTCCCCGGGGACGGGCCACCCGCCCCCGCGAAGTGGGCGTCCCGGGACGCCGTCGCGGCCGCCCGGTTGCAGTCGGCCAAAGCCGCGCTGGCGGAACTGTCCGAGCGGGTGCACACCCCGGTGGAGAACCTGCTGTCGCCGGACCTGGTGCGCCGTGTGCTGTGGGCCCCACCCACCGACGGCGAAAGCCTGGGCAACGTGCTGGCCCTGCGAGGCGCCCGCCCATGGCAGATCGAACTCACCGAACCCGTGCTGCGCCGGGCCATCATGCGTGCCACCAGTTAGGCGAGAACGGATAAGTTACCGATGGGTAACTTTGTGCGTAGGATGGTCGCGGAACCGGTCGAGCGGTGTCGCCGACGGCAGGGGGTCGAGCCGTTCGACACGCTTGCGCGCGAACACTGCAACCCGAGAAAGAGTGATCCATGGCCGTGTCAACTCCTGTGTCAACCCCGGTGTCAACCCCGGTGTCGACTTCCGAATCGAGCACGGTCGCGCCCGCGGCGGCACGAACGCTGCGCGACGTGGCATTCGTCGAAGGCGTCCGCACACCGTTCGGCAAGGCCAGTGCCCAGGGTCAGTACGCGCAGACCCGCGCAGACGACATGGTCGTCAAGGTCATCCGGGAACTGCTGCGCCGGACGCCGGGCCTGCCGCCGGAACGGATCGACGAGGTGGCCATCGCCGCCGCGACGCAGACCGGCGACCAGGGCCTGACCATCGGTCGCACCTCGGCGATCCTGGCCGGTCTCCCGACCAGTGTGCCCGGCTTCGCCATCGACCGGATGTGCGCCGGCGCCATGACGGCGGTGACCACCGTCGCGTCCGGAATCGCGGTCGGAGCCTACGACGTGGCCATCGCCGGAGGCGTCGAGCACATGGGTCATCACCCCATGGCGGAGGGCGCCGATCCCAACCCCCGTTTCCTCGTCGACAGGCTCGTCGACCCTTCCGCACTGAACATGGGCTCCACCGCGGAGAACCTGCACGACCGCTACCCGCACCTGACCAAGCAGCGCGCCGACGCCTTCGCCGTGGCCAGTCAGGACAAGTACGCCAAGGCTCTCGCGAACGGTCAGATCACCCCCGACCTGGTGCCCATCGCCACCCGCTCCGAGCGGGGCTGGGGACTGGCCACCGGCGACGAGATGCCCCGTCCGGGAAGCACTCTCGAAGTCCTCCAGGGCCTGCGCACGCCGTTTCGGCCGCACGGGCGGGTCAGCGCCGGCAACGCGTCGGGGCTGACCGACGGGGCGACCGGCTGCCTGCTGGTCGCCGCCGACGTCGCAGCAGAGCTCGGCCTACCGGTGCGGATGCGGATGGTGTCCTACGGCTTCGCCGGGGTGGAGCCCGAGACGATGGGCGTCGGACCCATCCCGGCGACCGAGAAGGCGCTGGCCAAGGCCGGGCTCACGATCGACGACATCGGCCTGATCGAGATCAACGAGGCGTTCGCGGTGCAGGTCCTCGTGTTCACCGACCACTTCGGCCTCGCCGACGACGACCCGCGGATCAACCAGTACGGCGGCGCGATCGCCATGGGACACCCGCTTGCGTCCTCCGGTGTGCGGCTGATGACCCAGCTGGCCCGCCAGTTCGCCGAACGACCCGATGTCCGGTACGGCCTGACCACCATGTGCGTGGGCCTTGGCATGGGGGGCTCGGTCATCTGGGAGAACCCCCACCACGTCGCCGCCGAGACCGACACCGCACCGACCGCCGGGAGTGACCAGTGAGCACCGCCGAGATGTCCCGCACCGTCAGCGTTCTGGCCGCCGATGAGGTGGTGACCCAGGCCTTCGCCCGGGTCGTCGAGGTGCCGACCCGCGCCGCCGGGAGGAGAGTGCGGATCGCACTGATCACGATCGACAACGGCCGGGACCACACCCGGCCGAACACCCTCGGGCCCGGTGGACTGGCCAGCCTCGACGCGGCGATCAGCGCCGCACTGGAGGGCGCACCCGACGCGATCGCGGTCACCGGCAAGCCGCTCGTCTTCGCCGCGGGCGCCGACCTGTCCCAGATCGGCAAGGTCACCGACCGGTCCATCGCGCTGGAGATCGGCGAGTACGGCCAACGGGTGTTCCGCCGGCTGGGCACATCGGGGGTGCCGTCGTTCGCGTTCGTCAACGGCCTGGCGATGGGCGGCGGCACGGAGCTGGCCCTGCACTGCGACTATCGGACGATGTCGTCCAATGCCGGCTTCATCGCGCTGCCGGAGGTGTTCCTGGGTCTGCTGCCCGGCTGGGGTGGCACCCAGCTGCTGCCGCGGCTGATCGGCCCGGAGGACGCGGTCACCGTCATCATCGAGAACCCGCTCAACCAGAACCGGATGCTCAAACCGAAGGACGCGGCCGCACTCGGTGTGGTCGACCTGGTGCTCGACGCCGCCGACTACCTGGAACAGTCCCTGGCCTGGGCCGCCGCCGTCGTCACCGGGACGCGGACGGTCGAGCGCGTCGACTTCGCCGGCGCCTCCGACGAGGCCTGGGCCGCCGCCCTAGAACGCGGCAGGATCATCGCCGACATGCGCACACACGGCGCCGCGCCGGCCCCGTACAGCGCGCTGGAAATGATCGAGCTGTCCCGGACGGCGCCGCTGGAGGTGGGCCTGCGGGCCGAGCGGGAGGCACTGGCCGACCTGGTGATGAGCCAGGGGTTCCGGGCCGGCGGAGGCTACGCGTTCAACCTCGTGCAGAAGCGCTCCCGCCGGCCCGTCGGCGCGCCGGATCCGAAACTGGCCCGCCCGGTCACCAAGGTCGGCGTCATCGGCGCCGGGCTGATGGCCGGGCAGATCGCCCTGCTGTTCGCCCGGAACCTGCATGTGCCGGTGGTGCTGACCGACGTGGACCAGGTCCGGCTGGACAAGGGTCTGGCCGGGGTGCGCAGGGAGATCGACGGGTTGAAGGCCAAGCGGCGGATCTCCGCGGACGAAGCGAACCGGCTGACCGCCCTGGTCACCGGATCGCTGGAGTACGCCGAATTCGCCGACGCCGAATTCGTCATCGAAGCGGTGTTCGAGGATCTGGAGGTCAAGAAGCAGGTCTTCGCCGAACTGGAGAAGCACGTGTCGCCCACGGCGGTGCTTGCCACCAACACTTCGGCCCTCTCGGTCACCGCAATGGCCGCCGACCTGGCGAATCCCGAGCGCGTGGTCGGGTTCCACTTCTTCACGCCGGTCGCGGTCCTGCCGATGCTCGAGATCGTCAGGGCCGCCCGGACCGACGACGCCACCCTGGCGACGGCGTTCGCGGTGGCCAAGGGACTGCGAAAGGGTCCGGTGCTCACCGCCGACACCGCCGGCTTCGTGGTGAACCGGCTCCTGCTGCGCAGCATGGGCGAGGTACTCGCGGCGATCGACGAGGGCACGCCGCCCGATGTCGCGGACCGAGCGCTGGAGCCGCTCGGCTTGCCGATGTCGCCGCTGATGCTGCTGCAACTGTCCGGACCGGCCGTCGCCGCGCATGTCCAGGAGACGCTGCATCAGGCGTTCGGTGACCGGTTCCCGGTATCCGAGAACCTCAGGCGGATCGCTGCCGCGGGCCACCGCACCCTGTTGACCTGGGACGACGAGGGTCGGCAGACGCTTGACCCGCAGGTCGCCGCCCTGCTGGTGCAGGGCGGGCACCCGTCGACCGCCGAGCAGGTCAGGGACCGGGTGCTGCTGGCGCTGGCCCAGGAGGCCCGGCTCATGCTCGACGAGGGCGTGGTGTCGGACCCGGCCGACCTTGATCTGGGACTGATCACCGGGGCCGGCTGGCCGTTCTGGCTGGGCGGCATCACCCCGTACCTGGACCGCGAGGGCTATTCGGAACGGGCGACGGGGCGACGGTTCGCCGCGCCCGGGGTCGCCACCCTGCCCGTCTGATTTCACGTGCTCGGACGTCGACCGCCATTCGCACGGATGGCGGTCGACGCCGCCCGCGTGCCGACTCCGCCGAGCGGATACCCGAGCAGGGGACACCCCGAGCCACCCGTTCGGAGTAGCATCCGGTAGACTCTCGCGAACAAGGCAACAGCGAGTGATCCCTCGGGTCCCAGATGCCGTATCTAGTCCCAGATGCCGTATCTATCAGCCCAACGAACGAAGGTGACCGTCATGACCGTTTCCGACATCGCCGGCCACGTGTCCCCCAGCGGGATGGTCGGCAACCCCAGGCGCACCCGAGGCCTGGACGCCGCGCTGCTCGTCCGGTCCAAGTCCGAGCAACTCTCTACCCCGGTCGGAAACCCGCGGCGCACCCGGGGTCTGCGCACCGAGGATCTACAGGGCGCCTGAGCCGCCTCGATACCCGGACCGCGCCGTCGGCCGCCATGCCGGCCGGGCGGTCCTGACGTTTCAGCCCTCGGCGGTGACGGCGATCGGCTCGCCGCCGGTGATGCGCAGCAGTTCGGCGTAGGTGGTGGGGAAGACCGCGTGTGGCGTACCGCCGGCCGCCCAGACCACGTCGAACGGTTGCAGCGCCACGTCCACCAACGTGCGTACCGGTTGTGGGTGACCGACGGGCGCCACCCCGCCGATCGGCTGTGCGGTCGCCGCGCGCACCTGGTCGGGGGTGGCCCGGCGCAGCGCGCCGGCACCCAGAACAGTTGCCACATAGGCTGTGTCGACCTTGTGGCCGCCGCTGGTGAGGATCAGCACCGGCTTGTCGTCCGCCATGAAGATCAGGCTGTTGGCGATTGCGGCCGGTTCGCAGCCGAGCGCGGCCGCAGCGTCCTTCGCGGTCCGCACCGCATCGGCCAGTTCCCGGACCTGACCCCGCACACCCGCCGCCGCCAGCGCACGCGCGACCGTTACCGCATTGCGGTGCGCGGGCGGGACAGGGTCCGGCTCGCTGGCGGTGACCACCCGGTCGTGTGAACTCGACATGGCGCCAACCCTAGCCAGGCGTCGGCTCGATCCTTCGCGTCCCGCCCCGTGCCTCGCATGCCGGGTCACCTCACAGATTCCGAACTCCGGACGAGACGCCCGTCCGGTGTTCGAGCAATGCCGGCCGTTCGATCGGCGAGCGACGTGTGGCCCTCCCGTCGCGATCGGACCGGCCCGCGACGACCAGGCTCGGCTCCACCGGGACGGCCATCGCGCGTCCGGCGGGATCGTGTCCGGCAGTCGCGCGATAGAGCCCTTCGAATGCGTCAAGCGTTCGGGAGATGCTGTGCCGGGCGACGACCTCGCGTCCGGCAGAACCCATCGCGGCGCGCTTGTCCGGGTCCGCGGCGAGGCCGGCGAGGTGCCCGCCGAGCTCCGCCACGTCCCCAGAACGGTAGAGATAGCCGGTGCGACCGGAGTGGACGAGGTGCGGCAGCGCCATGGCGTCCGCGGCGACGACCGGCAGGCCCGCGGCCATCGCCTCCATCGTGGCGATGCTCTGCAGCTCGGCCGTGCCGGGCATGCAGAAGATCTGGCTGCTCCGGTACGCGCGGACGAGCTCCGCATCGGTGACGATGCCGTGGAAGGTGACGCGGTCGGCGACGCCGACGTCGTGCGCGAGGTCCTGCAGCCGCCCCCGGCACGAACCGTCGCCGACGATGTCCGCCGTCCGGCTCGCGCCGCTCGGCCGTGCGCAGCGTGCTCAACGCCTCGGCGGGCGACCCCATCTTGGCCGCGACCTGGGCATAGGTCTGCAGCTGGGCGTCGAACTCGAGGTAGAGGTTCGCCCGGGTCAGGACCCAGACGGACAGCGACATCATCACGACCGCGGCCGCCATGGCGCCCACCACGAGAAGGGTGAGCCGGGTGCGCAGTGACCGCTCGCGCCACCGCAGCCGCAGATTCACAATGGGTCGTCCCGGAGCACGTATCCGACACCGCGCACGGTGTGCAGAAGCCGAGGTTCGCCGAGTTCCTCCAGCTTGCGCCGCAGATAACTGACGTAGACGTCCAGCCCGTTCGACGAGACGCCGAAGTCGTAGCCCCAGACCTGTTCGAACATCGCGGCGCGAGTGAGCACGATCCGCGGGTGCCGCAGGAACGTCTCCAGCATCGCGAACTCGGTGCGGGTCAGTCGGATCGGCCGCTCGCCGCGGCGGACCTCCCGGGTTTCGGGGTCGAGGACGACATCGGCGAACGTCAGCGCGGAGCCGCCCGCGGGCCGTTGCGGTGCGGCGTACTCGGCTCGCCGCAGGAGCGCGCGGACCCTGGCCAGCAGCTCCTTCAACGCGAACGGCTTGACCAGGTAGTCGTCGGCGCCGGCGTCGAGCCCGGTCACGCGATCCGGCACACCGTTGCGCGCGGTGAGCATGAGGATGGGGACGAAGTTGCCCTCGGCGCGCAGGACACGGCAACTGTCCAACCCGTTGAGGACCGGCATCATGAGGTCCAGCACGACCGCGTCCGGCTTCTCCGCGCGGATGATCTCGAGACCGGCCGCACCGTCCGCGGCCAGGGAGACGGTATAGCCCTCGAACCGCAGGGTCCGCGACAGCGAGTCCCGGACGGCTTCCTCGTCGTCGACCACGATCAGATGCATCCTTCCCCTCCCGTCGCCGGGTGCATTGCTGACACCTTCCTGGGTGAACATGAAAATACGGTGAGGATAGGTGTTTTCACGTTCCGGCTGACCCGAACGGATGGCGCGGGTACCGGGTCGGCGCCCGACACCCGCCTCCGGGTAACCTCGCCGCCGGAACCGGGCGCACCCGACGGTGTTGTCTGCGGCCGCCGTCGGGATCGCGCAGGTTCCGGGACGACCGGAGGAGCCGGAAAGGGGAGCCATGGCCAGCACCGCCGACCTGCTGCGGGACGGTTACGGACGTATCGCCGAGGAATGCCGAGCGGTCCTGCACGGGCTGCCGCCGAGCCTGCTGACCTACCGGGTCGACCCGAACGCGAACACCATCGCCTGGCTGATCTGGCACCTGACCAGGGTCGAGGACGACCATCTGGCCGGCGCGTTCGGCACCCGCCAGGTGTGGATCGATGACGGCTGGGCCCGGCGGTTCGCCCTGCCGTTCCCGGACGACGCGCACGGGTACGGCCAGAGCGCCGCCGACGTGGCCCTGGTGCGGCCGTCCGTCGGTGACCTGCTCGGCTACTTCGACGCGGTGCACGAGCGGTCGATCCAACTGCTCGACGGTGTCACCGATGACGGTCTGGACCGGGTGGTCGACACCCGCTGGGATCCTCCGGTCACGCTGGGCGTGCGGCTGGTCAGCGTGCTCTCCGACGGACTGCAGCACGTCGGACAGGCGGCCTACGTGCGCGGCGTGGCCGAGCGGCTCACCCGCTGAGCCGGTCCGCATCCAGGAATGCCCGGCCCCTCGGCGAAAGCTCGTATCCCACGTCCAGGCTGTGGGTCAGCCCGAGTTCCTTGAGCTTGCGCACGTCCAGCTTGAACGACCTCGTCTCCCGACCCAGCGACGCCGCCAGGTCCGGCGCGCGGACGGCCGGGTTCGCCTCGATCAGCCTCAGGACCGTGTCGGTCCACGGGCCGGTGCGCCGCGCCCGGTCCATCCGGTCCAGCTGAGCCGAGATCTCGCGAATCTCATCAGATGTCGGCAGGGCGGCCCGCAGCGCGACCCGCTCGTCCGGCCGGTCGAACGCGACCCCGATCCGGTACAGCTGGCTCCCCCGCCCCCGCTGGTTGGCCTTAGGCAGCGCGGCCAAGGACGGCATCCCGGCACCGCGGGCGTCGTCCTCGGTCAGCGACACCTCATCGACCCGCACCAGGGAGGTGAATCGGATGACGCCGGCTCCGGTGCGCTGGGTGCCGCCGACCCGGACCCGTGGGGCATCCCACCGGCGGAACACCGCGGTCACCGATCCGTCCCGGATGCCCTCCGCAACGGCCGGAGTCAACAGCATGCTTCCACCTCTCACTCCGGGGTGTCGGCGACCACGTCACCCGGGGGAAGCCGCACGCGCACGCGCAATCCTCCGTCGGCGACCGGCTCGGCGTCCACCGTCCCCCGGTGAGCGGCCACCACGGCCCGGACGATCGACAGTCCGAGCCCGGTGCCCCGCTGACCGGTGCGGGCGCGATGCCCCTGCCGGAACGGCTCGAACAGCTCGCCGACCGTGCGATCGTCGACGATCGGACCGCAGGAGGCCACCTCGAGCACCGCCGCGGCGTCCGCACCGCCTTCGGTGCCGGTGGTGATCGAGATCCACCCGCCGGACACGTTGTGCCGCACCGCGTTCTCCACGAGATTGCCGATCAGCCGGGACAGCAGGGCCGGATCGCCGGACACCGGCGCCGGCTCGACCAGCACCGTCACCGACAGCCCCCGCTCGGCGATGCTCGCCCGGTTCACCTGCAGCGTCGGCTCGACCAGGTCGGCAAGATCCACCGCCTGCAGCACCGAGACTCCCCGGGCCTGGGTGCGCGCCAGCACCAGCAACGAGGTGAGCAACCGGTTCGCACCCTCGGTGGCCTCCAGCACCACCGCACCCATCTCCCGCAGCTCCTCCACCCCCGCACCGGGGTCGGCGAGGGTGACCTCGACCTCGGTGCGGATCACCGACAGCGGCGTCCGCAGTTCATGGGAGGCGTTCGCGACGAATCGTCGCTCGGCGTCGAAGGCCGCCTGCAGCCGGTCCAGCATCTCGTCGAACGAGTCGGCCAGGTCGGCCACCTCGTCCCGCGGCCCGGGCAGCCTGATGCGCCGGTCCAACGACGACTCGGACAGCACCCGAGCCGTCCGGGTCAACATGAACAACGGCCGCAGGGCCCGGCCGATCAGCAGCCAGGACAGCAGCGCGCCGGCCAGGACCTGGATCGGGAAGGCGATCAGGCCGACGATCAGCACGGTGCGGCGGCCCTGGCCGGCGATCTGGGCGGCCGCCGCGGAGGCGTCCATCAACTGGTCCCCGACCTGCACCACGGTTCCGGGTGGGAACTGGGGCAGCGCCGCCACCACCCGTCCGACCAGCAGGTACGACAGCCCCAGCAGCAATGCCCCGAACAGGGCCAGCAACGCGGTGGCCAGCAGGGTCAACCGCAGCCGCAGACTCTGCCGTTGCTCGATCGGACCGCGGCGGCGACCGGGGGGGCCAGTCCCACCGGGTGCGGCGCTCACCCGCCCGGTCAGCCGGCGGACACGCGGTAGCCGGAGCCGACCACCGTTTCGATGATCCCGGGCTCACCCAGCTTGCGGCGCAGGGTCATCATGGTGACCCGGACGGTGGTGGTGAACGGGTCGGCGTTCTCGTCCCAGACACGCTCCAGGAGTTCCTCGCTGGACACCACGGACCCGCCCGCGGCCAGCAGCACCTCCAGCACGCCGAACTCCTTGCGGGTCAGATCGAGCTGCCGTCCGGACCGGGCGACCGTGCGCTTGGCCGGGTCCAGCGCCAGATCGCCGGCCCGCAGCACCGGCGGCACGGCCGGGGTCGACCGCCGGCCAAGCGCACGGATCCGGGCGACGAGTTCGGGAAAGGCGAACGGCTTGGTCAGGTAGTCGTCCGCGCCGAGGGACAGCCCGTCGACCCGGTCCTCCACTCCCGACGACGCGGTGAGCATCAGTACCCGGGTGGTGTCCGAGGCGGCCACGATCTCGGTGAGCACGTCGTCGCCGTGCATCTGCGGCAGGTCCCGATCCAGCACGACCACGTCGTATCGGGTCAGGATCGACTTCTGGTGCCCCTCGAGCCCGTCGTAGGCGACGTCGACGGCCATCCCCTCCGCCCGCAACCCACGGGCGATGGCGTCCGCCAGCCGGCGGGCGTCCTCGACCACCAGGACCCGCATGATCTCTCCCGCTGCCTTCCGTGTGCCGTGTCGATCGCCGCGCGGCCTACCGCTCCGGCCCGCTGTCCGAGGCGACCTCGCCCGCCTCCGCGACGTCCATGGTCCGCGGCCCGTCCGTGGTACGGCTGGCGATCAGCTCGGTGATGCCCCTGGCCACCGCCTGCCCGGTGAGGCCGAGGTCGGCCAGCAACTCGCCCCTGGAACCCGGCTCCAGGAATTCCTGTGGCAGCGCCAGGACGTGCACCGAGACACCCGTGCCGGAGAGCCGGTCGGTCACCGCGGCGCCGACCCCGCCGGAACGGCCGCCGTCCTCGACGGTCACCACCAGGCGGTGGTCGGCCGCCATCGCCTCGATCTCCGGCGGCACCGGCAGCGCCCAACGCGGATCGACCACGGTGACCCCGATGCCCTGGGCGGTCAGCCGCTGCGCAGCCTCGACCGCCATCGCGCCGAACGCACCGACGGCGACCAGCAGGACGTCACGATCATGGCCGGCGGGCGGCTCGGCGAGCACGTCCACCCCGACGCCGGCGGTGTGCAGCTGGCGCCGTACGGCCGGCACCACCGCCGGAACCGCTCCCTTCGGGAACCGCAGAACCGTTGGCCCGTCGTCGATGTCGAGGGCCTCCTGCAGTTCCTCGGCAAGGGTCAGCGCATCCCGCGGAGCCGCAAGTCGCAGGCCAGGGACGATCGCTGCGATCGACATGTCCCACATGCCGTGGTGGCTGGGACCGTCCTCCCCGGTGATCCCGGCCCGATCGAGGACCACGGTGACACCCAGCCGGTGCAGCGCGCAGTCCATCAGCAACTGGTCGAAGGCCCGATTCAGGAACGTGGAGTACACCGCAACGACCGGGTGCATGCCACCCATCGCCAGCCCGGCCGCGGAGGTGAGCGCATGCTGTTCGGCAATGCCGACGTCGAAGAACCGATCGGGAAAAGCGGTGGCGAACGCGGTCAGGCCGGTCGGCCCGCACATCGCCGCGGTGATGGCGACCACGTCCGTCCGGTCGGCGCCGGCCGCCACCAGCTGCCGCCCGAACACATGCGTCCAGGTGGTGCTGCCGGCCGCCTTGGGCCTGCCGGTGGCCGGGTCGAACGCGGGCGGGGAATGCATCTGCTCGGCGGCGTCGGTCTCCGCGGGGTGGTAGCCCTGGCCCTTGCGGGTCACGACGTGCACGACCACCGGACCGCGGTAGTCGCGTGCGCTGTGCATCGCCCGGGTCATCGCGTCGATGTCGTGCCCGTCGACCGGCCCGACGTACTTGAGGCCGAGGTCGGCGAACATCGCCTGGGGCAGGAACCAGTCCCGGACCGCGGACTTGGCCGCGTGCAGCGCCGCATACAGCGGTCGGCCGACCACCGGGGCTCTGGGAACGGTTCGCTTGACCCTGCCGAGCATCCGCTCGTACCCGGGCCGCAGGCGCAGCGTGGCCATCCGTTGGGCCATGCCGCCGGTGGTCGGTGCGTAGGAGCGTCCGTTGTCGTTGAGCACGATCACCAGCGGCCGGTCGGCCGCCGCGATGTTGTTCAACGCCTCCCAGGCCATCCCGCCGGTCAGCGCGCCGTCGCCGATCACCGCCACGACGGTGCGGTCGGTCTCGCCCCGCAGGGTCAGCGCCTTGGCCAGGCCGTCGGCGTACGACAGGGAGGTGGAGGCGTGTGAGTTCTCGATCCAGTCGTGCTCGGACTCGGCGCGGTTCGGATAGCCGGACAGCCCGCCCCGGGTACGCAGGGTGTCGAACCGATCGGCCCGACCGGTGAGGATCTTGTGGACGTACCCCTGGTGCCCCGTGTCGAACAGGATCGGATCGCGCGGCGAGTCGAACACGATGTGCAGGGCGATGGTGAGCTCGACGACCCCGAGGTTGGGGCCGAGATGGCCGCCGCGCTTGGATGTCTGCTCGACCAGCAGGTCACGGATGCCTGCGGCCAGGACCGAAAGCTCGGCCGCCGACATGGACCGCAGCCGGTCGGGTGACAGGCCGCGCAGCTCCACCGTCGGCCGCCGGCCGGGCGTGTCGGGACCCTGCTGTGACACCGGCGCCTCCCTGCTGTCCCGCCCTGAGTCTTCTGACCGTACCGCCAGCTCATGATGGCCGACGACGCGCGGCACGCGTCGTGGACGCGCGAACGGTGGGACGAGTTGGCCCGGGCACGGTAAGTTCCGCGCGTGGACGCGACATCCCCCGATCCGGTACCGAGTCCCGTCACGCTGCGCGGGGTCGGTGCGCTGCCCGTGGTCGTCGCCCATCGCGGCGCCAGCGCGCGGCGGCCGGAGAACACCCTGACGGCCTTCCTGGCCGCTTGGCACGCGGGAGTCGACTGGATCGAGGCGGACACCCAGCCGACCGCGGACGGCGTGCCGGTGCTGCTGCACGACCGCGACCTGAACCGGACGACGTCGGGGCGGGGACCGGTGCGGGCGGCCAGGATGCGCGACGTCTCGGGGCTGACCGTGCTCGGTTCGCCCGGTGCCTGGGTGCCGCGACTGAGCGAGGCACTGACCATGCTCACCGCCGACCGGGCGCTGCTGTTGGAGATCAAGGGCTACCACACCAGCGCGCAGGTCGCAGCGATTCTCGAGCAGGTGGACACGGCGGGCGCCGCGGATCGGGTGCTGCTCCAGTCGTTCGAGGTCGAGGTGCTGCACGAATTGCACCGGCTCGACCCGGATCGCCCCTTCGGGCTGCTGGTCACGCACCTTGACGCCGACCCGGTCGCCCGCTGCCGGGAACTCGGCGCCGCCTATTACAACCCCTCCGCCGGGGCCGTGCTCGCCCGACCCGCGGTGGTCACCGAGCTGCGGGAGGCGGGCATCGGGGTGGTCTGCTGGACCTCGAACGACCCGGCGGAGTGGGCCGCGCTGTCCGGTGCCGGTGTGGACGCGATCATCACGGACCTGCCTGCCGAACTGCTGTCCTGGCAGCGACGGACGGCACGGCCGGCCTGAGGCGGGCCCGGCCGCCGGGGTCAGGCGCAGGCCGCGCGGGCCCGGTGCTGGTTGCACGCGACGGCGAAGGCGCAGGTCATCGACTCGGCGGCGGTGAGCAGGTTGATCGCCACGTCGAGGGACACGTGCTCGGGAACGTCGACGGCCAGCATCGGCGGTTCCAGTCCGCTGTGCACGTCGGCGCCAAGGGCCGTCAGCTGTCCGACCACCGGTGCCAGCTCCTGGTCGGTCGCGGCCATCACATGCAGGGTCGAATGACCGCCCCGACTGACGATGACTCCGCCCACGTAGCCGATGCCGTCGTGATTCACCCGCACGATGTCGCCACGGGACAGGTTGGTCACGAACCATGGCACCCCCACGATCTCGGCGAGATCGTGGGCGATGAGGACGGCATCGACGCTCTCGGCCGGATAGGGCGGCCATTCCTCGTCGTCGATCAGCGGGAACAGCACGTCCACCACGTCCGGTTCGACACGATGTGTGACCAGATCGTCGCGGGTCGCGCGCGAACGGGCGAGAGTGGACTGGGCCGGACGGACATCCGCTGACATAGACATACAAAACCCCTCGACGACGCTCACGACAAGTGCTCCGGGTGATGTGAACAAAGAGCGCCCTTGCCCTCCGCGGATACATACGCCGCTGCCGGCGTCGATGGTTCTTCGCAGACGATCAGCAGACGATCAGGTCATGGACGGGTCGCCGACGGCCGTGTTCGCGACCGGTTCGAACCGCGCGACGCACTCGACATGGTGCGTCTGCGGGAACGTGTCGAATGCCCGGAGCGCGGCCAGCCGGTAGCCGCCGGCCTGCAACGTAGCGGTATCGCGGGCGAGCGCGACCGGGTCGCATGCGACATAGACGATGACGTCCGGGTGCCGGTCGGCGATCGCGCCGCACACGCGCCGCCCCGCGCCGCTGCGCGGCGGATCGAGCACCACTGCGTCGACCGCGACAGGCAGTGCCGGCAGCACGTCCTCGACCCGGCCGGACCGCACGGTCGCGCCGGGCCGGCCGGCCAGGTTCCGGACGGCCAGGGCGGCGGCCCGTTCATCGGACTCGACGCACACGACCTGCCCGGCGTCACCGACGACCTCGGCAAGCACGTCGGCGAACAACCCGACGCCCCCGTACAGGTCCCATGCGGTCCGGCCGGCCAGATCGGCGCCGGCGAGCACCTCGCGCACCGCACCGGCCAGTACGTCCGCGGCGGCGACGTGCGGCTGCCAGAAGCCGTCGGCCGCCACCGCGAATCGACGCCCGGCGGCGTGTTCGGTCAGCACCGCACCCCGTGGCGCGGTCCGGCCGAGCCAGGTCGCCGTGACCTGGCCGTCCGCCGCCTGGGCGAGCACCACCTCCGGCAGTGCGACCGGCGCGCGGTCGCCGGCGCGACCGGAACGTCGTGAGGCCCGGGGGTGTCGGGGCGCACCGCTACGCACGCCGGCGGGCACCTCCACCGTGTCCGCGGCCGCGGTCACCGCAGGGGTGGCGATCAAGCACGGCCGCCGCAGGTTGACCGCGACCACGCGGTGGGACCGGACCCCGCGCGGACCGATCCGTCCGTCCGGGTCCAGCGCCCACCGAACGCGTCCGCGCCACCCGAAGCCGTCCCCGGGCAGCGGCTCCACCTCGACCGCCATCTCGAGTCCGGCGAGCCGGCGGAACTGCTCGGCGATCACCGCCGACTTCAATTCGCGTTGCAGGTCCGGGGAAGCGTGCTGGAAATCGCATCCACCGCACCCGCCCGGCCCGAAATGTGTGCACGGCGCCGGGATCCGCCGGTGGTCGGCCACCAGCACCCGCAGCACCTCGCCGCGGCAGAAGGATCCCGGCCTGGCCTCGGTGATCCGCACCACCACCCGCTCCCCGGGCAGAGCCAGCCGCACGAAGATCACCCGGCCGTCATGGCGCGCCACGCAATGCCCGCCGTGCGCCACCGGTCCGATGTCCACCTCCACCTCGACGCCGGGCGCCAGGTCGTCGGCGGTCAACCCGATCCCGCTCACTCGTCGTAGCGCTGGAGCCCGAAGGAGCCCGTCTCGGTCGCGTCCTCCGGCGGGATCAACGATCCCGGCTTGCGGCCACGGATGGACGGCATGCGTTCGGCGCGCTGCCGGATCCGCTCGTCGAGCGCCTCGGACGAGGACAGCTGCCAGGGCACGGAGGTGACCATCACGCCGGGGGTGAACAGCAACCGCCCCTTGAGCCGCAGCGCGGACTGGTTGTGCAACAGGTGCTCCCACCAGTGGCCCACCACGTACTCCGGGATGAACACGGTGACCACGTCCCGTGGGGCGTTCTTGCGGGTGCGGCGCACATAGTCCAGGACCGGCTTGGTGATCTCCCGGAAGGGCGAGTCGATGACCTTCAGCGACACCGGGATCTGCCGGTCCTCCCACTCGCGGGCCAGATCCGCGGTGTCCTGCGGGTCGACGTTGACGGTGACCGCCTCCAGGTTGTCCGGCCTGGTGGCTCGGGCGAAGGCCAGCGCCCGCATGGTGGGCAGGTGCAGCTTGGACACCAGCACGATGGCGTGCACCCGGCTGGGCAGCACCAGGTCGTCCTCATCGGCGGCGATCTCCCGGGATACCCGGTCGTAGTGCCGGTGGATGGCCCGCATCGTGACGAAGATGATCGCCATGGCCAGGATCGCGATCCACGCCCCGGCCAGGAACTTGGTGATCAGCACGATGATCAGCACGACGCCGGTGAAGCAGAAGCCGACGGCGTTGATCGCCTGGCTGCGGCGGTACCGGCGCCGGACCGCAGCGTCCGGCTCGGTGCGCAGCAGCTTGTTCCAGTGCCTGATCATCCCGAGCTGGGAGAAGGTGAACGAGACGAAGACGCCGACGATGTACAGCTGGATCAGCGCGGTGACATCGGCCTGGAACGCGACGATCAGGATCATCGCGATGACGGCCAGGAACACGATGCCGTTGGAGAAGGCGAGCCGGTCCCCCCGGGTGTGCAGCTGGCGGGGCAGGAAGCTGTCCTGGGCCAGGATCGAGCCGAGCACCGGGAATCCGTTGAAGGCGGTGTTGCAGGCCAGCACCAGGATGAGCCCGGTGGTGAACGAGACGACGTAGAAGCCCAACGGGAAGCCGGCGAACACCGCCTCGGCGATCTGCGCGATCAGCGTCTTCTGGTAGTAGCCATCGGGCGCGCCGATCAGCTGGTGCGCGGGATCGTCGGCGTACTGGACGCCGGTATACAGGGTGAGCAGGACCAGGCCGATCATCATGCTCACCGACAGCGCCGCCATCATGGCCAGCGTGGTCGCCGCGTTGCGCGACTTGGGCTTGCGGAATGCGGGCACCCCGTTGGAGATCGCCTCCACCCCGGTCAGCGCGGCCGAGCCGGAGGAGAAGCTGCGGGCCAGCAGGAACACCAGCGCCAGCCCGGTCAACGAGTGTTCGGCCTGCATGTGGAAATCGGCGCTCTGCGCCTGCACGTCGGCCCCGACGGAGTACTCCACCAGGCCGGCGAGCATCATCGCGAAGATCGAGAAGATGAAGGCATAGACCGGGATCGCGAACGCGGACCCGGACTCCCGGATGCCGCGCAGGTTGGCCGCGCAGACCAGGACGATGATGCCGAGGGAAAACCAGACCGGGTGGTCGCCGACGATCGGAACGGCGGAGCCGATGTTGGCCACGCCCGAGGCGGTGGACACCGCCACGGTCAGGATGTAGTCGACCAGCAGGGCGCTGGCCACGATCAACCCGGGGGTATGCCCCAGATTCTTGGTGACGACCTCGTAGTCACCGCCTCCGCTGGGGTAGGCGTGCACATTCTGTCGATACGAGGCGACCACGACGATCATCACCAGCGCCACCAGCGCGGCGACCCACGGCGCGTAGGCGTACGCGGCCAGGCCGGCCACCGACAGCACGGTGAAGATCTCCTGCGGTGCGTAGGCCACGCTGGACAGGGCATCGGAGGCAAAGACCGGCAGGGCGATCCGCTTCGGCAGCAGGGTGTGCGCCAACTTGTCGCTACGGAACGGCCGGCCGACCAGCACGCGCTTGGCCGCCGTAGTCAGCTTGGACACACTCGGGAGCCTACGGCGAGTCGATCATCCTCGGCGCGCCGCCACGATCGCGCGCCGACGCCCGCGCAGGCCAGGTTGTAGGTTGCACGTGGACCGGGGCTCGGCGGCGCCCGCCCGCCCCGGCGGGCCGCGGCATGACCGTCCGACCGATCGGGCCGCGGCTTGTTTCGATCAGCACTCGATCAGCGAAGGGGCAGGCCCGCGTGCACATCGTGATCATGGGTTGCGGCCGGGTCGGGTCGTCATTGGCCCGGCAACTCGGCCGCGCGGGCCACTCGGTGGCGGTGATCGACCGGGATCCGGCCTCGTTCCGGCGCCTGGGCAGCGAGTTCCACGGACAGCAGGTCACCGGCATGGGGTTCGACCGGGACGTGATGCTGGCCGCGCGGATCATGGAGGCGCATGCCTTCGCCGCGGTGTCCTCCGGCGACAACTCGAACATCATCGCCGCCCGGGTCGCCCGTGAGCAGTTCAACGTCGAGACGGTGGTGGCCCGCATCTACGACGCGAAGCGCGCGCAGGTCTACGAGCGGCTGGGAATTCCGACCGTGGCAACGGTGCCGTGGACCACCGACCGGCTGCTGCGGATGATCATCCCGGAGGGGCTGATCAGCGAGTGGCGTGATCCGTCGGGCACGGTCACCATCGTCAACCTGCCGTACCACAAGCACTGGATCGGCCGGACCCTGAGCGAACTGGAGGCGGCGGTGGGCGTGCACACGGCGTTCGTCGTGCGGTTCGGGCGCGGTCTGCTGCCGACGGCCGAGACGGTCGTGCAGGACGGCGACCTGATCTACGCGTCGGTGCTGTCCCGCGACATCCACGACGTGGCCGACAAGGCCGCGATCTCCCCGGTGGACGGTCTGTGATGCGCATCGCCGCCCCGATCAACACAGCGGGAGCCGGGTCGGTGGGTCGTTCAATCGCCGGTGAGGTCACCGGCGCCCTCGCAAAGGGAGCCATCTGATGCGGATCGCCATCGCGGGAGCCGGGTCGGTGGGTCGTTCGATCGCCGGCGAGCTCGTGGAGAACGGCCATCAGGTCATGCTCATCGACCGTGACCCGGAGGCGATCAAGCCGGGCCGGATCGAGGCGGCGGAATGGGTGCTGGCCGACGCCTGCGAGGTCGCCCTGCTCGAGGACGCCGGCCTGCAGACCTGCGACGTGGTGATCGCCTGCACCGGTGACGACAAGGTGAACCTGGTGGTGGCGCTGCTGGCCAAGACCGAGTTCGCGGTGGGACGAGTGGTGGGCAGGGTCAACGATCCCCGCAACGAATGGCTGTTCACGGACGCCTGGGGGGTGGACGTGGCCGTGTCCACCCCGCGCATCCTGGCCGCGCTGGTCGAGGAGGCGGTGTCGGTCGGCGACCTGGTGCGCCTGTTCACCCTGCGGCAGGGGCAGGTCAACCTGGTGGAGGTCACCCTGCCGCCAACCACGACCGTCGCCGGCCGTCCGGTCCGCGATCTGCGGCTGCCCCGGGACGCGGCTCTGGTCACGATCCTGCGCGGCGGGCGGGTGATCGTGCCGCAGCCGGACGAACCGCTCGAGCCCGGCGACGAGCTGCTGTTCGTGGCATCCACCGAGGTGGAGGGCCAGGTGCGGGAGGCGTTGCGCTGAGTCGTGATCCGCTCAGGTCGACGTGGCGTCGTCGCCGCGCGGTCTGACGTCCGATCGGCGCAGGTGCTGGATCCGCTCGCGCCACGAGGACACGCCTTCCGGCCAGGTGCCCCTGGCCACGATGAGCACGCTCACCGCGATCGCAACGATGAACAGCGGATATCCCATGATCAGCCGGAACGCGGCCAGCCAGCCGACCTGGTCGGTGTCGTACAAGTAGTTCTGCACCAGGTACCGGACGGCGAACACGACCACCCAGACGAAGGTGGCCCAGTCGTACTTGCGGACCAGCGCCCGGTCCTTGCGCCAGGCCGTCCCACGCCCGTTGATCAGCTCCCAGACGACGCCGATCAGCGGCCAGCGCACCACGATCGACAGCAACAGGGCGCCGCCGTAGAGCAGATAGCTCCAGATGCCGAGCAGGAAATAGCCCTTGGCCGAGTCCGTCCGGTACGCGATGTAGGCGGCGATGCCGACCCCGAACAGCCCCCCTATCGCCTGGGTGACCGGTCGCTTCCGCGCGATCCGCAGGGCCGCGATCACCACGGCCGCCGCGACCGCCGCGCCGATGCCCCAGCCCAGGCCGCCGATCATGTTGGCGACGATGAACACGACCACCGGCAGACCCGAGTCGACCATGCCCATGACGCCGCCCATCTGGTCCCAGATGGTGGGCAGCGTCGTACGTTCCGTCCCGTCCGATTCGACGCCGGAGGGTCGGTCGGCGGGTTCGGACTGGCCGGAATCCGCGCCCGATGGGTCGGGGTGACCAGCGCTCACCGCGCAGCGCCCACGGGTGACTTCACGGCTTCGTCGATGTCGAGCCGGCCCGGCGACCCCGCGCTCACGCGTGCGCCGGCAACAGGTCGTAGTCCGGGTTGTAGATCACCTTGCGGCCGTCGCGGATGGCCACCCGGCCGCGCACCTTGACCGTGCGTCCGGGCTCGATCCCCGGGATGGACCGGCGCCCGAGCCAGATCAACTGGACTCCCTCGGTGCCGTCGTACAACTCGGCCACCAGGGTGGCCAGCGAGTCGGTCGGCCGCAGGTCGACGTACCGCAACCGGCCCTGCAGCTTGACCATTTCACCCTGGCAGCAGATCTTGGCGCGGACCGCACCCGATGCGTCCGCCTCGCCGCTCAGCCGGTCGGCGTCGACCTCGTCATCGTCCCGGGTCAGTCGGCGCAACCAGGTGGAGAACGATCCGGCCATGGCCCGTCCCTCCCTGTCAATCCGTCCTGTCAATCCGTCGACGGTTGCGGCGATCGGGCGGCGGCCCGAGCCGCCGCATCCCGTGCCTCGAGGGTAACCCCGCCGGTCGATCCGGCGCCCCTGCTCAGCGCCGCCCGGATGTCCGGCGGACGGTAGTCGGGCCCCTTGAGAACCTTGCCGTCGGCGCGTCGGATCGGCCGCCCGTCCGCGCCCAGCTTCGTCATGTTGGACGCATGCACCTCGTCGAGGACTGCGTCCAGGTCGATGCCGTACACATGGGCGGTGCCGTACGCGACGTAGACGATGTCGGCCAGGGCGTCCGCGACCCCGACCAGGTCACCGGCCCGGGCCGCATCCGCAAGCTCTCGCACCTCCTCCTCGATGAGCGCCTGCCGCAACGCCACCTGATCGGCGCCGACGGCTGCGGTCGGCTCCTCGCGAACCGGCAGGCCGTAGGCCCGGTGGAAGTCGCCGACCTGGCTGCGGGCACGGCTCGATGCCGGCGCTCGCAACGACGCTGTGTGGTCCATCACCGGTTCCACTGAGCGAAACCCGTCCGTCGCCGGTCGCGGCGCCGCGCTCACGCGCAGTCGACGCAGACCAGCCGACCACCGTTGTCCGAGGCCAGCCGGCTGCGGTGCTGGACAAGGAAGCACACCGAGCAGGTGAACTCGTCGGCCTGCTTGGGAATGACCTTGACGGTCAACTCCTCACCCGACAGGTCGGCCCCCGGGAGCTCGAAGCTCTCCGCGGTGTCCCCCTCGTCGATGTCGACCACCGCCGACTGGGCCTCGTTGCGTCGCGCCTTCAGTTCTTCCAGGGAATCCTCGGAGGGCTCGTCGGACTCGTTCCGACGTGGGGCGTCGTAATCGGTAGCCATCGTCTCTTTCCTCACCCCGGAGCGCTCCCGGGTTGTATCTGCCCTGCTTATTTGCGACCGAGGTAACGCATCCGAACCCCGATTTGTGCCCGCGGCGGTCGCCGTCACACCCTGGTGCGACCGCCGTCGCGGTACGCCTCGCCGGTCGCCGTCGACCCATGGCGTTCGGATCGGCGCGCGCAGAGTAGCCGATGCCCGGCCGCCGGTCGAGCCTGGGTCCGGACACCCTCGGCGTGGCTTTACCCTGGTTCCATGTCGCGGCAGCAATGATGACGCCAGCCGCTGCCGAGCGGCGTCCCGGGCGCCGGTGAACTCGGGTCGGCTGTCGTGGTGTTCGCCAGCCAATGGACAGGAAGGTTCCTTCAGCGGTGAGTCTCGCCTCGGCACCCGAACGCTACCGACGGCGTCGATACTGGCCGATCCTGATCGTGGTGATCGTGCTGCTGGTGATCGGCCTGCTGGTGTGGTTCCCGAGTCTGCGGGAAAGCGCAGCCGACAGCGGGGCCTGCAACGCGCCGGGCCCGGCGCCGGTGACCACCGCACCGACGACCCGCAGCAGCACCGCCGCAGCCGCCTCGCCGACGGCCGAAGCCGGCACGGACACCCCCGCAACTACCGCCACCCCCACAACTACCGCCACCACCGCGACCTCCACCACCGCGCAGGTCATCACATCGCTCGGCGCCTACGCCGACCACGAGAGCCTGGTCAACGTGCGGCCGGCGAACCCGGCGACGTTGCTGCTGCGGATCTACAACGCGAGCAACGTGCGCGGCCAGGCGAAGGCGGTATCGGACGAACTACGCGCCAACGGCTTCGAATCGATCCTGGAGAGCGCCAACGACCCGCTCTACCCCGCCGCCGACCTGCGTTGTGTCGCCCAGATCCGGTTCGGCTCGGCGGGCGCGGCCGCCGCTCGCACCGTGCTGCTGGTTGCCCCGTGCGCGCAACTGGTGGTGGATTCTCGCGTGGACGACTCGGTCGACCTGGCACTGGGCGGCCGCTACATCTACGACTCGATCGATCAGACGGTCAAGGACCAGCTCAAGGTGATCCGGGATGCGGCCACCCCGCCGGCGGTCATCGAGGGTCAGACCGCTGCGGTCAAACCACTCCCACCGATTCCCCCGCTCCCCGAGGCGGCCTGCGCAACCTGAGCGGGCCACCCACGCGTGCGGATCGAGACAGGCGGAGCGCACCACCGTGCCGGTGCCGGGTTCGATCAGTACGATTTCGACACCATGCCCTGCCCGGCAAGGACGCGGGCGGCATCCCGATCGGCGAGGAGTTCGCGTGGCAGCCAACCAGCCAGACGTCGCATTCGGCATCGACATCGGGGGCACCGGCATCAAGGGCGGCGTGGTCGACCTGCGCGGTGGTGTGCTGGTCGGCGAACGCTTCCGGTTGCCGACACCCCAGCCGGCCACCCCGCAGGCCGTTGCCGCGACGGCCGGCCAGGTCGCCGCCCATTTCGACTACTCGGGACCGTATGGCGTCGACTTCCCCGGTGTGGTCCTGGGCGGCGTGGTGCAGACCGCGGCCAACGTGGACAAGAGCTGGATCGGCACCTCGCTGAAGACGGCCATGGAGTCCGAGCTGCCCGGCCAGGTCACCGTGCTCAACGACGCCGATGCTGCTGGCCTGGCCGAGGCCCGGTACGGCGCGGGGCGTGGCAAGCACGGTCTGGTCATCGTGGTCACCTTCGGGACCGGGATCGGCATCGCGCTGATCAACGACGGCAAGCTGGTGCCGAACGCCGAGCTCGGACACATCGAGATCGATGGACGCGACGCGGAGACCCGCGCGGCCGCCTCCGCCCGGGAACGGGACGGTCTGTCGTGGGAGCAGTGGACCAAGCGAGCGTCCAAGTACCTGCGCCACCTGGAGAACCTGTTGTGGCCGGAGCTGTTCATCCTCGGTGGCGGGATCTCCAAGAAGCCCGAGAAGTGGGTGCCGCTGCTGCGCAACCGGACCCCGACCGTGGTCGCCCAGCTGATCAACAACGCCGGGATCGTGGGCGCTGCCCTTGCCGCGAGCGAGGCGCAGACCCAGGACGCGTCCGCCGGGTCCGACGCGGAATCCACCCAGAGTCTGATCCTGGACTGACCCGGCTCGCACCCGGATGCGGTGTCGACCGCACGCACGCACGCACGACTTCACGCGGTCGCTTCGATTCGTTCGTGGCCGGGATGGGTCGCAGTTACACTGGAGCGGTCGCTTTCCGGCAGGACCAAGGTTCTCGAGTTCGGATCCATCGCGTCGGCTCAGCGCAAGCTGCACCTCGGCGCGGGCGGATCGCGAACCGCCAGTCTATGCGGCTCGTTGACGCGAAAGGGCATCAGTGGCAGGCGCAGCACCCTCTCCCAGTTCCACTCGGACCCGACGGACGACCGGCCCGGACGATGCCGAGTCGACGGCCAGGACCGCCGCGAAGGCGGCCCCGAAATCCAAGGTCCCGGCGGGACCAGCGGCCGATCCGGTGCCGGTCGAGGAGGCACCGGACCGGGACCTGATCGGAGCCGAGGAAGACGTCGACATGATCGACGTCGAGGAGGTGGCCGACGACACCGAGACCGAGGTCCTTGTGGTCGGTGTCGTTGAGACCGACGACACAGAGGTCGCCGACGACGACGAGACCGAGGACGAGGACCACGACGAGGACGAGGCCGCCGTCCCGGCTGCGGCCAAGACCAAGCCGTCGGGTACCCAGGCCCCGGCCCAGGGCGGCGACGCCGAGGAGTTCACCTGGGACGACGAAGAGGAGTCCGAGGCGCTCAAACAGGCCCGCAAGGACGCCGAACTCACCGCGTCCGCGGACTCCGTCCGCGCCTACCTCAAGCAGATCGGCAAGGTTGCGCTGCTGAACGCCGAGGAGGAGGTCGACCTCGCCAAACGGATCGAGGCGGGCCTGTACTCCGCCGAACGGATGCGGCAGTGCGAGGAGAGCGGCGAGCGGTTGCCCAACCAGCTGCGTCGGGACATGCGATGGATCAAGCGGGACGGTGAGCGGGCCAAGAACCATCTGCTCGAAGCGAACCTGCGCCTGGTGGTGTCGCTGGCCAAGCGGTACACCGGCCGCGGCATGGCATTCCTGGACCTGATCCAGGAGGGCAACCTCGGTCTGATCCGGGCGGTCGAGAAGTTCGACTACACCAAGGGTTACAAGTTCTCGACCTACGCCACCTGGTGGATCCGGCAGGCCATCACCCGGGCCATGGCCGACCAGGCCCGCACCATCCGCATCCCGGTGCACATGGTGGAGGTGATCAACAAGCTCGGCCGCATCCAGCGTGAGCTGCTGCAGGACCTCGGCCGCGAGCCCACCCCCGAGGAGCTCGCCAAGGAAATGGACATCACCCCGGACAAGGTGCTGGAGATCCAGCAGTACGCCCGGGAGCCGATCTCGCTGGACC
>CAYZBB010000038.1:0-41829 GCA_964476495.1 uncultured Actinomycetes bacterium | reverse complement strand
AGCAGGTGGTCTTGCCGGCCCCGTTCGGGCCGATGAGGCCGAGGATCTCGCCGCGCCGGATGGTGAACGTCACCGAGTCGAGCGCGGTGAGGCCGCCGAACTTGACCGTGACACCTTCCAGCTCGACCAGCGGCTCGCCGACCTCGGTCTCGATCTCCCGCGTCGGCGCCACGATCTCGGCGACCACCTCGGGGTCGGCCAGCTCCGGGGCAACGTCGGTGACGTCGACCGGAACCGCCTCGTCGAGGATGATCGGACCGACCGGCTCCTCGAAGGCGAACTCGGAACTCGACCGGTATTCCTCACCGACCTCGGCGCCGGCCTCGATGCCGCCGGGATCGTGCGGTGACTCGGAGTCGCGGCTCACTTGGTCACCTCCACCGGGGCGTCTGCCTGATCATGCTGCCGCCTGCGGGCCACGACGTAAAGCTCGCGTCCGTAGGCGAGCAGCTTCTGTCGCACCGGCACCAGTCCCTGCGGCCGGAAGATCATCAGCACCATCAGCGCGAGGCCGAAGAAGAAGTACTTGTACTCGGCGATCGAATCGCCATCGATAGGAATGCCGAGAATCTCGGTACGTCCGAGGAAGAAGTTGGGTAGGTACACGATGATGAACGCGCCGAGAATCACCCCGAGCTTGTTGCCCTGCCCGCCGAGTACGACGGCGCACAGGAACAGCACCGAATTGATGACGTTGAAGTTCGTCGGGACGACGAACTGCACCTGGCCGGCATAGAGCGCCCCGGAGAGGCCGCCGATCGCGGCCCCGATGGTGAACGCCCACAGTTTGAACTTGAAGGTGGGCACGCCCATGATCTCAGCCGCGTCCTCGTCCTCCCGGATCGCCACCCAGGCCCGCCCGACCCGCGAACGTTCCAGATTTCCGACGAACAGCAGCGCCAGGACGATGAACACGATCGATAGCCAGTACCACCAGACGCCGCTGTTGAGGGTCTTACCGACATTGCCCGCTGAGAACACTCCGAGTGGGAATTGGTCGGTTGTGCCGAGGCGCGGGTAGGCAACCTGAGACAGCCCCCGCCCGCCGCCGGTGATCTCCTCGAGGTTGTCGGCGAGCAACCGAACGATCTCGCCGAACCCGAGAGTGACGATGGCCAGGTAGTCGCCACGAAGTCGCAGGGTCGGCGAACCCAGGATCAGTCCGGAGATCGCGGTGATGCAGATCGCGATCGGTAGGCAGGCCAGCCAGGCCCACTCGGACGAGAGCCAGCCGTCCGGCCCGGTCTGGTTCCAGGGACTGTTGGGGCTGGTGAGCAGGGCGACGGTGTAGGCACCGACCGCGTAGAAGCCGACATACCCGAGGTCCAGCAGACCGGCCTGGCCGACCACCACGTTCAGCCCGATTGCGATCAGCGCATACATCCCGAACTGCGCCATGACGCCGCCGAAGTTGGTGCCGACGGTGGTCAACAAAGGGATGTTCAGGATGGGTAGCAACGCGATCAGGATGATGAACGGCACGCCGAACAGCCACTGAGCGGGCCGAGAGAGCGCATTCCACCAGCTCCGGAACGCGTCGCCGACTCCGGACTTCGGACGGGCGTCGAACGAGGGATTGGAGGTCATACCCGCGCCCTCCCGAGGGACTCGCCGAGGATGCCAGTCGGCCGGAACATCAGGATCAGGATCAGGAGGACGAAGGCCACGACGTCGCGCCAGCCGGTGCCGAACAGGACCTGGCCGTAGTTCTCCATGACACCGAGGATCAGACCACCGAGCAACGCACCGCGCAGGTTGCCGATACCGCCGAGCACCGCGGCACAGAAGGCCTTGATGCCGAGGATGAAACCGCCCGAATAGATGATCCCGTTGGGCACTCGGAGCGTGTACAGCAATGCGGCGGCGCCGGCCAGCACGCCACCGATCAGGAACGTCAGCATGATGACCCGCTCCCGCGAGACCCCCATCAGTGTGGCGGTGGTGGGGTCCTGGGCAACCGCTCGGATGCCGCGTCCGAACTTGGTCCGGTTGACGAATATGTCGGTGCCGATCGCCAATATCACCGCCGACGTCAGAATGATCAGAGTGATGTTGGTGACCGTGGCGCCGAAGATCTCGAACTGAGGCTCCGGCGCCACCAACCTGATCGGTACCTGTGCATTGACACCGCCCAATTGGCCGCCGGTCAGCTCGGGGAGGATGTAGTGCACGAACTCCTGGAGCACGAAGGACGCGCCGATGGCAGTGATCAGGAAGACGAGGGAGGGCGCATTCCGCTTGCGCAGCGGTCGGTAGGCCAGTCGCTCGAGCCCGACCGCGGCGCCGCCGGAGACCAGCATGCCGCCGAGCATGGCCAGACCCAGATACCAGATCGTGAGCAGAGTGCCCTTGTCGTACACGTTGCCGCTGGGTGCGAACCCCAGCATCAACAAGACCGTGTACTGGCCGAACATGCCGAGCATGAAGATTTCGGAGTGCGCGAAGTTGATCAGCCGGAGGACCCCGTATACCAGGGTGTAGCCGACGGCGACCAGGGCGTAGATCGCGCCGTAGGCGAGCCCGTCAATCGTCAACTGCCAAAAGAGATTGCCGAGCGCGCTGACGTTGAAGTTGATCGGCGCGGCGGACACCGAGATGAGCGACTCGGCAAGGGGACCAGTCATTGTGCTCCTTTGTGCACGGGACCGGATTGACCGGCGGGTTCAGACGCCCGCACAACTTCCTACCGAGTCGATGGCCGGGGTTCGGTCGCCCGAACCCCGGCCATCATCGGTGCCCAACGTGCCTACTGAACCTTGTACATCCAGATCGTGGAAGCCGCCAGTTCACCCTGCGCATCCCACTTGTAGTGGCGGGCGAGGCCCTCGCCGTCGTAGTTCTTGACGTAGTCGATCAGCGCCGTCCGATCGGTGATGCCGGAATCGATGCCGGTCAGCATGATCGTGGTGAGGTCGTAACCCTCAACCGAGTACACCCCCGGGGCCTGACCGGCGAACGCCTCATACGCGGTGGCGAACTCATCCGGCGCCGGACCACACGGGCAGGACAGGATCGCGCCCTCAGACGCCGCACCGGCCTGCTCCACGAACTGCGGGTCGTTGGTGCCGTCCGCGGACACGAAGGTCGCTGTCACACCACCGTCACGGAGCTGCTGCACGAACGGAGCCGCCTCGGCGTAGTAGCCGGCGTAGAACACGGCGTCCGGCTCCGCACCCTTGACCAGTTGCACCGTCGCGGAGAAGTCCTTGTCACCAGCCTTGACATTGGCGGCACAGCTCGAGTCGGCAGCTGAACCGAGACCCTCATTGATCACTTCGGCCAGGCCGACGCCGTAGTCGGAGTTGTCCTGAACGACGCACACCTTCTTGTAGCCCAGGGTGTTCGCCATGTAAGCGGCAACCGACGGCCCCTGGACGGCGTCACTGGCCAGGCCGCGGAAGAAGTTCGTCCAGCCGTTCTTGGTCAGATCGGCATTGGTCGCCGACGAGGTCAGCGACAGTAGGCCGGCCTGGTTGAAGATCGCACCGGTGGCCTTGGTCTCGCCGGAGAAAGCCGGCCCGAGCAGGCCGATGATGTTCGCGTCACCGACGATCTGGGGCGCGACCTGGGTGGCCTTCTGCGGATCGCCCTCCGTGTCGAACTGCTTGATCTGCACCTGACAGTTCGGGTTGGCCTTGTTGTGCTCGTCGAGGGCCATCTGCGCGCCGTAGAGGATGTTGTTGCCCAGCGCCGCATTCGGTCCGGTCAAGGCTCCGGCCATGGCGATCGTCGTGGTCGCTGCGCAGGTCGCGTTCCCGCTGCCTGCCGGGCTGACCGCTGTGCCACCGGCCGACGCCGTAACCTCCTTGCCCTCCTTGTCGATCTGCACTTCGGCCTTGATGAGGAGGTCTCCGCCCCCGCTGGCGCTCGCGCTGCCCGAAGCCTCGGCGCTTCCCGATGGCGCCGCCGCACTCGTCGTCGTCCCGCCACCCTGGGACTGGGAACCACATGCCGCCAGCGTCAGGGCGGCCACCGCGGCCAGCCCGACGACGGCGGTTCGCATCGAACGTCGATGCACGTGCCACCTCCGAAGATTCTGTTCACCGGTGAGGATCCGGCTGTGCCCATTGCATGCCGACGTCGCCGACACGCGGGGAACCTATCCCACGGATGGTGCAGCGCACCGTATGAACGTGCGCTCGTAACCAAAATGCGACTCGCGATTCACAGAACCGCCCGTGCAGGTCACATCCGGTAATCGGAGCGACGGTGCAGAGCATCCGCCCGGTGTGAACCGTCGCCCATCCGAGGTGGCGGAATGTCCGGATCGATGCGTTGCGGTCACCGGCGTGGCGGCGCAGGTCGTTGCGACCGGCCGCCGGCGGCGATCGGCCCCCGCGTCAGCTCTTCGCCGACAGCCCCTCGAGCACGGCGGTGGCCACGGCCTGCATGGAGGTTCGGCGATCCATCGCGGTTCGCTGGATCCAGCGAAACGCCTCGGGTTCGGTCATCTTCTGATGGGTCATCAGCAGGCCCTTGGCGCGGTCGATCACCTTGCGGGCCTCCAACCGCTGGGCGATGTCGGCCACCTCCTTGCGCAGCGCAGCGGACTCCGCGTACCTGGCCACCGCCAACTCGATCGCCGGCAGCAGGTCGGACTTCGAGAACGGCTTGACCAGGTACGCCATCGCGCCGGCGTCCCTGGCCCGCTCGATGAGCTCCCGCTGGGAGAAGGCGGTCAGGATGACGACCGGCGCGATCTGCTCGCCGACGATCACGGCCGCGGCGTCGATTCCGTCCCGTTTGGGCATCTTCACGTCCATGATCACCAGGTCGGGTCGCAGGTCGGTGGCCAGCGTGACGGCCTGCTCGCCGTCCACCGCCTGACCGACGACCTCGAATCCCTCTTCGGCCAGCATCTCCGACAGGTCCAGCCTGATCAACGCCTCGTCCTCGGCGATGAGCACCCTCTTCGGCGCGGTCACCGACCACCTCCCATGCCTTCCCGGCGACCCCCGATCGGTCGCCGGTTCGCCGGTCAGACTATCGGCCCAATGTGACCGTCGTGCGAACGAAGACCCCACCCGGCTGTGACGAGCGCGCCATCGCGGGGAAAGGCAACCGACATCGTTGTCGGTCACGGGAGGGCGGAACCCTCGCACGGGATGGCTACGATAGTGCTGCCCCGGACCCAGGGGCCTGCCCCCGTATCCCAATTGGCAGAGGAAGCGGATTCAAATCCCGCACAGTGTGAGTTCGAGTCTCACCGGGGGCACGTCACTGTCGGAGGCGAACGGGTGCCCCGACCTCCGGGCGCCATCCAGCGAGGACGCCGACGAAGCTCCCCGACGCCGTCGAAGCAGCCTTCGGCGCCGACCCGGCCATGGGCGGCTTCCTGTCCCTGATCAACGGACGTCCAGACCTCCGGCCGCCTCCCGTGCCTGCCGGAGCACTTCGGTCGGGGTGGCGTCGAGGAACTGAAAAGGTGGTGCCGCCCTCCATGCGCGCGGGGTTGCCGCTCATCTCGTTCCAGAGCCGGGGTCGCGTACATCCACTCGTGCAGACGCTCCCCGGCGTGGCCGAATGGTGCCTCGGCGGTCTCTGGCTCGCCGGTGGCGAAGCCGTCGACGGAGATGGCGAGGTTGTGGACACGGACTTCGGACACGGGAGCCTTCCGTTCGACCGGGGTGACTGCTCAGACCGGCCCGCGCGGTATCCGGCGCGGGATCAGGTCTTGTTCTCCGCCAGCAGAAGCGTGCCGCCGAGCCCGATCATCATCCCGCCGCCCGTGGCGCGGATCGCCGACAGACGCCTGGGCGACCGCGCGAACCACGCTCTCGCCGTGCCGGCGAGCAGCGCCCAGGCGGCATCGCAGACAAAGGCGATGGTGGTGAACACCAAGCCGAGGACCATCATCTGCGTCGACACGGCGCCCGCGTGAAAATCGACGAATTGGGGAGCGCGGCGACGAAGAACACCATCGTCTTCGGATTGGTCGCTCCGACGATGAAGCCCTGTCGCAGCACGGACACCGAAGACACCCGTCGCGGTGCGCTCGCGGTTCCGTCGGCTGCTCCCGCGCGGCGGTGGCGGATCGCCTGGACGCCGAGATACGCCAGGTACGCCGCGCCGAGCAGCTTGACCACGGTGAACAGCGCGATCGACTGCGCCACGATCGTGCCAACGCCGAACGCCACCGCGGCGATCGGCAGGAGCGAGCCCAGCTCGTTGCACACCGCAATCTAGCGCCCAGCCGCCGCGGATCGACGTGCACCCACCGACGGAGCGCGAGGCGTCAGCGCGGCCCGCAGCGCCTCGGCGGCCTCGGCGACCGCCTCCCGGCAGCGCTGCGAGAGGCCAAGCATGTTGACGAACCCGTGCACCAGATCCCCCTGACGTCGCACGACGACGGGCACACCGGCCTCCGCCAGGCGTCGGCCGAACTCCTCGCCCTCGTCCCGGATCGGGTCGAACCCTGCAGTAACCAGGTAGGTCGGCGGCATCCCCGTCAGGTCGTCGGCCAGCAGGATGGAGGCCCGCGGGTCGCCGTGGTCGCGCTCCGCGGGTAGGTAGTGGTCGCGGAACCAGACGATGTCCGCGTCGGTAAGTAGGAAGCCCTCCGCGAAGAGGTCACGGGAGGCCGTCCGGTTGACCGCGTCGCACGGCGGGTAGAACAGCAGCAGGAACGCCGGGACCGGCTCCCCCGACCGCACCGCCAGGTGTGCCGCCACAGCCGCCAGGTTGGCGCCCGCGCTGTCCCCGCCGAGCGCGATCGCCGACGGGTCGGCGCCCAGTTCGTCCGCGTGGGAGCAGGCGTAACGGTAGGCGGCGACCGCGTCGAGGACAGCGGCGGGGAACGGATGCTCGGGGGCGAGACGGTAGTCGACCGCGAGCACGCGCACCCCGGCGCCGGACGCCAGGAACCGGCACACGGCCTCGTGGCTGTTCAGGCTCCCCGTCACCCAGCCACCACCGTGCAGATAGACCAGCAGCGGCGATCCGGCCGGCAACCCGATCGGGGTGTAGAGCCGCGCGGCGAGGGACGGCGTGCCGCCGGTGCCCGCGATCACCAGCGCCCGGGTGTGCACTCCGGCCGGATGGCGGCCACCGGCCAGCTCGGTCGCCACGTCGAGGTGGCGGCGACGTCGCTCGACGGGAGTCGCCGGAGTGCCGGCGGTGGTCATCCGCTCCAGCCGAAGCAACAGCTGCAAGTCGGGGTCGAGCGGGACACCGTCGACCTGGATCGGCCGGCCCGCCAGGCGCCGCCGGGCCTCGGCCGGCAGCACGCCGAACACCAGCCGGATCACCAGCTCCAGCACGAGGGTCGAGCGCGGCACCGGCGCAGCATAGGTCGAAGAACCGGGCCCCACACAACCGGACCTAATGGACCGACCTGGTCACGCCGACGGCTCGTCGGACCGCCGCTACGACATCCGCGAGATCGCGGTTCGGCCGGACTGACATGCCCTCGTCGAGCACCGCCGGATCCACCGCCAGGTCCACCCAGCTGCGGCACCCGCCGTATTCCGGGAGCACCGGCACGGTCAGCGGCTCCGGCAGCGGCCGGACCGACACCACGACGGCGGTCAGCCGATGCTTCGGCCGAAAGTCGATCCGGTTGGCCCGCACCGATTCCGTCGTCCAGATGTGGAACGGCTCCAGCTCACCGATCCGGTCCGGTCGCTGCACCTCGACGGCCTGCACGACCGAGACCGCGGCTCGCACGATCACCGCGTCTTCCATGACGTCGGCGGCACCAAGCGGCAACAGGTCGAGGTGTTCGGGTCGGGTGGACTCGGTGTGGCTGTGCGCCACCGTCGGGTACAACAGGAACCGCGAATCCCGCAGCGTGAAGCGCTTCTCGTGAATACCGCCCTTGCGCAGCAGGACGCTCTGGCGGTCCTGCAGCAGGGCGTGGGCGGCCGCACCCCACTCCTTCAGTGCCGGGCTGAGGGTCTTCGGTGGCGTGACCTGAGAGGTCACCGCAGCCGGACCAGGCCCTCCTGGACCACCGTGGCCAGCATCCGCCCGTCCGCGGAGTAGAAGTGTCCGGTGCCCAGTCCGCGGGCCCCGGAGGCGCTGGGCGACATGGTGTCGTAGAGCAGCCATTCGTCGACCCGGAACGGCCGGTGGAACCACATCGCGTGATCGAGCGAGGCCACCTGGATGTTGTCGGTGTCGAAGGACAATGCGTGCGTCCTGAGCACCGAGTACAGCAGGGTCAGGTCCGACAGGTACGCCAGCAGGCACACGTGCAGCAGGTCGTCGTCGGGCAGGATCCCATCGGTGCGGAACCACACCCGGCTGTGCGCGCCGATCTGCGGGCCGTTCAGCCGCGACTCCCACGGCGGATCGTCGATGTAACGGACGTCGAACGGCCGCGGGATCTGCCCCCACACCGCGATCCGGTCCTTGAACGGGGCGATCCGCTCGGCGTAGGTCGGCAGCGACTCCGGCGGCGGCACCGACGGCATCGGTTCGGCGTGATCGACACCGGGCTCATCGACCTGGAAGGACGCGGACATCGTGAAGATCGGCTTGCCATGCTGGATCGCGACCACCCGGCGGGTGGTGAACGACACCCCGTCCCGGGCCCGATCGACCTGGTAGACGATCGGCTGCCGGGGATTGCCGGGGCGAAGGAAGAAGGCGTGCAGCGAGTGCACGCGGCGCTCGCTGGGCACGGTGCGGCCGGCGGCGGTCAGGGCCTGCGCGGCGACCTGGCCACCGAAGACCCGCACCGGCGACAGCTCGGGCGAGACCCCGCGGTACAGGTTGTCCTCGAGACGTTCCAGATCCAGCAGGTCGACCAGGGCGTCGACGACAGCCTGACCCCTGGGGACGCCGTCGGTGTCCCACGTCGCGGTCGCTCGGGCCGGCGCCGGCTCGACCGGCGTCGCGGGCGCGGGATCGTCAGACGTCGGTCCGCTCTGGCCACGATGGCCGAAGATCACCATCAGTCTTTATGGCTCAGTCGGTGGACCCTGATCAGATTCGTCGAGCCGGACGTGTTCGGCGGCGCACCGGCGACGATCACGACGCTGTCCCCGGACTCGTATCCGGGGATCTGCAACATGGCCTGGTCCACCTGCTCGACCATCTCGTCGGTGGTGTCCACCTGCGGCGTGACGAAGGTCCGCACCCCCCAGGTGAGTGACAACTGGTTGCGCACTTCTTCCTTCGGCGTGAACGCGAGCACCGGCAGGGCGGTGTGCAGCCGGGCCATCCGCCGCACGGTGTCACCGGTGAAGGTGAAGGCCACCAACGCCTTCGCGTCGATCCGCTCGCCGATGTCCCGGGCGGCGAAGGACAGCACACCACCCCGGGTACGTGGCGTGTGCGTCAGCGGCGGCGCGCTGACCGACTCCGCCTCGACCGCCTCGATGATCCGCGCCATCGTCTTGACGGCGATGATCGGGTACTTGCCGACGGAGGTCTCACCGGAAAGCATCACGGCGTCCGCACCGTCCAGGATCGCGTTCGCCACGTCGGACGCCTCGGCCCGGGTCGGCCGGGAATGCTCGATCATCGAGTCCAGCATCTGGGTGGCCACGATCACCGGACGGGCGTTCTCCCGCGCCGCCTGCACCGCCCGCTTCTGCACCAACGGCACCTGCTGCAACGGCAACTCCACGCCCAGATCGCCCCGAGCCACCATGATCCCGTCGAACGCCCGCACGATCGCCTCGAGATTCGCGACCGCCTCGGGCTTTTCCAGCTTCGCGATCACCGGTCGGCGCTCGGCACCGACCTCGTCCATGATGTTGCGCACCAGGTCCACGTCGGTGGGCGACCGGACGAACGACAACGCGATCACGTCGACGCCCAACGACAGCGCGAACTTCAGGTCCTCGACGTCCTTGTCGGACATCGCAGGCACCGACACGTTCATCCCAGGCAGCGAGATGCCCTTGTTGTTGGACACCGGCCCACCCTCGGTGACCGAGCAACGCACGTCGTCGCCGTCCACGCCTGTGACGACCAGACCAACCTTGCCGTCATCGATCAGCAGGCGGTCCCCCGCACGCGCGTCGTGAGCCAGACCCTTGTAGGTGGTCGACACTCGTTCCCTGGACCCGACGACGTCCTGCACCGTGATGGTCACCGCATCACCGGTGTTCCAGTCGTGCGGGCCGTCGGCGAACCGGCCGAGCCGGATCTTCGGACCCTGCAGGTCCGCCATGATGGCCAGCGCCTTGCCGGAAGCCTTGGCAGCCGCCCGCAACCGGTGATAGATCACCTCGTGATCGGCATGATCGCCGTGCGAGAAGTTCATCCGGGCCACATTCATCCCGGCATCCAGTAGCGCGGCGATCGCCTCCTCCGAGGAGGTGGCGGGCCCCAATGTGCACACGATCTTTGCGCGACGGGTCATGGCCTCACCCTAGCGGACTTCTGAACCGATGCAGAAAGCGCTGTCACATGAACGTACTGTGAATCCTGTCGCATTCGCTCCGAGCCGTCGGGGGCTATCGCAGCGCCACCGCGGTCGGCTCCAACGGGTCGGGCAGGAAACTGTTGCCGGCGAGGTACGCATCCACCCCGGCGGCGGCGGAACGACCCTCGGCGATCGCCCAGACGATCAGCGACTGGCCGCGCCCGGCGTCCCCGGCCACAAACACGCCGGGCACTGAGGTCATGTAGTTCTCGTCCCGGACGATCGTGCCCCGCGCCGAGATCTCCACGCCCAACTCGTCGAGCAGACCGGGCCGCTCGGGTCCGACGAAACCCAGGGCGATCAGGATCATGTCCGCGTCGATGTGGTATTCGGTGCCCTCGGTCGGGATGAACCCGCCGGGAATCCGCTTGCCCTCCACCAGGTTCAGACCGGTCACGTGTCCGTCGCGGCCCTCGATCGAGGTGGAGTTGACCCCGAAGATCCGTTCCCCGCCCTCCTCGTGCGCGGCCGAGATGCGCAGCATCAACGGGTATGTCGGCCAAGGCGTGGACGGATCCCGGGTGGGCGGCGGCATCACGTGGATGTCCAGCTGGGTCACCGATGCGGCGTTCTGCCGCAGGGCGGTGCCGTAGCAGTCGGCGCCGGTGTCGCCGCCGCCGATGATCACCACCCGCTTGCCCTCCGCGTCGACATCGACCGCGTCCCTCGTGCCCTCGCACACCTCGTTCTGACCGATCAGGTACGGCATGGCTAGATGCACGCCCTCAAGATGCCGGCCGTCGACGGTCAGCTCCCGGGGCGCCGTCGAGCCGGTGGCGATGACGCAGGCGTCGAAGTCCTCGTGGAGCTTCTCAACCGTCAGGTCAACCCCGACGTTGCAGCCGGTGACGAACCGGACCCCTTCGGCCGCCAGCTGTTCCAGCCGGCGATCGAGCACGGCCCGGTCCATCTTGAACTCGGGGATGCCGTAGCGCATCAGGCCGCCGATGCGCCGGTCACGCTCGAACACGGTCACCGAGTGCCCGGCCCGGGCCAGTTGCTGTGCGGCGGCCAGACCGGCCGGGCCGGACCCGATCACCGCGACGGTCCGGCCGGAGGACAGCTCGGCCGGCCGCGGCTCCAGCCCGTAGCCCTCGGCGATCGCGTGGTCGGCGATCTCCTGCTCGACCAGCTTGATCGACACCGGATCGTCGGCGATGCCGAGCACGCAGGCGCCCTCGCAGGGGGCCGGGCACAGCCGCCCGGTGAACTCGGGAAAGTTGTTGGTCGCGTGCAGCCGATCGGAGGCCTCGGCCCACTTGCCCGTACGGACCAGGTCGTTCCACTCGGGAATCAGGTTGCCCAGCGGGCATCCCTGGTGGCAGAACGGAATTCCGCAGTCCATGCACCGGGTCGCCTGCTCCCGGGTGGACTGCTCGTCGTACGGCTCGTACACCTCCCGCCAGTCCCGAAGGCGCAGCGGGATGGGCCGCCTGGCCGGGCCACCCCGCGAGTGCTTGAGAAACCCGCTCGGGTCAGCCATGGCTGGCCTCCATGATCATCTCGTCGGCGTTCACGCCCAGGGCGGCCGCCTCGGTACGCAGGGCCAGCACCCGCCGGTAGTCCCTGGGCATCACCCTGGAGAAGCGAACCGCGGCGAACGGCCAATCGGCCAGCAGCGCAGCGGCGATCCGGGATCCGGTGAGCTTGGCGTGCGATCCGATCACCTCGCCGAGCCAGGCCACTTCGTCGGTGTCCAGCGATTCCAGGTCGACCAGCTCGGGATTGACCTTGGCCGGTTCCGGGTCGAGCAGGTAGGCGATGCCGCCGCTCATGCCGGCGCCGACGTTGCGGCCGGTGCGGCCGAGGATGACCACCCGGCCGCCGGTCATGTACTCGCAGGCGTGGTCGCCGGTGCCCTCGACCACCATCAACGCGCCGGAGTTGCGCACCGCGAACCGCTCCCCCACCCGCCCGCGCAGGTAGATCTCACCTGACGTAGCGCCGTAGCCGATGGTGTTCCCGGCGATCACCTGGGTCTTCACGCCGGGCGCCTGGGACGGCGAGTTCTCGTCCGGCCGTACCACGATCCGGCCACCCGACAGACCCTTGCCGACGTAGTCGTTGGCGTCACCCAGCAGGTCGATGGACACGCCCCTGGGCAGGAACGCGCCGAGCGACTGGCCGGCGGTGCCGGTCAGATTCACCTCGATGGTGTGGTCCGGCAGGCCGTCCGGTCCGTGGATCCGGGTGACCTCGGAGCCGAGCATGGTGCCCGCCGTCCGGTCGACGTTGCGAATGGGCAGGTGGATCCGCACGCTGCGGGCGTCCTGCAGCGCGGGCGCCGCCTGCTTGATCAACTCTGCGTCCAGGGTCCTGGACAGATCGTGCCTCGCCGGGTTGGTGCAGGAGTAGTCGCTGGCTACCTCGGGGATCTCCAGCAGTGGGGTCAGGTCGAGCCCGCGGGCCCGGTGGTGCTCCACCGCGGCGGAGATGTCCAGCATCTCGGCGTGCCCCACCGCCTCCTGTACGGACCGGAACCCGAGCGCCGCCAGATACTCCCGGATCATCTCGGCCATGTACAGGAAGAAGGTCTCGACGAACTCCGGGGTCCCGGTGTAGCGGTCCCGCAGCACCGGGTTCTGCGTGGCGATGCCCACCGGACAGGTGTCCAGGTGGCAGACGCGCATCATCACGCAGCCGGCGACCACCAGCGGAGCGGTGGAGAAACCGAACTCCTCGCCGCCGAGCAGCATGGCGACGACGACGTCCCGCGGGGTGCGCAGGCCGCCGTCGACCTGCAGCCGCACCTGCTCCCGCAGCTGGTTGATGCGCAGCGTCTGCTGGGTCTCGGCGACGCCGAGCTCCCAGGGCTGACCGGCGTGCTTGAGGGAGGTCAGCGGCGCGGCACCGGTACCGCCGTCGTACCCGGCGATGATCACCTTGTCCGCGTGCGCCTTGGTGACGCCGGCGGCGACCGTGCCCACCCCCGGCTCGGACACCAGCTTGACCGACACATCGGCGGCCGGGTTGGCGTTTCGCAGGTCGTGGATGAGCTGTTTGAGGTCCTCGATCGAGTAGATGTCGTGGTGCGGGGGCGGGGAGATCAGGCCGACCCCGGCGGTGGCGTGCCGGGTGGCCGCGATCCAGGGGTAGACCTTGCTGCCCGGCAGCTGGCCGCCCTCGCCGGGCTTGGCGCCCTGCGCCATCTTGATCTGGATCTCGGCGGCGTTCACCAGGTACGGGCTGGTCACGCCGAACCGGCCGGACGCGACCTGCTTGATCGCAGACCTACGAACCGGGTCGAGCAGCCGGTCCACGTCCTCGCCGCCCTCGCCGGTGTTGGACCGGCCGCCGAGCCGGTTCATCGCGATGGCCAGGGTCTGGTGCGCCTCGATGGAGATCGACCCGTAGGACATGGCGCCGGTGACGAACCGCTTGACGATCTCGGTGGCCCGCTCCACCTCCTCCAGCGGCACCGGCGTGGCGTCCGCGGTGCGTAGCTCGAACAACCCGCGCAGGGTGGCACCCTGCTTGCTGAGCGCATCGACGGTTTCCGTGTACCGGCGGAAGATCTTCTGCTGCTTGCTGCGCGTCGAGTGCTGCAGCAGGTACACGGTCTCCGGGTTGAACAGGTGGATCTCGCCCTCGCGGCGCCACTGGTACTGGCCGCCGATCTCCAGGCCGCGGTGCTCAAGGGTCTGCGGGTTCGGTACGAACGCGAGGCCGTGCCGTCGCGCGACGTCGGACGCGATGGTCTCCAGGCCGCTACCGCCGGTCCGGGTGGTGCTGCCGGTGAAGTACTCGTCCAGCACGTCCTGGTTGATCCCGAACACCGCGAACACCTGCGCGGCGCGGTAGGAGCCGACCGTGGAGATACCCATCTTGCTCATCACCTTGAGCACGCCCTTGCCCAGCGCGTACACGGTGTTCTTGACGGCCTTCTCCGGGCTGACGTCGCCGAGCTGACCGCGACGGGACAGATCCTCGGCAGTCTCGAGTGCCAGGTAGGGGTTGACCGCGCCGGCGCCGTAACCCAGCAGCAGCGCGATGTGGTGCACCTCGCGGGCATCTCCCGACTCGGTGACCAGAGCCACCTTGGTCCGGGACTTCTGCCGGACCAGATGCTGGTGCACGGCGGAAGTGAGCAGCAGCGAGGGGATCGGCGCCCGGTCGGCGGTGGAGTGCCGGTCGGACAGCATGATCACCCGCGCGCCGCGGGCGATCGCCTCGTCGGTCTCCAGGCGACATCGCTCGATCGCCTCGACGAGGGCCTCGCCGCCGCCGTGCACGTCGTACAACCCGGAGATGGTGGCCGACGCGAACCCGGGCAGGTTGCCGTCGGCGTTCATGCCCATCAGCTTGGCCAGGTCGTCGTTGTCCAGGACCGGGAACGGCAGGACCACCTGCCGGCAGGACCACGGACCGGGTTCGAGGAGGTTGGCCTCCGGTCCGATCACCGAGGACATGGAAGTGACCACGGCCTCCCGGATGGCGTCCAGCGGCGGGTTGGTGACCTGCGCGAACAGCTGGGTGAAGTAGTCGAAGACCAGCCGCGGCCGCTGCGAGAGCACCGCTTCCGGAGTGTCGGTGCCCATCGACCCGATGCCCTCGGCGCCGGCGGCGGCCATCGGCGCGATGATGACCCGCAGCTCCTCCTCGGTGTAGCCGAAGATCCGCTGGCGGGCCAGCACACTGCGGTGCGAGACGGTGACGTGCTCGCGCGGCGGCAGCTCGGTGAGCCGCATCAGGCCGGCGTGCACCCAGTCGCGGTAGGGGTGCTCGGCGGCCAGCCCGGTCTTCACGTCCGTGTCGTTGAGGATCTTGCCCTGGTCGGTGTCCACCAGGAACATCCGGCCCGGCTGTAGCCGGCCGCGCTCGATGACCTTCTCCGGCGGGATCGGCAGCACCCCGGCCTCCGAGGCCAGCACCACCGTGTCGTCGCTGGTCAGCCACCATCGACCGGGCCGCAGGCCGTTGCGGTCAAGCACCGCGCCGAGCAGCGTGCCGTCAGTGAAGGTCACACAGGCCGGCCCGTCCCACGGCTCGATCAGCGAGGCGTGGAACTCGGCGAACCCGCGGACCTGCGGGTCCATCGTGGCGTTGTTCTCCCACGCCTCCGGGATCATCATCATCACCGCGTGCGGCAGGCTCCGGCCGGCCAGGTGCAGCAGTTCCAGCACCTCGTCCAGCGACGCCGAGTCAGACGCCGCCCCCGGGGTGACGATCGGGAACGCCCGGGACAGGTCGCCGGGGATCAGCGCGGAGGACAGCATCGCCTCCCGGGCCCGCATCCGGTTCCGGTTGCCGCGCACGGTGTTGATCTCGCCGTTGTGCGCCAGGTAGCGGAACGGGTGGGCCAGCGGCCACGCCGGGAAGGTGTTGGTGGAGAACCGGGAGTGCACGATGGCGATCGCGCTGATCGTGCGGTGGTCGGTGATGTCCGGGTAGAACGCCGGCAGCTGCTCGGTGGTGAGCATGCCCTTGTAGACGATGGTCCGGCTGGACATCGAGGTGAAGTAGACACCCGAATCGGCACTGCCGCCGCCGGCCGCCTGACTCTCGTGCTCGATGCGCTTGCGGGCCGGGTACACCATCCGGTCCAGCTCAAGGCCGTGCGGCAGGGTGCCGTCCTCACCGGCCGGACCGGCGATGAACAGCTGCTCGAACGCCGGCATGACGTCCAGGGCCATCTGCCCGACGCCGGCGCCGACCGGGTCGGTGGGCACGGTCCGCCAGCCCAGCAGGGTCAGGTTCTCCCCGCCCAGCACCCGGTTGACGATCGCCTTGGCCCGGGCCCGCTCGGTCGGGTCGACCGGCAGGAAGGCCATCCCGACCGCGTAGGCCTGACCGTGCCGGGGGTCGGGGCTGACCGGCAGCGGGAAGTCGGTGTCGGCCCGCAGCAACTCGTCCGGGACCTGGATCAGGATGCCGGCGCCGTCGCCGACCGCCGGGTCCGCGCCGGCGGCGCCCCGGTGGTCCAGGTTGATCAGCGCGGTGACGCCGCTGCTGACGATCGAGTGACTGCGTCGGCCCTTGATGTCCGCGACCGCAGCGACACCGCAGGCGTCGTGCTCGTACTGCGGGTCGTACAGCCCCTGGGGGGCGGGTGTTGCCGAGAACTGCACGGCAGACCTCCCGTCGTCGGCAGAGCGACCGCGTCGGCGGGAGCCGGCACGGCGTGGTGGCTGGAAACCGGTGCTGCTGGGTCGCGGCGCTGCGGTGGTGCGCTGGGGTGGTGCACGGGGAGCACGGCTCCGATCAGGCTGCGGCGAACACTCCGATCGGGCACGGACCGGGGCCGTCTGCGGCGGGGAATCCAGCCACCGGGCCCGTGCGCGATGCCGGAAGAATAGGGCGGGGTCGCCGCCGGTCGCCACCGTTGTCCACGCACACGTCCTGATCACGGGGACACCGGGACGACGATGGCCCAGTGGGCCAAAACTACCGCACGGGTACGGCCTGCCGTTAATCGAAACCGGCGTCCGACGGCGCCGGACGCGGTTGGTACCGAGTCGTCACACGACCGTCACAGATCCGACGGCGGCCGGATCCGTGACGGTCGGGCCAGGTGCCTGCCGGGCGGCTCAGCGCACCGCCACCGTGTCGGTGGACACGACGGTGCTTGCCAGCCCGGTCGTGGCGAGGATCCGCGCGGTCAGCGTCTCCCCTGACGCGCTCGCGAGTTCCGTGCCGGGCAGCTCGACCTCGGGGGCGGGGAGGTCGACCGCCACGGTCCGCCAGCTCGTGCCGCCGTCGTCGGACAGCTGCACGGCGTACCGCTGGCCGGCCGGCGCGTCCGGCACGTCCCAGACCAGGTGCAGGCCGCCGCCGGACGTGCGGTCCGCGTCCAGACCCTCCAGGCCCGGTGCGAGCGAGCCGGAGGCGCTGATCGAGCCGCCCACATCGCGCCGATCCGCCACGGCACCGTCCAGCAGCACCTCTACGACACCGGTCCCGGCCGGCATCGGCACGACCTCGTCCAGCACGCCGGTGACGTCCTCGTCCGGGTCCGCGCAGCTGCTGCGCCGGAACGCCGCGGGCCATTCGTCCAGGACCTCGCCGCCGGCGTCACGTACGCGAATGGCCAGGTGCCGCGCATCGGGTCCGTCCGGCGCCCCGTAACCGGCGGTCTGGTCCGTGCCGGTCGGGTCCGTGCCGGCGGGGATGACGGCTGTGATCGACACGGCAGAGGTTGTCATGTTCACCGCCGCGATGACGCGCACCCCGGCCGGTCCGGCGCCGCTCTCGGTCGTGCCCATGTCCATGCTCCTGCCCTCCGGTCCGCCGCCGGCACCGGCCGGGAGCGCGTCCTCGGCGACCAGGCGCTGGTAGATGCCGTTGTAGGTGAACGAGCTGATCCACTGGTTGCTGCAGTAGGTCATCACGTCGTGCGAGCTGATTGCGCCCATCAGTCTCATCGGCCGGCCGAGCGCCGGGTCGCCGACGTCGATCCCGACGAACGCCTCGTCCGTCCCGGACAGCTGGCCGTTCGGGAAGGGGTACGGGCCGCCGCCGAGCGCACCGCAGAACTCCGCGTGCAGCCGCCCGAAGGTGTGCGCCAGCTCGTGACCGCCGTACCAGTCGCCGTACGACCCGTCGGTGTCCCAACCCATGGTGCCCGGCCCGGTCGGGCCGGACGCCACCGTGCCCGGTGCGGGCGAGTTCGGAATCCCCGACGCCAGGCCGCGCATGAAGAACCCGCCGTCGGACACCATCCCGTAGTAGTGCGTCCGGGCGTCGGTGCCGGTGCTCACGTCCACCGCCCGCAGGGCGATCAGCTGTGCGTTGATCAGCGACGCGTTGAACGGCGCAGCCGGCTGGGCGGTCACGGTGCTCGTGGTCAGCTGCAGTCGGGAGCACGGGTAGGCGCGGCGTAGCCAGGACGCGAACAGCGTCGCGTCGACGTTGCTGGGCTCGAACGTGCGCGAGTTCTGGGTATAGCGGATCCGGACCAGGCGCACCCGCAGGGTCGCGGATCGCTGGAAGGTGACGGACCGGACGGACGCCCCGGCGATGGACGGCAGAGCGGTGCCGGTCGCCCGCCGGACGGTGCCGATCCGCAGGAACAACGGTCCCTGCGTGGTGAACGCGGCCGGCAGGCGGAAGTTCAGGCCGAAGGCCAGATCGCCGCGACGGGTCCGCAGCTGGGCGAGGGTGCTCCCGGTGCGCGACGGGTCGAGCCGCGCGGTGCCCAGCGACGGCACCGCGGTCCACGGTCCGCCCGCGGACCGGGACACCATCAGCTCACCCCGGACCTCGACGGCCACCGGGAACCGCAGGTAGGCCCTGACGATCGTGGCCTTGCCCGCCACCAGCGGGACAGAATGGCCCGTGTCCTGGACCTCCTGGGTGACCTCGAGACCGTCGAGGCCGACCAGTTGCAGGTTGATCGGCGGAAGCTGATGCGGGATGGGCACGATCGGTGCGACGTCGCCCGGGCCCGCTGCTCCGTTCACTGCTCCGTTCAACTCGGTGATCAACGCCTCGACCAGGGCGGTGTCGGACGGGGCGGCGACCCCGTCGGCGGAGCCGCCGACCGGGACCGCGTCGGCACCGGCGACGCCCAATCGGGCCAGCGCGTCGTCGACGGCGAGCGCCAGTTCGACCTCTCGTCGACGGTCGACGCCCAGCCTGCTGGTCGGCATGCCTCGTCCCATGGTTCCTCCTACTGACGGTGAATCGGTCACCGAACGGAGGGATCGGGCAGATCGGAAATACCGGGCATGTCCGATCGAAAGGGGTCAGCCGGGTCCTTTGTCGGCCGAGTGGGCCTGGTCCGTGGTCTCGCCGGTCGTGTCGGCCTTGCCCGTCGTGTCTGCCTTGCCGGTCGTGTCGGCCTTGCCCGTCGTGTCTGCCTTGCGGTCGGGACCCCACACCAGCGCCGGATCCTCACGGGGGACGTTGCGCCGCAGGTACAGGAACAGCACCGCGCCGAGGAACACGATGATCGAGGTGAACACGTTGATGCGCAGGCCAAGGATGTGATTGGCGGGGTCGATCCGCAGCATCTCGATCCACACCCGGCCAAGGGTGTAGCCGGCGACGTACAACGCGAACGCCCGGCCGCCGCCCAGCCGCCAACGTTTGTCCGCCCAGACCACAAGGGCGGCCACACCAAGGCACCAGAGCAGCTCGTACAGGAACGTCGGCTGGAAGGTGCCACAGACGGTCTCGGGAACTGCCTTGACGTACTCGGTGGGGAACTCGCAGTTGCCGTCCGCGGGCACCACCCCGGCGACACCGCCCGGTGTTCGCACGTACACGTCAAGACCCCAGGGCAGCGTGGTGGGCGAACCGAACAGCTCCTGGTTGAAGTAGTTGCCCAGCCGGCCGATCGCCTGGGCGGCCGCGATGCCCGGGGCGACGGCGTCCGCGAAGGCCGGCAGCGGGATCTTGTAGTAACGGCAGCCGAGCCAGGCGCCGAACGCACCGAGCGCGATCGCCCCCCAGATGCCCAGCCCACCGTTCCAAATCGCCAACGCGTTCCAGGGATTGCGACCCTCGCCGAAGTACAGCTGATGGTCGGTGATGACGTGGTAGAGCCGGCCGCCGATGATGCCGAACGGCACGGCGAACACCGCGACGTCGGTGACCCGACCTGGCCTGCCGCCACGGGCGACGAACCGCTTGTTGCCCCACCAGACGGCAACCACGATGCCGACGATGATGCAGATCGCATAGGCCCGCAGCGCCACCGGCCCGACGTACCAGACGCCCTGCGGCGGAGACGGGATGGCCGCCGCCATCGGCAGCGCAGCGCTGATCATTGCGTCACGAAATCGGACGAATCCGGCGCGAGAGTGGTGCTTGGATCAGCGCGGCCCGCACCTCCGGCGGCCCGCACTCCCGCCGCCAGCTCCGCCGCGAGCGCGGCGGCGCCGTCCAGTCCGCCGGACGTGCACGCTCCGACGAACGCCGAGCCGACGATCACCGCGTCCGCGAACTCGGCGATCTGCCTGGCCTGTTCGCCGGTACGTACGCCCAGGCCGACGCCGATCGGCAGGTCGGTGACGGTGCGGCAGCGGGCCACGAGATCCGGTGCGGCGGTGGACACTTGGTCCCGGGCGCCGGTCACACCCATCACCGAGGCGGCGTACAGGAAGCCGCCGGCGGCGGCTGCGGTCAGCGCGATCCGCTCCACCGACGACGACGGCGCCACCAGGAAGATCGGGTCGATTCCGTGCGTGTGAACCGCCTCCAGCCACGGCCCGGCCTCGTCGACGATCAGGTCGGGCGTGATCACGCCCGCCCCGCCGGCCGCGGCCAGGTCCCGGGCGAACGCGTCCACCCCGTAGGCCAGGACCGGATTGAAATAGGTCATCACGACGGCCCGGCCGCCGCGGGACGTCACCGACTCGACGACGTCGAACGTGTCCCGCACGCGGAAGCCGCCGGCCAGTGCCTGCTGGGCGGCATGCTGGATGACCGGGCCGTCAAGCACCGGGTCCGAGAACGGCAGGCCGACCTCGACCAGATCGCAGCCGCCGTCGATGATCGCGGCGTAAAGGTCTTTGGAGGCGGCCAGGTCGGGGTAGCCGGCGGGCAGGTACCCCACCAGCGCGGCCCGGCCCTCCCGCCGCAGGCCGCCGAACATGTCCTCGAGGATCGTCACTTCACGGCCCCGGTCGGCTCGTCCAGTCCGAACCAGCGCATCGCGGTCTCCATGTCCTTGTCGCCGCGTCCGGACACGTTGACCAGCACGATGCCGTCCGGCCCCAGCTCCCTGGCCAGGTCGACGGCGCCGGCGACGGCGTGCGCGGACTCGATCGCCGGGATGATGCCCTCGGTGCGGGCGAGCAGCGCGAACGCGTCCATCGCCGCGGTGTCGGTGACCGGCCGGTACTCGGCGCGGCCGATCTCGGCGAGGTGCGAGTGTTCCGGTCCGACGCCTGGGTAGTCCAGGCCGGCGCTGATCGAGTGCGACTCGATGATCTGCCCGTCCGAATCCTGCAGCAGGTAGGAGCGTGCACCGTGCAGCACGCCGACCGACCCGCCACCGATCGTGGCGGCGTGCCGGCCGGTCCCGATGCCGTCACCGCCGGCCTCCAGCCCCACCAGCCGCACCCCGGGGTCGTCCAGAAACGCGTGGAAGATACCCATCGCATTGGATCCGCCGCCCACGCAGGCGGCGACGGCGTCCGGCAGACGGCCGGTCCGGTCGAGTACCTGTGCCCGCGCCTCCAGGCCGATGACCCGCTGGAAGTCGCGGACGATCACCGGGAACGGGTGCGGCCCGGCGACGGTGCCGAACAGGTAAAAGGTGTGGTCGACGGTGGCGACCCAGTCCCGGAACGCCTCGTTGATGGCGTCCTTGAGGGTGGCCGAACCGGCGTCGACGGCGACCACCTGGGCGCCCAGCAGCCGCATCCGGGCCACGTTCAGCGCCTGCCGCTGCGTGTCCACCCGGCCCATGTAGATGCAGCAGTCCAGGCCGAGCAACGCTGCCGCGGTGGCCGTGGCCACCCCATGCTGGCCGGCGCCGGTCTCCGCGATCAGCCGGGTCTTGCCCATCCGCTGCGCCAGCAGCGCCTGGCCCAACACGTTGTTGATCTTGTGGCTGCCGGTGTGGTTGAGATCCTCGCGCTTGAGCAGGATCCGCGCGCCGCCGATCTCCGCGGTCAGCCTGGGCGCATCGGTCAGCGGGCTCGGCCGCCCGGCGTAGTTCACCGCCAGGTCGTCCAGCCGGGCCAGGAAGTCGGGGTCGCGGCGGGCCTTGCGGTAGTGATCGGCAACCTCGTCCAGCGCGCCGACCAGCGCCTCGGGCAGCCAGCGACCGCCCATCGTGCCGAAATACCCGCGTTCGTCGGGATCATGGGGGGTGCCGGCCAGCCCGTCGGAAGGGCGTGGTAGATCGGCCGCCGCTTGCGCGGGCACACTCACGTTTCGTGACTCCAGACGGCTTGCTCGGCGAGTTCGGGCCGACTCAGCGGGACGGACGGGGACAGGAGGGGTGCGAACCGGCGGTCACCAGGTCGGCCAGCGCGACTCTCGGGTCGCCGCTGGTGACCAGCCCCTCGCCGACCAGGACGGCGTCCGCGCCGGCGCCGGCATAGGCGAGCAGGTCCGCCGGCCCCCGCACCCCGGACTCGGCCACGGTGACCACGTCCGAGGGTAGCCCCGGCGCGATGCGCGCGAAGACGTCCCGGTCGATCTGCAGGGTGGTCAGGTCCCGGGCGTTCACCCCGATCACCTTGGCGCCGGCGGCCAGCGCACGGTCGGCCTCGGCCTCGGTGTGGATCTCGACGAGCGCCGTCATGCCCAGCGACTCCACCCGCTCCAGCAGGCCCAGGAGCACGTTCTGCTCCAGCGCGGCGACGATCAGCAGGACCAGGTCGGCGCCGTGCGCCCGAGCCTCGTGCACCTGGTACGGACTGACGACGAAGTCCTTGCGCAGCAGCGGGATGTCCACCTCGGCGCGGACCGCATCCAGGTCGGCGAGCGTTCCGTTGAACCGGCGCCGCTCGGTGAGCACGGAGATCGCCCTGGCACCGGCCTCCGCGTAGGTACGGGCGAGGGCCGCCGGGTCGGCGATCGTGGCCAGCGCCCCCTTCGACGGGCTGGCCCGTTTGACTTCGGCGATCACGCCGACGCCGGGCTCGAGCAGCACCGGCAGCACCGGCCTCGGCGGCGGCGCGCTGCGCGCCTGCGCCTTCACGTCGGCCAGCGGGACCTCGGACTCACGCGCGGCGAGATCCTCCCGAACGCCCGCAAGGATCCCGTCCAGCACGTTCACAGCAAGGTCTCCTTGTCGGGTTCTGCCACCTGAAGAATCGACTGCTGCAGTGCCATCAACATCACACTTGTGCCGCTCGTCCCTATGTAGCGCGATCGCTGGGGTCATGGTAACCGCCTCCGCGGGGCCCGTCCGACACGGTCGGGTCGGTCAGATCGGTCGGATCGGCCCCGGCGTCCATAGCCTTCCACCAGTCCGACTCGCTCTCGGCGGCGGCCCGGGGCGCGGCCGCGGCACGGCGGGCGGCGGGCGCGTCGTACCGTGACCCGAGCCGGCGGCGGGCGGCCACACCGGCGATGCCGAACGCTCCGGCGGCGGTCACGAGAACCCCACCGACGATGGCCAGGATCGGCCCGAACGGGTGCAGTTGCGCCGCCCCTACGGGTTCGGCCGGCCGGGTCAGCGCGGCGGTGAGCGCGGCGGGCGCCTGCGTCATGACCAGCACCGCGCGGACCGCCACCAGCAGGCCGCCGACCATCAGCACGACGCCGACCAGCCGGCGGAACGCACCCCTGGCCGCCAGCATCGCGCCCAGCCCGGCCAGCGCCACCAGCGCCACCGGGACCAGCTCGGGCATGCAGTCGGCGCCCGTCGCGGCGACGGTCAGCGGGCCGGTCAGCGAATCGTCGTAATCGGCGGTCCACCAGGTCATCGCCGCGGCCCCGGCGCAGGCCGCGGCACCGGACAGGACCAGGGCGACCAGCACTCCGATGGCCCGCCGGGACCGTCGGTCGGCAGAACTGCCGGCCGGACCTCCGGGGACCGGCCCCTGCTCAGTCACCGACCGGCTGCAGCGTGGCGGCCGCGCCGACGGCCGCGATGACGGCGGCGGCCTTGTTGCGGCATTCGGCGTCCTCGTTGGCCGGCACGGAGTCGGCCACCACGCCGGCGCCGGCCTGCACGTAGGCGACCCCGTCGGCGACCAGGGCGGTGCGGATGGTGATCGCCGTGTCGGCGTCTCCGGCGAAGTCGAGGTATCCCACCACTCCCCCGTATACCCCGCGGCGCAGCGGCTCGAGCTCGTCGATGATCTGCATCGCTCGGGGCTTGGGTGCACCGGACAGCGTGCCGGCCGGGAAGCAGGCGGCCAGCGCGTCGTAGGCGGTGCGGTCGGGGGCGAGCTGCCCGGTGACCGTGGACACGATGTGCATGACGTGGCTGTACCGCTCGACGGTGAAGAAGTCGACGACCTTGACCGTGCCCGGCGCGCAGACCCGACCCAGGTCGTTGCGGCCCAGGTCGACGAGCATGACGTGCTCGCTGCGTTCCTTCTCGTCGGCCAGCAGGTCCTTGGCCAGCAGCACGTCGTCCTCGTCGGTGTGCCCGCGGGGCCGGGTGCCGGCGATCGGATGCATGGTGACCAGCCCGTCCCGGACGGTGACCAGCGCCTCCGGGGAAGACCCGACGACGGCGATCGGCTCGCCGTCGGGAGTTGGCAGCCGCAGCAGGTACATGTACGGGCTGGGGTTGGTGGCCCGCAGCACCCGGTAGATCTCCAGCGGGTCCGCGTCGGTGGGCACGTCGAAGCGCTGCGAGAGCACGATCTGGAACGCGTCGCCGGCCCGGATGTGCTCCTTCGCGATGTCCACCTTCGCCCGGTAGTCGGCGGACTCCATGCGCCGCCGGACCTCCGGGGTGCGTGCGGCGAACAGCGCCGCCGGCAGGGACCGCGGCTCGGCCAGCCGCCGACTCATCTCGTGCAGCCGGCCGACCGCGTCGTCGTAGGTCTCGTCCACCCGCTCGTCGGTGCCGTCCCAGTTGACCGCGTTGGCGATCAGGGTGACGGTGCCCTCGTGGTGGTCGAGCGCGGCCAGGTCGGTGGCCAGCATCATGACCAGCTCCGGGATGGCCGGATCCTGTCGCTGCGCTTCGTGTTCTGTCGCCGTCGGTGCCGTGCTGATTCGTTCCCAGCGGCGGACCACGTCGTAGCCCAGGTAGCCGACCATGCCGCCGGTCAGCGGCGGAAGCCCGGCGAGCGGCTCGGTGTGCAGGAATCGCAGCGATCCGGACAGGGCCCGCAGCGGATCGCCGCCCGCGGGCAGGCCCGCCGGCGGGGTGCCCAACCACAGCGCCTCCCCGTCCCGTTCGGTCAGGATGGCCGGTGCCCGCACACCCACGAACGACCAGCGGGACCAGGAGCGTCCGTTCTCCGCCGACTCGAGCAGGAACGTGCCGGGGCGGTCGCCGGCGAGGGTCGCGTACAGGCCCACCGGGGTGATCGCGTCGGCCAGCAGCCGCCGGGTCACCGGGATCACCCGGCGGTCCCTGGCCAGCTCGCGGAACTCCTCCCGGGTCGGGCTGACCTCGCCGAGCCCGGGGGTGCTCGCGCGGGGCGGCGCGGTGGTGGTCGCCGGGGTCGTCACGGACATGCGGGCCATTCTGCCGGGCGCCGACCGCCCCCGATGACCGCCCGCCGTACCGTGGGCCGGTGTACGACCCGCCTCGCGTCGCGGACATCGCTGCCTGGACCGACGCACAGACCATCGACGACCTGCGGGCCCGCGGCGGGCTGAAATGGACATCGGTGCCGCACGGCGCGATCGGCGCCGGCGTCGCCGAGATGGACCTTCCGCCGGCCCCCGCCGTCGTCGCCGCGCTGCACGAGGCGGTCGACCGCGGGCTGACCGGCTACCTCCCGCCGGCGCTGGCCGCGGGCGTGGCCGATGCCGCCGCGTCGTGGCAGGCCCGGTACGGCTGGTCGGTGGATCCCGCCCACGTCCACCCGGTGGCGTCGGTCGTCACCGGCTTCCGCATCGTCCTCGAGCACCTCACGGACCCGTTGGCACCGGTGGTGCTGCCGGTCCCGGCCTACATGCCGTTCCTGATGGTCCCCGCCCTGGCCGGACGCGAGCTGGTCACCGTGCCGATGCGGATCGTCGGTGGCCGCCACGGGGGCCGGTACGAGTTCGACCTGCCGGCGATCGCCGCGGCGCTGCGGCCGGGCGCGGTGTTCGTACTGACCAACCCGCACAACCCGACCGGCCGGGTGTTCACCGACGATGAACTGCTGGCGGTCGCCGACATCATCGAGTCGGCCGGCGCGGCGGTGTTCGCCGACGAGATCCACGCGCCACTGACCATGCCCGGCTTCACCCACCGGCCGTACGCGGCACTGTCCGGGACGACCGCCGGCCACACCATCGTCGGCACGTCGGCGTCCAAGGGCTGGAACATCCCGGGCCTGGCCTGCGGGCAGTTGATCCTGACCTCCGATTCTGCCCGGGCCGCCTGGACGCTGCTCGATCCGTTCACCAGGCACGGCGGCGGCGTCACCACGTTCGGGGCGGTCGCCACGATCGCCGCCTACACCGGCGGGGCGGCGCATCTGGCGCAGGTCGTCGACTACCTGGCGGCGGGGCGGGACATGTTCGCCGCCGAACTGGCCCACCGCCTGCCGGCCGCGCGGATGTTCCCGTTGGAGGGCACCTACCTGGCCTGGCTGGACCTGCGGGAGGTGCCGGCCGACCCGGCGACCGTGGCCGACCTGGTCGGCGTGCACGGGGTGGACGGGGCGTTGTGCGGAATGCCGGGGTTCCTGCGGTTGAACCTGGCGATGCCGCACCCCCTGCTTGCACAGACGGCGGAGCGCCTTGGCGGCCTGCGCCGGTAGGTAGCACGGTGCGCCTACCGGCGCGGCGTCACCCTGGCGATCAGCCCGGCGTCGAAGCAGGTGCGGTCGCCGGTGTGGCAGGCGCCGTCGGTCTGATCGACCAGGACCAGCAGCGCGTCACCGTCGCAGTCCCGACGCACCTCGACCACGCGCTGGGTGTGACCGGAGGTGGCCCCCTTGACCCAGTACTCCTGCCGGGAGCGCGACCAGTACGTGCCGGCGCCGGTGGACAGCGTCCGGCGCAGCGCCTCGGCGTCCATCCAGGCGACCATCAGCACCTCCCGGGTGTCGTACTGCTGGACGACCGCGCAGACCAGACCGTCGGCGTTGAACCTCAGGCCGGCCGTCGGGTCGGTCACCAGGGCACCACCCATCCGACGAAGCGTTCCCGCGGAAACGACAAATCGGGCAACCGATAGATCGGAAACGTCTCTGCGGGAACGTCACGGACGCTCGCAGCGCCCCTCACAGTGCCTCCCGCAGGGTCCGCCGCACGGGATAGCCGGCCTGCGCCAGTTCTTCCTTCACCGCGTCGATGCGCAGTTCGCCGAAGTGGAAGACCGACGCGGCCAGCACCGCGTCCGCGCCGGCGGCAATGGCCTCGGGAAAATGGTCGAGCGCACCGGCCCCTCCGGAGGCGATCAACGGCACCCCGACCGCAGCGCGGATCGCGTTCAGCATCTCCGTGTCGAATCCGTTCTTGGTGCCATCGGCGTCCATCGAGGTGAGCAGAATCTCCCCGGCGCCGGAGTCCTGTGCGCGACGCGCCCACTGCACCGCGTCGATGCCGGTTCCCCGCCGCCCACCGTGCGTTGTCACCTCATATCCCGAGGGACAGTTTGGGCCGGGTTCCCGGATCCGCCGCGCGTCCACGGCGATCACCACGCACTGCGAGCCGAACCGGTTGGCCGCCTCGGCGAGGAACTCGGGGCGGGCCACCGCGGCCGAGTTGACCGAGACCTTGTCCGCGCCGGCCCGCAACAGGGCGTCGATGTCCTCGATGGTTCGCACGCCCCCGCCCACCGTGAGCGGGATGAACACCTGCTCGGCGGTGCGTCTGATCATGTCGTAGGCGTAGCGCCGGTTGTCGCTGGTGGCGGTGATGTCCAGGAAGGTCAGCTCGTCGGCGCCCTCCTCGTCGTACCGGTGGGCGAGCTCCACCGGATCGCCGGCATCGACCAGGTCGACGAAGTTGACACCCTTAACGACGCGTCCCTCGGACACGTCCAGGCACGGAATGACGCGGACGGCCACGGACATGGCGATCAGCCTACGGAGGTCCGGCGCGGGGACGACGCATCGCCGACGGCACCGCCGACGAGCGGGAACATGGCGCTGCTCGCACCGATCCGTGGGCGGTTCGCCTTAGTGTGGGCCCATGCCCGGACGAATCGACGCCATCCACCGGCGGCTGCTCGACGACAACGTGCCGTCGGTGCTCGACTACCGGCCTCGCCTCGGCACGGTCGTGCTGGCCGGCCTCGACCGGTCCCATCCCTCCGCGCGGTCCGCGGTGCTGTTGCACGAGGCCGGCGGGCGGTACTGGATCCGCCAGGGCGGCGAGACGTTCCGCATCCCGGCGAACGCGGACGACGAGGTCGTGGTCAACTCGGTCAAGCTCCGCGTCGTGCACGCGTGGGCCGAGCAGGGCGATCGTGAGGCGGCGGCGGTGCTGGCCAGGGTGCACGAGATGGTTCGGCCCCAGGCGCGGCCCCGGCCGCAGCCCGCGCTGTTCCCCGACCCGTTCGCGCTGGCCTTCCAGATGTTCGATTCCGCGCTCCGCCTCGGCTGGACCCTGACCGTGCCGAGCCCGTGGGGAACGGTCCGCGCGTCGTTCACGGTGCGCTGAGGCCGGGGCCCGTCAGCCGGCCCAGGCGGTGAGCTCCACCTCCACCAGCATGGCCGGATCCAGCAGCCCGGCCACCACGACCATGGTCGCGGCCGGCCGGACGTCGCCGAACACCTCGCGGTGCGCGGTGCCCACCGCGTCAGAGTCGGCCCGGTCGACGATGGACAGCCTGGTGTGCACCACGTTCCGGGGCCCGATGTCGACCCGGGCCAAGGCGCCCAGCCCGGTGCGCAGGGCGATGCGCGCCTGCTCGGCGGCATCCCCGGCGGCTCGGACCACGCCGTCGACGACGGACGTGCAGCCCGCGGTCATCGCCAGCGGGCCCACCCGCACCACCCGGGAGTAGCCGTACCGGTCCTCCCACGGGCCACCGGACCCGAGCCGCTCGCCGATCCCGGGCACCTCAGCCGGCCACGGCGGCGAGGGCCTCCGGCAGGCTGAACGCGCCGGCGTAGAGCGCCTTGCCGACGATCGCACCCTCCACCCCGATCGAGCCGAGCCCGGCCAGCGCGACCAGGTCGTCGAGCGAGGACACCCCGCCGGATGCGACGACGGGCGCCGGCGTGGCCGCGCACACCTGGCGCAGCAGGTCCAGATTCGGCCCGCGCAGGGTTCCGTCCTTGGTGACGTCGGTGACGACGTACCGGGCGCAGCCCTGCGCGTCCAGCCGGATCAGCGCCTCCCAGAGGTCGCCGCCGTCCTGCGTCCAACCGCGGGCGGCCAGCGTGCTGCCGCGGACGTCCAGCCCGACCGCGACCCGGTCACCGTGTCGGGCGATCGCGGACGCGCACCAGTCCGGCCGCTCCAGTGCGGCCGTGCCGATGTTGACCCGGGTGCAGCCGGTGGCCAGCGCCGCTTCGAGCGATTCGTCGTCGCGGATGCCACCGGACATCTCCACCTTGATGTCGAGCCTGCCGACGACCTCGGCCAGCAGCGCGGCGTTCGAGCCGCGGCCGAAAGCCGCGTCCAGGTCGACCAGATGGATCCATTCGGCGCCGTCGGACTGCCAGGCCAGGGCGGCGTCGAGCGGTGCGCCGTAACGGGTTTCACTGCCGGCCCGGCCCTGGACGAGGCGGACCGCCTGTCCGTCGGCGACGTCGACCGCGGGAAGGAGTTCGAAGGTCACGGCGGATCACCTTACGGCCCGCCCCGGGGGTACCGGATCAACCGCACGGCACCAGAACGCCTGTGCCTGCCGGCCGATCCGCGCCACCACCAGCGTCGCCGCCTCCCTGGTCGGCCCGCCCAGCGCCGGTCGGAGCCGCCTGCGCAACTCGTCGGGCACGATCGGGGTGCCGCGCTGCTTGATCTCCAAGGTGCCGATGCCGTCGCGCCTGACCCACTGCGCGACGGTCCGCTCCCGGTAGGCGGCCTGGTCGAGCACCCTGAATCCCCGGGCGCCGGCGGGAACGGACGGACCCGTCAGGTAGGCCAGGTGCGAGTCGAGCTGCCACAGGCCGTGCCGGGCCGCGTACTGCCGGACCAGGTGCGCGCGGACCACCGCCGGGTCCGGATCGACCAGAAACTCGCCCACCGGCCCCACCCCGACGTCGTTGGGCTCGTCGGACAAGACCTGCCAGCCCGGCCCGTCCGTGACCAGGACGGTCGCCCGCCGGTCGGGACCGGCCAGTTCCGGCGGCCACAGGACCGCCTCCCGGGCCGCCCCGTCCAGTGAGACGAGTTCCACCTCACCGGGTCGGCCCAACGCGTCATAGTCGACACCCGGCGGCACCCGAAGCACCGGCGGCCGTTCGGCGTGCGCGGCGTCCAGGTCGGCGATCGACGGCACGGTGGACGCCGAGGTGATGCGCCGTCCGGTGCCGTCCCGCCGGGCGGGGTCCGCATAGCCGAGCAGGCCGCGGCTGGTGCGGGTGAGCGCGTCAGCCACCAGCACCCGCGGTTCGAGGCCGGACGAGCGGAGGTTGTGCCACGCCATCAGCACCCGCACCGGGTCAAGGTCCGACCCCACGACCGGCCCGCGAGCCGCCAGCGCGGCCAGATCCGCGCCGATGGAGCAGGTCAGGTCGTGCACGCCGATGCCGGCCAGCCGGGACGCGCGGTGCCGCGCCACCGGTCCGGGGGTCGCCTGCTGCAGCGCCTCGTCGGTGAACAGCCAACCGTCCGCGATCAGGCCCAGTTTTGCCCGGGCCCGGCGACGCAGCCGGACCGTCTCCACCACCGCCCCCGCCCGCCGACCCGCGACCGCCCGAACCCGACCCAGATCGGACAGCAGTGAATCATCGGACAGCGCCGACGCGTCAGCAAGAGCCAGCGCCGCTGCGCCGCTCGGGCTCACCAGGAAGCGGACGTCGTCGGGATCGAAGCGGTACGCCATCCTTGCCGCCTCCTCGGGCACCCGCCTCCCCAGGAGGGCGGACCGGGTGCGGGCCTCAGCCCGCCGCGAATGCGAAGTAGCGCTCGCCCCGCCGCTCCATCGCCAGCTTCATGTCGAAGGTGGCGGACAGGGCATCGGCGGTGAGCGTGTCGGCGAGCGGACCCGCGGCGACCACCCTGCCCGCCCGCAGCAGCAGCACGTGGCTGAAGGCCGGCGGGATCTCCTCCACATGGTGGGTGACCAGGACCGTGGTCGGCGCGGACGGATCGACGGCCAGCGCGGTCAGCCGGACCAGCAGGTCCTCCCGGCCGCCCAGATCAAGGCCGGCCGCAGGTTCGTCCAGCAGCAGCAACTCGGGGTCGGCCATCAGTGCCCGAGCGGCGAGGGTCCGCTTGCGTTCTCCCTCGGACAGGGTGCCGTAGGTGCGGTCGGCCAACGCGCCGACACCCATCGCGTCCAGGAGCATCCGGCCCCGGCCGAAGTCCAGGTCCTCGTACCGCTCCCGCCACCGGCCGACCACCCCGTAACCGGCGGACACCACGACGTCGAGCACTCGTTCGTGCGGCGGCACCCGCCCGGCCAGCGCCGCCGAGGACAACCCGATCCGGGGTCGAAGCTCGCCGACGTCGACCGCACCCAGCCGTTCACCCAGGATGTGCACTCGACCGATGGTCGGGAACAGCGACGCCGCCGCAATCTGCAACAGCGTGGTCTTGCCGGCGCCGTTCGGCCCGAGGATCACCCAGCGCTCGTCCATGTCGACGTTCCAGCAGATCGCATCCAGCAGCACCGCCGGACCCCGGCGCACCGTGACCTCGGTCATGTGCAGCACCGAGTCCGGGCCCGGCGCGATCGAGATCGGAACCGCGGGCGGCAGCGCGGCGACCCGGGGATCCCGGGGGGTCACGGCCGGTCGGTCGGGTGGCGGCGGGTGTGGGGTCGAGCTCACGCGGGCCATTCTCGCCTACCGGCGATTTCATCCGGCCCAACCCGGTCGGTGACAATGGCCGGCATGCCGCCCGCCGCCCGCGACACGAGACCACCACCCCGGTTCCGTCGCCGATGGCGCGCCCGACCCGGTCAGACCGATCCGCAGGCGGCCCCCCGGGAGGGTTCCTCCCCGTATCCGGGCCTGCCGTATCCGCTCGGCGCCACCCCCTACCCGGGAGGCACCAACTTCGCGGTGATCGCGGACGGCGCGCCCGGAATCTCCGACGTCCAGCTGTGTCTGCTCGACGCACGGAATCCGGGTCGCGCCGACCGCATCATCACCATGGACGAGCGGACCTACGGCATCTGGCACACGTTCGTGCCGGATGTCGGGCCCGGGCAGCGCTACGGGTTCCGGGTGCCGGCCCGGGACCCGGCCAAGCTGCTGCTCGACCCGTACGCCCGGCAGATCACCGGCACCGAGTACGACCTTGTCGCCGCGGCGTCGTTCGGCGCGCAGACCGCCGGTAGGGTGCCGGCGGCGGTCGTGGTGGACAGCACCGCGGCCGGCATGCGGTCGGCCACGATGCGCCCCTGGGTTCCGTGGGAGCAGACGGGCGTCTACGAGGCGCACGTCAAGGGGCTGACCGAGCTGCACCCGCTGGTCCCCCGCCAGCTGCGCGGCACGTACCTGGGTGTGGCCCACCCGGCGGTGATCGAGCACCTGCGCGGCCTGCACGTCACCACCCTGGAGCTGCTTCCGGTACACGCGAGCACCGCCGAACCGGGCCTGCTGGCCACCCACCGCCGCAACTACTGGGGCTACGCCACGCTCGCCTACTTCGCCCCCCACCCGGGCTACGCCACGGCACCGGGGCGGGAGGTGGCCGAGTTCGCGGCGATGGTCGACGCATTGCACCTGGCCGGGATCGAGCTGGTGCTCGACGTGGTCTACAACCACACCTGCGAGGGCGGCCCGGGACTCTCGGTCGACCTGTCCCTGCGCGGACTGTCACCGGACTCGTACTACCTACCGGACGGGCGGGACCTCACCGGCACCGGCAACACCGTCGACGCCGGCACCCTGCCGGCCATCCGGCTGATCACCGACTCCCTTCGCTACTGGGCGGAAACCCTTGGTGTGGACGGCTTCCGGTTCGATCTGGCGTCGGTGTGCGGTCGCCCGGGCGGCGGTCAGTTCGACGCCGGGTCCGCGCTGCTGTCGGCGATCGCGACGGACCCCGTGCTGTCCACCCGCAAGCTGATCGCCGAGCCGTGGGACGCCACCGGCGAGGGCTACGCGGTCGGCCGGTTCGGCGCGAGCTGGACCGAGTGGAACGACCGGTTCCGCGACACCACCCGCGACTTCTGGCGCGGCGTCCCGGGCGTGCGTGACCTGGGCTACCGACTGTCGGGGTCATCGGACCTGTACGCGCCGATCCGCCGGCCCTGGGCGTCGATCAACTTCGTCACCGCGCACGACGGCTTCACCCTGCGCGACCTGGTGTCCTACAACCACAAGCACAACGAGGCCAACGGTGAGAACAACCGGGACGGCCACGACCACAACCGGTCCTGGAACCACGGGGTGGAGGGCGAGACGGACGACCCGGCGATCGTCGAGTTGCGCGCCCGGACCGCCCGCAACATCGCCGCGACGATGCTGCTGTCCACCGGCACCCCGATGATCACCATGGGTGACGAGTTATGGCGAACCCAGGGCGGCAACAACAACGCCTACTGTCAGGACAACGAGATCAGTTGGGTGGACTGGATTCCGGGCGCTCCGCAGCGTGACATGCTGGCCTTCTTCCGCCGCACGCTGGATCTGCGGGCGGCGGCGCCGGCCCTGCGCCAGGGCGAGTTCTTCGAGGGCAGGGCGCCCGGCGGTGGCGACGGGCTGCCGGACCTGGTGTGGTTCAACGCCTCCGGCGCGACCATGAGCGATCACGACTGGTTCGACGAGGGCCGGCAGACCATCGCGATGTGGATCAACGGGCACGACGTGCGCGGCCACACCGCGACCGGTCAGCCGCTCTCGGACCGGTCCTGGCTGCTGGTGCTGCACGCCGGCTCCGATCCGATCGACCTCACCCTGCCCGAGATGCCGTACAGCGCTTCGTACGTGCTGACCCTGGACACCGACCGGCCCACCGGAGAGCCCGCGTCGACGGGCGAGATCGCCGGCGGGTCAACGGTTGTGATGCCGGGCCGGACGGTGTGGCTGCTCCGCGCGCGGCGGCACCCGACACCCGGTCAGGCGGTGGTCACCAGCCCCAACTCCGCGGGCGAGGCCAGCAGGTCGTGACGGGGCAGGATCCGGACGGTGTAGCCGATCGGGCCGGACCGGGTCAGCGTCACCGGCACCTCGTACCGGTGCGCCGCCTCGGCACCGTCCCACGCCGGACCGGTGGCACCCGTGGTACCCGTGGCACCCGACGGGTCCGGCGGATCGACCAGGGTCATGTCCACCACATCGATCTCGTGCAGCCGTTCGGTGGCGTCGACCCGCCCGATGACCGCCTGCACGGTCACGTCGTCCGGCGCCAGGCCGCCGAGCGTGCAGTGCGCGCGCACGGTCAGCACGTTGCCCAGTGACGGTTCGGTGCCGATCCCGGAGGTGTCGACGCTCAGCACGCGCACGTTCGGCCAGGCCGCCCGCACCGACTCCGTCCAGGCGGCAAGCGACTTGGCCACGGTCAGATCGCCGGTCACCGCACGCGAGGCGGCGGCGGCCGGTGCGTAGTAGCCGGTGACGTAGTCGCGGACCATCCGGGTGGCCTGCACCCGCGGACCCAGGTACGCCAGGGTGTGCCGGACGGTGTCGACCCACCCCTCGGGCAACCCGGCGGCGTCGCGCCGGTAGAACAACGGCGCGACCCGCTTCTCGATCAGGTCGTAGAGCGCCGCCGCCTCCAGGTCGTCCCGGCGTTGCTCGTCGCCGACGCCGTCCGCGGTAGGGATCGTCCACCCGTCGTGCCCGTCGTACAGCTCGTCCCACCAGCCGTCCGAGATGGACAGGTTCAGCGCGCCGTTGAGCGCGGCCTTCATCCCCGACGTGCCGGATGCCTCCTGCGGCCGGATCGGGTTGTTGAGCCAGACATCCGCACCCGCGCACAGCACCGCGGCCATGCCCATGTCGTAGTCGGGCAGGAACACGATCCGGTGCCGGATCGACCTGTCGTCGGTGAACCGCACCATTTCCTGCATGTACCGTTTCCCGCCGTCGTCGGCGGGATGCGCCTTGCCGGCCACCACGATCTGCACCGGCCGCTGCGGGTCCAGCAGGATCGAACGCAGCCGGTCCGGGTCACGCAGCATCAGGGTGAGCCGCTTGTAGGTGGACACCCGCCGGGCGAAGCCGATCGTCAGGATGTCCGGGTCCAGGATCGACTCGGTCCACTCCAGTTCGGCCACGGTGGCCCCGCGCTGCAGCGCCGACCTGCGGACGGTGGCCCTGGCCAGGTCGACCAGCCGGCGACGCAACGTGTTCCGCAGCTGCCACAACCGCTCCCGGGACACCTTGTCCGCGCACGGCCAGGTCTCGGCCGAGGCCAGGTCGTGCCAGTCGGCCATGTCCCCTGCCACGTCGTACATCTCGCGTGCCGCCCAGGTCGGCAGGTGGACGCCGTTGGTCACCGACCCGATCGGCACCTCGTCCGGTTCGAAGCCCGGGTACAGGCCGGCGAACATGTTGCGGGACACCGCACCGTGCAGCCTGGCCACCCCGTTCGCGCGCTGCGCGAGCCGCAATCCCATGTGCGCCATGTTGAATCGGCCGGGATCGTCCTCCGCACCCAGCGCCAGCACCTCGTCGACCCCGACGCCGGGCAGCAGGCCGGACGAGTCGCCGGCCGTACCACCCAAGTAGTGCCGGACGAGGTCGACCGGGAACCGGTCGATGCCGGCGGGCACCGGGGTGTGGGTGGTGAACACGGTACCGGCGCGCACTGCGGACAGCGCCTCCGCGAACGTGAGGCCGTGGTCGGCGATCAGCGACCGGATGCGTTCCAGACCGAGGAATCCCGCGTGACCCTCGTTCATGTGGAACACCTCGGGCAGCGGATGGCCGGTCAGTGCCGCATAGGCGTTCACCGCGCGCACGCCGCCGATGCCCAGCAACATCTCCTGCTTGATCCGGTGGTCCTGGTCGCCGCCGTAGAGCCGGTCGGTGGTGGCCCGCAGGTTCTCGTCGTTGTCCTCGTTGTCGGCGTCCAGCAGCAGCAACGGCACCCGACCGACCTGGGCCACCCAGATCCGTGCGGTCAGCAGGCGGTCTCCGGGCATGGGCACGGTGATGGCCAGCTGCGCCCCGTCCGGGCCGATCACGCGCTCGATGGGCAGGCCCTGTGGGTCGTGCGCCGGATAGTGCTCCTGCTGCCAGCCGTCCGCGGACAGCGACTGCCAGAAGTAGCCGTACCGGTAGAGCAGACCGACGCCGATGATCGGCACACCGAGGTCGGACGCCGATTTCAGGTGGTCCCCGGCCAGGATGCCAAGACCGCCGGAGTAGTTCGGCAGGGCCTCGGTGACCCCGAACTCCATCGAGAAGTACGCGATGGCCGACGGGTAGCCGGCGCCCGCCGCCGTCCGATGCTGGTACCAACGCGGGTCGGTCAGGTAATGGTCGAGATCGGCGGCCAGGCCGTGCATCCGGGACAGGAACGGCTCGTCGGCGGCCAGCTCCTCCAGCCGGGCCACCGACACCGCGCCCAGCAGTCGCAGCGGGTCGCCCTCGAACCGCTTCCACAGCTCCCGATCGATGTCGGCGAACAGGTCCTGGCTCGGCGGGTGCCAGGACCAGCGCAGGTTCCGGATCAGCGGCCCGAGCGCCGCCAGCGCGGGCGGCAGCTGTGGACGGACGGTGAATCGACGCAGCGCCTTCATGGCGTCCCGATCAACAACGGTGCCTTCACGTCTGGATATTCAACCCCAGTGCCTGCCCTGCGTCCCGTCGAACGGACCGGTAGGTTGGCCGCGTGGCGGACCGACTCGACGACATCGACGCGGCACGCTTCGGCTCGGCGCGGCCGATCGCCGGCGGTGAGCAGGACCGTCAGTGGTACAAGCGGGCTGTCTTCTACGAGGTGCTGGTCAGGGCGTTCGCCGACTCCAACGGCGACGGCACCGGCGACCTGCGGGGGCTGATCGACAAGCTGGACTACCTGGCCTGGCTGGGCGTGGACTGCCTATGGTTGCCCCCGTTCTACGACTCGCCGCTGCGCGACGGCGGCTACGACATCAGCGACTACCGAAAGGTGCTGCCCGAGTTCGGCACCGTCGAGGACTTCGTGGCGCTGCTGGACGCCGCCCACGAGCGGGGCATCCGGGTGATCACCGACCTGGTCATGAACCACACGTCGGACCAGCACATGTGGTTCCAGGAGTCGCGCCGCAACCCGGACGGGCCGTACGGCGACTACTACGTCTGGGCCGACGACGACACCGGCTACCCGGACGCGCGGATCATCTTCGTCGACACCGAGCCGAGCAACTGGACCTTCGACCCGGTCCGCAAGCAGTACTTCTGGCACCGGTTCTTCGCCCACCAGCCGGACCTGAACTACGAGAACCCGGCCGTCCGGGACGAGATGATCGACATCCTGCGGTTCTGGCTTGACCTTGGCATCGACGGCTTCCGGCTGGACGCGGTCCCCTACCTGTACGTCCGGGAGGGCACCAACGGGGAGAACCTGCCGGAGACCCACGAGTTCCTCAAGCGCTGCCGCAAGGTGATCGAGGACGAGTACCCCAACCGGGTCCTGCTGGCCGAGGCCAACCAGTGGCCGGCCGACGTCGTCGACTATTTCGGCGACCCGGCCGTCGGCGGCGACGAATGCCACATGTGCTTCCACTTTCCTTTGATGCCGCGCATTTTCATGGCCGCGCGGCGCGAGCAGCGGTTCCCGATCTCGGAGATCCTGGCCCAGACACCGGCCATCCCGGAGAGCGGCCAGTGGGGCATCTTCCTGCGCAACCACGACGAGCTGACCCTGGAGATGGTCAGCGACGAGGACCGCGACTACATGTGGGCCGAGTACGCCAAGGACCCGCGGATGAAGGCCAACATCGGCATCCGCCGGCGGCTGGCCACGCTGCTGGAGAACGACACCAACCAGCAGGAGCTGTTCACCGCGATGCTGCTGTCGCTGCCCGGCTCCCCCGTCCTGTATTACGGCGACGAGATCGGCATGGGCGACAACATCTGGCTCGGCGATCGCGACGGAGTGCGCACGCCGATGCAGTGGTCCCCGGACCGCAACGCCGGGTTCTCCCGATGCGACCCGGCGCGGCTGTACCTGCCGACGATCATGGACCCCATTTACGGGTACCAGACCGTCAACGTCGAGGCGCAGATGAACTCGACCTCGTCGCTGTTGCACTGGACCAGGCGCATGATCGAGATCCGCAAACGCTACGCCGCCTTCGCGGTCGGCGAGTTCACCGACCTCGGTGGCTCGAACCCGTCCGTGCTGTCGTACACGCTCGACTTCAGCGGGGACCGCGACGGGATGACCGGGCCGCCGCACACAGTCCTGTGCGTGAACAACCTGTCCCGTTTCCCGCAGCCGGTCGAGCTCGATCTGCGGGAGCACATCGACGCGGTACCGGTCGAGCTGACCGGTGGGACCAGGTTCCCCAGGATCGGACAACTGCCCTACCTGTTGACGCTGCCCGGCCACGGCTTCTACTGGTTCGACATCACCGGCGAGGACCAGGGGACGTGACCATGGAGCACGTGGGTGCACCGGATCAGGATCTGCTGCCGATGCTGGCGGATTACCTTCCCCATCAGCGGTGGTTCTCGGCGAAGGGCCAGCATCTGCGACCCGAGGACTATCGGCTCGCACGCCGGACGGTGATCGCCCGCGACTACTACGACTCGGACGTCGAGCAGGTCCTGCTCGAGGTGGCCACGGCGACCGGGTTGCACACCTATCAGCTGTGGGTCGGCTGGACCTGGCATGTGCCGGACCGGGTGGCGCATGCGACGATCGGCGCGGCCGGCGGACGCACCGCGTACGACGCGCTGGCCGACGTGCACGTCTGCCGGCTGCTGCTGGAGGCGATCGATCGGGGCAGCGACTTCGGCGGCGGCGCGGTGCGCGGGGTGCGGGAACCGGACGCGGTGATCGACACCGCGGCGGAGGGTCTGATTCTCGGCGCGGAGCAGTCCAACACATCGATCGTGTACGGACATTCGGCGATCCTCAAGGTGTTTCGCCGTCTCGAGGCAGGGCCCAACCCCGACGCCGAGGTACACCGCGCACTGCACGCGGTGGGTTCGGTGCACATCGCGCAGCCGTACGGCGAGATCGTCGGTCCGGTCAGTACCGGCGAGGGTGGTACCGACGATGCCGGACGGATCGACGGACGACACCGCGGTGACACAACCATGGCGCTGCTCACCGAGTTCTTCGCGAACAGCGCGGATGGCTGGGCGATGGCCACCGCAAGCGTGCGCGACCTGATGAGCGAGGGCGACCTGCGCGCCGACGAGGTGGGCGGTGACTTCGCCGCCGACGCGTTCCGGCTGGGCGAGGCGGTGGCCGTGGTGCACGCGGACCTGGTGCAGGCCTTCGGCACGACGGTGGCGTCGGCGCAGACGCTGGCGACCATCCTGTCGTCCATGCAGGCCGACGCCGACGCGGCGGCCGACCTGGTGCCCGCGCTGGCCGAGCAGCGGACGGCGATCGGGGCGACGTTCGAGAATGCCGCCGACCAGTCGGACGGCCTGACCCTGCAGCGCATCCACGGTGACCTGCACCTGGGTCAGGTGCTGCGCACCCTGGATGGCTGGAAGATCATCGACTTCGAGGGCGAGCCGGCCAGGTCCCCGGCGTTCCGGCGGGGCATGCACAGCGCGCTGCGGGACGTCGCCGGCATGCTGCGGTCGTTCGACTACGCCGCTCGCGGTCAGACGATCAACCCGCACGCCGACGCCCAGCACCGGTACCGCGCGGCCGAGTGGGCCACCCGGAACCGCGAGGCGTTCTGCGACGGGTACACGGCTGCGGCGGGCACCGATCCCCGGCAGGCGGACGGCCTGCTCCGGGCGTTCGAGCTCGACAAGGCGATCTACGAAGTTGTCTACGAACATGGGCACCGGCCGCAGTGGGAAGCCATCCCGCTGCAGGCGGTCGTCGCCCTCACCACTCCCGGAGGTAGCTCGTGACCACCAACAACACCCCGGATCCGAGCGCGGCGCCGGCCGCCGATGCCGACGCGCCGACCACCCCCGCGAAGAGCACGCGCCGACGCGCCGCGGCGCCCAAGACCGGCGACGCGGCATCGAAGACCACCTCGCGGACCCGCAAGACAGCACCCAAGGCGGCCCCCGCCAAGGAGACCGCCACGGCCGCGGCCAAGCGCGCGCCGCGGAGGAAGGCGACCCCGGTCGACACCCCCGTCGCGGGCAGCACCGTGAGCACCCCGCTGGCACCCGACGAGCCCACTTCGACCGTGGCCGCCGCCGCCCCCGATCCGGCGCCGGCGCTGGCCCCGGAACCCACCACCGACGAGTACGAGAAGCTGATCGGCGGCGACACCCACAACCCCCACGGCATTCTCGGTGCACACCCGCGCGGCGACGGGCACACGGTGATCCGCACGCTGCGGCATCACGCCAAGGGCGTCACCCTGCTGCACGAGGGCAGGGCGACACCGCTGGAGCACACCCACGGCGGCGTGTTCAGCGCGGTGATCGACGGCCCGGTCACCGACTACCGGCTCCGCGTCGACTACGGCCCCGGCGCGGTGTACGAGGTCGACGACCCGTACCGGTGGCTGCCCACGCTGGGCGAGATCGACCTGCACCTGATCGGCGAGGGCCGGCACGAGAACCTGTGGGAGGTGCTCGGCGCACATGTGCGCAGCTACGACACCCCCGGCGGGACGGTGACCGGGACCTCGTTCGCGGTGTGGGCGCCCAGCGCCCGCGGGGTGCGGGTGACCGGCGACTTCGACCACTGGTCGGGTGCTGGCACCCCGATGCGCTCGCTGGGCTCATCCGGGGTGTGGGAACTGTTCGTGCCGGGCGTCGGCGCGGGGAGCCGGTACAAGTTCCAGATCCTGGGCCAGGACGGGGTGTGGCGGGAGAAGGCGGATCCGTTCGCGTTCGCCATCGAGGTGCCGCCGGCGACCGCATCGATTGTCACGGTGCCCGGGCACGAGTGGGGCGACGCCGACTGGATCACCCGGCGCGGCGAGACCGACCAGTTGGCCGGCCCGATCTCCATCTACGAGATCCACGCCGGGTCGTGGCGGGAGGGCACCGATTACCGGGAGATGGCCGATGCGCTGATCGAGGACCTCGCCGAGACCGGGTTCACCCACGTGGAGTTCCTGCCGCTGGCCGGCCACCCGTTCGCCCCGTCCTGGGGGTACCAGGTGACGTCGTACTACGCGCCGGACTCCCGGTTCGGCTCCCCCGACGACCTGCGCTACCTGATCGACCGGCTGCACCAGGCCGGCATCGGCGTGATCATGGACTGGGTGCCGGCGCACTTCCCGAAGGACGCGTGGGCGCTGGGCCGGTTCGACGGCACGGCGCTGTACGAGCACGCGGACCCGCGGCGAGGCGAGCAGCCGGACTGGGGCACGTTCGTGTTCGACTTCGGTCGTCGCGAGGTGCGCAACTTCCTGGTCGCCAACGCCCTGTACTGGTTCGAGGAGTTCCATGTGGACGGGCTGCGGGTGGACGCGGTCGCCTCGATGCTGTACCTGGATTACTCCCGCGAGGACGGGCAGTGGCTGCCGAACATCTACGGCGGCAACGAGAACCTGGACGCGGTGTCGTTCCTGCAGGAGACGAACGCGACCGTCGGCAAGCGGGTGCCCGGCGCGCTGATGATCGCCGAGGAGTCGACGGCCTGGCCGGGGGTCACCCGGCCGACGCACCTGGGCGGCCTCGGCTTCGATCTCAAATGGAACATGGGCTGGATGCACGACAGCCTGGGATACGTCTCCCGGGACCCGGTGTACCGGTCGTGGCACCACAACGAGATGACCTTCTCGCTGATGTACGCGTTCTCCGAGCAGTTCGTGCTGC
>CAYZBB010000037.1:0-42245 GCA_964476495.1 uncultured Actinomycetes bacterium | reverse complement strand
TCGCCCCCGGCATCGGCACGACCCGGCGCGCTCATGGACATCCATGCTGCCATCGGCCCTGCGGTGCCGTGGTACTGGCGCGGGCGAGCCCCCACCCCGCCGACAACTGCCTGCTCGACGACCTGGGACCAACCCAGGCGATGCGATCGCACGTCGACCGTCTCCGATCGCCCCGCATCTGTGCACAGGCGCCGCTCCCCATCGTGGGGTCGTCTCTGCCGACCTTTTACGGGCTAGGCACGGCCGGAGGTCAGTGCAGGACACACCTGAAGATCGGCGGGACCAGATCGCCGCCGTAGCGGTGCAACGTTCTAACTGGGCAACATTGGGCGGTTTCCCTGCCATAGCCGCGCAACACTGTAATGGTGGAACGGTGTAGAGGTGAAACCGTGGAACGGCCTATCGATCGGTGTGGAAGCCTGCGTAAGCGGACGCGACGCTGGAACGTCCCGCCCTTTGCCCGTTTAAACGGCGGAACGCTTGAACGTCTAAAGCCTGGAACCGTAAAATGTTGGGGCGGCCTACGGCTTGAGGTTGACAACGTTATACCGCTGGAACGGCACAGCAGCACATCGGCGCGCCTCCGCAATCTCCCAACGTTCTGCCGTTCTAATGACTTGCATGCCCAAGATCGTGACCGTAGCGGCTCGAAAAGGCGGGGTCGGCAAGACGACGCTGGCCTACGAGCTCGCCTGGCTCCTTGATGCGCCGTTGATTGACCTTGAGTTCGACGACGGCTCCGCCACCCGCATGTGGGGATACCGGCATGAGTCCCGCTTACGAGCACCTCTCCTGGATGCCCTCGAGCGAGGAACAGTGCCGCGACCAATCAGCGGCTATCACAAGCCCGACCTTGTGCCCTGCCACCCGGACTTCCAGCTCAACCAGCCCGATCCTGACGCCATGGCTGACGTGCTCACCCGTTGGGCAGACGCCTGGGAACGCGACTACGTGGTGATTGATACTCACGGTGGGGGATCGCCATCCGGAGACGGAGCAATCGCGGCAGCCGGACTGGTCGTCGTACCTACACCCTTGAAGACCAAGGATCTCAACGCTACGGAGGGCATGGTGCGAGAGATGCCCGACTATCCGCTTGTCCTTGTACCCAGCATGGTGCCGCGGGTGCCGGGCGTCGCGGAGATCCGCCGCATCGCCACGATCGTTACCAACACCCCGATCACCGTCGCCGAACCCATCCCGTACGTGCGAGGCATCGAGACCCGCAAGAGGCGCGTCGCAATCACCTCCGAAGAACCACCTGCCAAGGCCAACGCAGAATTCGTCTCTGCCCTCCACAGCCTTGCGTCCTTTGTGAAGGGACCCTCGTGACCGAAGCGCCCAACGGTCTTGCCAGCCTCACCCAAGCTCGGGACCGACGAATCCGTCGAACGATGCCGCCGCCGCGGCATCCACTCGCCGCGTCAGCGACCACCGATGACGAGCAGGAGACCCCCCCGCAGTCATCGATAGGGGAGAGGCAGTCCGAGCCGACAGAGCCGTCACAAGATCCCGCACAGACCTCACTAGGAAAGCCGTCACCGGCACCCAGCCCGGGATCGGTTGGTGCAGGCTCAAAGGATCGACGGCGACGCTCATCGCAACAGAAGCCCGTCGAACAACCGAACACGCCGATCAAGCCTGTCACGGTCTACGTCTCCGATGCGCAAAGCGACTTCCTCGAGCAGGTCCGCATCGCCGGCCTCCTGGAGCGAGTCGACCTCTCTAGAAGCGCCGTGGTGCGGCTGGCGTTGAACCGGCTCCAGCAGGACATGAGCGTCGACGACATCAAACGTCACCTGATCTCTCAGCCCACCGACCCCACCCGAACTGGACGTAAGCGCCGTTAGCAGCTACAAGGTTTGAGCGGTCAAACCGTTCAGCGTTGTAACGCCATAACATTAATGAGGGTCTCCCTCTTGCCCTCGGTCACGATGGGACCGTCGGTGGCAGCGCGTAGTCCTTTGGGTGGGTCGGGCGGGTGTCAACTACGCCAGTAGCGGTGCAGCGTGCTGTCGTAATCGGTGCGGGTGAGTGGAGTGATGCGGATGGGTGTACCGACCCACGAGGCTTCCAGGATCCATCGCCGGCCGTCGATCTCGCCGAGGTAGATGGCGACATGGCCGGGGAAGCCGACGATGTCGCCGGGTTGCCCCTGGCTCCAGGGGATCGAGGTGCCGGCGGCCCGCTGGGTTCCGGAGTTGTCGGGCATGTTTGGGACTCCGGCGTTGGCGAGGACATAGGCGGTGAGGCCGGAGCAGTCGAATCCGATCTCGCTGCCGCAGCTGTTGTAGTCGCCACCACCACGGCTGCAGCCGTTGTTGGGGCCGGCTCCGCCGCCTCCTCCGCCCCAGACGTAGGGCATTCCGAGGGCGGCGAACCCGGCGGCCAGGCCTTGCGCGACGGCCGGGGTGGGGGCGGTGATGGTGCGGCCGGCGGCGGCGGGATCGGCGGAGGTGACCGAGGGGATGGTGACCTGCACGCCGTTGGTGGTGACGGTGCCGGCTCCTCCGGCGCCCCCGGGTGGCGTGCTTCCGGTGCCCGCTTTGCCGCCGCCGGTAGAGCCGAACCACTTCTGGAATAGGCGGAAGGCGTTGCGGTTGCCGTAGCTGGAACAGGCGTCGCCCTCGTCCGGGTAGGCAGCCAGGGACGCGGTGTTGGGCTGATATGGGGTGTAGGTGTACAGGATCGCCGTTGCGGTGGATTGGACCGTGACCGGTGCTGCGCCGCAACCCGTCTCTGCGACGTTCCACAGTATTTGGCTGGTTTGTCCGACGGGGTAATTGATTCTGGTGGGGTCGGTGTAGAGCCGTGCGAATGCTTGGATCATGCCGAAGGTCTGGGCCCAGACGCCGGACTTGTCGCCGTCGCAGTTGGCGCTGCCTCCCGGACCGGTGTCGGGACAGCCGAAGCCGGTAAGGGCGGCCGGGACGGGATTGCGGATCAGGCCCTGGGACTCTTTGGCGATCATCACGAGGGCCACCTGTGGGTTGATCCGACAGGCGGTAGTGATCAGGGCGAGCATTTGGGCGAAGGACCCGTTGCCGCTAGAGATCTGGTTGCACCAGGGAACGTTCGCGCCGGGCCAGGTGTAGCTCGCCGTGCGCAGGCATCCGTCACCCTCGCAGCCTTGGTCGTCCAGGAAGGCCTGGATGCTGCTGGCGTCCATGCTCTTGTCGTTGCGGAAGACCTCATCGGAGAAGATCAGGCCCGGGTCCCACTCGGCGTTGTCGCTGGTCGGTGCCGTGGTTGTGGTCGTGGCGGCGGCGTCGTCGGCGCCCAGGACCGCGACGACGATGATGGGGATCCCGACGATGAAGGCGAGGACGAGCACGCCGAGGCCGGCGAGCAACTGCTTCACGCGGGTCGACGGGAGGTGAGCAGCTCATAGTGCAGTTGCTCGATCGCGATGGCGGTGCGCACGGTGACGGCGGCGGCCAACCTGACGGAGCGGCTGACGCTGGCCGGGTCGCGGCCGAGGCGGTGGGCGATGTCACGGACGCCGTGGCCGGCGTTGGCGAGGTCGGCGAACCGCCGACGAGTGGCGTCGGCATCGACTAGGACGTCGAGTCCGGCGTCGCCGGCATCGACCGCCATCAGTCGCTCGGCGACATCGGGGCGGACTCGGCGGCGGGTGTTGCCGGGGTCACTGGCCGGGGCGAGCAGTCGTTGCACGGTGGACCGGCTCACCCCGCTACGACCAACGATGCGATCAATACCGATTCCGGCCTTGCGCAGCAGTAAGAGGTGTTCGCGGACGGCTCCGCCGTCGACGTAGGGCTTCCATCGGTTCATCGCGAGGTCCCGGCGACGCTGGTTGTTCCAGCGGGTGTTGGCCGCGGTGCACGACGGGCATCGGCAGTGATCGGCGATGTAGGCGTCGCGGGTGCCGTGGCGATGCGATGACCGGTGCGGGCAGTCGACTGCACGGCGGTCGGTGCTGGTCGTGACCATGCCATCTCCTCGACGCGAACCGATCTGTACTTACGGTGCACTGTACGACTAGTACAGTGCACCTTCTGTGTAGACCTGCCGGGTGAATGGACCGTGCTGGCGCAGTCCCTAAGGTGTGCGGTGATGTCTAATCCCGCCGCTGGCCCTGAGCTGCCACCCGTCCTGGGGTGGACCGAGTTGACCGAGGTGCTGCGTCTGAGTAAGACCCGACTGCGGCAACTGGAGGCTTCCGGGGTGCTGCCGATGCCGATCGCGGAGTTACGCATGGGGCGGGTCTGGTCGACCGAGGACATCAGGCAGTGGTGCAGCGAGCAGCACCGCATGCTGTACCCCCTGCCGACCGGTCACGGCGACCAGATGGACGGCCAGTGAGCGAGATCGGCCGACAAGCGCGGGTGCTCTGTCCGCGCCCCTGTGAGACCCAGAGGGCATGGCGGTTCCTTCGGTCGGGGGATCACCTCGCTTGGTGATGGCGGGCTCCGACCGCGGATGTGGACACGCCACCGATAAAATCGGTGTGCTCTGGGTCACCTTTCCAGGTGATGCCGTGGCATCACGCAGGGTCAAGCGGACTTCAAGGATTCCGGCAGCTCGACAGCTCCTAATACTTCCGCGAGGAGGGCGACAGCCTCGATCGTCGGGTCCGTCGCCGGACCCGTCGCGGACGAGGGTGGGGGTGGGGATCGGTGCGGGTCGCGGTCGGCGACTGATGGTGGTGCCGATCCGGGCCAGGCGATGGGACGTGTCGAGTAAACGCGGGGTGCCAGGCCATGGACTGCACGCCAGGCCGCTCGCTCGGTTCGCCAGGCGGTGACGATTCTTCGCAGCCGACCCCGGACGCCTCGCTTGGTTGCGGCGGTGTCGAGGCTGCGTCGGCTGCGGAACCAGCCCGTGGCATTGCGGCGGGCCAGACCTGCTGCCCGCAGGTCGTGCATCACGGTCCGGACCGTGCGTACGGAGGTTCGGGTCAGGGTAGCGATCTGCGGCGCCGTCGCGCCCTGATGACCGAGGTTGCGCAAGACCCGGTAAGTGGCGATCGAGTCGAACGTCGCGATGACCGGGTGAATTCCGCGGCTCACGGGAGGCAACTCGGTCGGCAAGTCGTCGATGTAGTCATCGGGGACCCGCAGCTCGTAGATATCGGGGTCCACGCCTGTGCCTCGTTGGACGAGCAACAGGAAGGGGTCCTGCTCGTCACGTAGGACGCGAAGGACGGCGGCCACCGTGGCCGGATCTAGGACGGTCCCTCCGCCCATGGACAGATGCCTGATCCCGAAGTCGGCGAACGTGCTCTGCCGACGACGGGCGGCGTCTGCTATGGCCATCAGCACGATCTCGGCGCCGAAGGATCCGCGGCCCCAACGGTCGGCGGCAATCGCGAGATCGATCGCCGCGGCGAATCGACGGAGGTGGGTCCGCGCGGCCGCGGCGGCCCCGGATCCCCCCCGTGGGTGCGAAGCGCTGGTGTGGGATATCTGCAGGGGGTGTTCGGTGTAGCGGGCGTGGGCGCGGTCGATGTCGGCGGCGAGGGCCTTGGGGCTATAGCGGGTGCCGTACTTGTTGCGGTACAGCTGGGCCAAGCCGGTCCAGGTGGTGGCGACGGCGTCGCTGATCTGGCTGGGGGTCCAGCCGCGGTGCAGGGCGTGCATGAGCACGGCCGCGCGGGCTTCGGACGGGCTGGGGTAGCGGTCGTTGGGATAGCGACCAGTCGTGGCTATCTCGTCGTAGGGGGGGCTGAGGGGGAGCCGGCCGACGAAGGCAACGTCGGACGTTGCAGTGGGGGCTCGCAGGTCATGGTCGATTCGGGTTGGTGGCGGTGTGGGGAGCGCTACGACGAATCGTTGCCAGGCGTCCGGCGGGGTTCGGTGGTGGAGCGCGGCGAGAGCTTGGGCGATGGGGGTGATCAGTCGCTGGTGGCCGCCTCGAGCATGGGCCGCTCCCGGAGGGCGGATGCAGCCCTCAGTGCGGTTGATCAAGGGGCTCGGATCCAGGGTCGGCAGTGCGCGGGTCGATCGCAGCCGGACGGCGAGCGCGGCGATCTCGGTGTGAGATCGGGGTTCGATGAGCGTCGCGTAAACGTGCCGGCCACCGGTGGGGGATTCGTCGACAATGAACGCGCAGCCGGCGGTGGTCAGCCACTCGGTCAGCCGAGTGCAATCCCGCAGCACGGCCTGCCGAGATGCGCGGGAAACGTCTAGGTCGAACGCGACGGTTGTGGTGTCGCCGGCCGCGTCGTACACGCGAACGGCGGCGGGTTCGACCGGCCGGTGAGCAGGGTCGACCCGCCGTTCCCAGCCGCGGCGGTAGTTGCGGCCGTCCCGGGCGACGCGGACCCGTCCGCCGGCGGCGAGTCCGAGCGCAAACGATGCCCACAGCCGGTCCGCTGATTCGTCGTCGTCCGTATGTGAGCTGGCGATCGTAGACACGCCGGTGTGGTTGTTGCATGTTTCGGTCGACACCGTGTCAGGGCGCGACGTAACATGAGAGCTGTCAGGCAAGACAGTTCCCTTCGGGGAATCGCCGGAGCCTCAGCTGTCCACTGAGCCCGGCTCACGAGTCGCCCTCCTGTGTCCAAGCAGGGGGGCGTTTCGTGTATCTGAAGTTGTGCTTCTGGGACGCCTCAGCCCGGCGACCCTGTTACGCGGTCTTCAGCGGCAACTCCTCCTGAGTCTCCATCGGTTGGCGCCCAGGCTTTACCCGCCGCTGAGCGATCAGGGACTGGGTGTCCGGCAGCCCGATGATCCGGCCTTCGGCGTCCACCGGGGCAGAGTCGACCATCAGTTCCAGCAGCAGAGCAATGCTGATGCCGGCCGCCGCTGCGGCCCTCTCTGCTTTCGCCTTGGTCGCCGGGCTGACCTCGCCGCGCAGCATCGGGGGTCGGTTGCGATAGGTGCTGCTGGTCCCGCCGGTTCGCTGCACCCGGCCCGAGCGTGGTGGCATGGCTCTCATCTAAAACCACCCTTCGGCCGATGCCGACGTCATCGCGTCCGACGCGCCGAAGAAAAGTGACATGTGACTACCCCGTGACGTCCCCCGGCATGGTGAGGCGAGGCGACTGAACTCGATCGGGTTTCGCCACTGAGCGTGAGTACACCCCTCACCGACGTGTTGATCTGGGGTATTCACAGGTCATAAAACGTGGGTCGGCGAGTTGACAACGCGCTACCCGGGTCCCGATGGTGTGACACATCGCCTGGGCAGGGGGCCTCCCAGAGCATCAATCCCTTGAGGAGTTTTTGTGCGACGTCGCGTAGTGCAGGGAGCGGCGCTTGCGCTGGGTGGCTGGCTCGTCGTGGCGTGTAGCGGTGGGGGCTCGCCGGATCTCCAGTCATCCGCAGCGATCTCTTCGGCGGCGGTGACGAGCTCACTGCCGAGCAGCAGCACGGCCGCCGCCAGCTCGGCAACCTCGTCGGAACCACTGTTCAGCTCATCGTCGGGGACCTCCGGCACGGTCTCGGCGGCCGAGGCCGACGATCGAGCAGCAGCCGAAGCGCAATGGACCAAGTACTGGGAGGTCTACGCGGCTCTGCCGCATACTCCGGAAGACCAATGGGACGCACTCCTCACGCCGGTTGCAGTCGAGTCAATGATCAACGCCGCCAAGGACGATGCTCGGAGCATTCGCGACGAAGGCAACGACACCTACGGGACAGTTGGACATCGGTTCACGTGGACCAAGCCCGTCGACGGATCAGACACCGCGGTTCTTCAGGACTGCAATGACGGCAGCCAGGCGGGCGCATACGAGACCGCCACCGGCAACAAGATCACCGTCGGGGTCCCTCGTCAGAACACGATGGGCACTCTCGTTCGCGGACCCGACGGCATCTGGCGGGTTTCGGCCGCCTACATCGTCAAGGACACCCCTTGCTGACTCGCTGCCGGCGAGGTGGCTTCGTGCTGGTCGTCGCCTGCGCGATCTGTATGACCGGGGTCGGCCCGGTGGCCGCCGGTCCTCAGGACGACGACACAGGCGCCGCACCACCGGTTGCAGTGCAGGCCGACGGCAACATCTACAAGAAGGGATCCACCGGCTCGGCTTGGGTACGGATCGACGGGGCTGGTTCGTCCGGCGGGACGTTGGAATCCGGTCAGGAACAGCAGGTGATCAAGGCGGCGGCTGCTGCGGCCGGGGTCCAGGACGCGAGTTCGGCAGGCGGTGACAGCGACGGCTCGGCCAATGAGGGGTCGGGCGGCACCAGTAGTATGGCGCCGGTTTTCACTGAATGTAGTTGGCGTGCAGCGGATCTGCCGGTTGATGCTCCGGAGTGGCAAGGCAACGACCCGGCGACTGGCCAGCTGATGGTGGATCCGTGCAACGGCCAACAGGTCTACGTGTTCGTGCCGAACGAGGCATTGGGTATCGCGGCGGCAGTGGCGCCTTTGCCGCCGCCGGACCCGGCGGTGTTGGCGCAGCAGGCCTACGCCGAGCTGGTCCCGCCGTCGCCGACGGCGCATCGTTCACCCGCGGAGGACATGCCGGGCGGTGCGTGGACCGTGGTCAATCTCTGGACGTGGTTCTGGGTGGACCGAGCCGGCTGGGTGCCGCTGACCCGCACCGTGGAGCTGCGCGGGGTGACCGCCACGGTCACCGCTACCCCAACGGTGACGACGTTCGATCCCGGCAACGGCGACGCCTTGGTCAGCTGCGACGGCCCGGGCAAGGCGTGGGTGGATCCCGGGGGCAACTCGGACCCGCAGCCGACCACCGTGGGTGGCTGCGGCTATCAGTACCGGCGGGTGTCGGACGGTGTGCAGGCAACGACATCAATCACGTATGCGGTGACCTGGACCAGCAACACCGGAGCCGGCGGAAACCTGCCGGATCTCGCCGGGTCCACGACGTCCGCCCCGTTCCGTGTTGAGCAGATTCAAGTGGTGGTGGGTGGATCATGACGACCTCGGTGAACGGTTCGGCGACGGCGGCCGGTGGACCCCCAGTCCCGGCCACGGCGGCGGGAACAGCCCGGGAGCTGGTGACGCCCCGGTCGCCGCTGCCGACTCGACAGCGGCGACCGGGGTTGGCAGCAATCGGGTTGATTGTCGTGCTCGGAATGGGCGCGGTCTTCGGCTGGCTCTACTCGACGGCGGGTGAAAAGACCCCCGTGGTGGTGATGGCCCGAGAGGTCCCGGTGGGCCAGGTGATCGAGAGGGCCGATCTCTCGACGGTCGACGTGGCCGGGTCGGTGACGGCGATCGCCGGCACGAATCTGTCGTCGGCGGTGGGGCAGCGGGCGGCCGTGGGGTTGATCCCGGGCACGCTCTTGCAACGAGGGATGCTAACTGGCGCCGACCCCATCCCGGCCGGGCAGGTTCAGGTTGGTGTTGCCCTGAAGGCCGGTCAACTGCCCGCCGATGGGGTGCACGCCGGCGACAAGGTCGCCGCCGTACGGCTGGGGGGAACCGTGGCGGGTGCAGCGCAACCTACGAACGCACCGGCAGCAGCTGCGGTGCTCGCCGACGCGGCCACGGTGTATTCAGTGCGGGTTGATCCCACGCAGACCGGTGGCAGCTTGGTGACGTTGGTGGTCACCCCGGAGCAGGGCCTGGCGATCGCGGAAGCCAGCAGCACCGGAAACGCTGCCCTGATCAAGGTTCCCTCGCCATGATCGTGGCCGTTTGCTCGGACAAGGGCGCGCCGGGCGGAACGACGCTGGCCGTGGCGCTGGGCATGGTCTGGCCCGGGCCGCGCGCGGTGGTCGAGGCCGACGTGGCCGGCGGCGACCTAGCGCTGCGGGTCCGATCGGAGTCGGGCGACTTCCTCACCTCGACACCGTCCTTGGCGTCGCTGTCGACGGCGGCCCGGATGGCCACCGCGGACCCGGCGGCCCACGCGCAGCTGACGTCTCTGCAGGTGCCGGTCGTTGCCGGGCCACCGTCGGCGCGGCGATTCCGCGCTGTCCGCAGCACATGGCCGGTGGTGGCCTCCAGCCTCGCGGCATGGTCTGGGACGGCGATCGCCGACCTCGGGCGGCTGGACGCTGGTCTCCCGAGTGTTCCGGTGGCGCAGGCAGCAACGGTGGCTCTTCTGGTCACCCGGTACGACGTGGAGGGTCTGGCGCGGCTGCGGGATCGTGTGGACGAACAAACGGTGCTACCCGCTCCGACGGACGACGGCCGCACCCGGGTGGGCGTGGTCGTCGTCGCTCCGAGCCGCCAGGCCGGCGAGGCGATCGCCGAGACCCAGAAGGTGCTGGACTCGGTGGGCTCACCGGTGCCGGTGGCCGGTGCCGTGGCGTGGGATCCGCGGTCGGCTTCGGCGTTGTGGGCCGGCGTCGTCACCCGACGCCTGGCCGGTGGCGAGCTGATCAGGTCAACTCGGACGTTGGCCGAGTCGATTATGACCCGATGGCCGGAGGTTGCCGCCGCAGCGGTCGCTGGTTCCTCGAGCGATAACGCCGCGGACTCAGTGCCACCAACCCCTACCGGCGGGCGTCGTCCTCTGTTCGGCGGCCGTCCCCGCCAGCGTCCCGTTGGCGGAAGAGCGGGAGACACAGTTGTGAACGAAGGACCGGTGACCGTGAGTAGAGAGGCCTCGTCATGACTAGGCCGGCCGATCACGGCGTCGACCCGGGGACGTTGGAGCTGCTGCAGCTAACGGTGGCCACCGCGATGACGAACCGCCGTCAGGATCGGGAGGCTCGCGGCCTGGCTCCGCTGGACAAGGAGACGGCGGACCAACAGACGCTGAGCGAGATCACGGCGGTTGTGCAGCAGTACCGGGCCGGCCGCGCGGCGGTAGGGGAGGCGTTGCCACCCGCGGAATCCGATGAAGCGCTGATCAGGACGCTGTCGAACGCGATTCTCAGTTCGGGTGAGATCTCCGATCTGTTGGCGAACAACGAGATCGAGAATATCGATATCAACGCGCATGACCAGGTCTGGATCACCTACGCGGATGGTTTAAAGGAACGTGGCCTGCCGGTCGCTCGTTCTGATGCCGAGTTAATTGATTTGGTGCAGAACCTGGCCTCAACGCAGGGAGTCAATCCGCGCCCGTTCACCCGAGCACATCCGCGTCTGGATCTGCGTCTGCGCGACGGATCGCGGCTGTCGGCGCTGATGAGTGCGTCCGAATCACCGACCGTCAGTATCCGCCGCAACCGATTCTCGCAAATGTTCTTGCACACGATGATCGAACTGGGCTCGATCGACGACGATTTGGCCTCATTTCTGCAGGCGACGGTGATCGCCAAGATGAATGACGTCGCCGGTGGCGAGACGAACAGCGGAAAAACGACCGGGCTACGCGCGATGATCAACTGCGTCGGCCCGATGGAGCGGATCGTCACCATCGAGCGGAGCCTGGAGCTGGGCCTTCGCCGTCAGGGGCGGCACCACGACGTGACCGAATGGGAGGAGGTGCTGCCCGACTCCGACGGTCAGGGCGGTGTCTCGATCCAGGAACTGGTGCACCAGTCACGTCGCCACAACCCGGACAGGGTAATCGTCGGCGAGGTAATTGGGCCTGAAGTGGTCGAAATGCTCAGCGCCATGAGCCAGGGAAATGACGGTAGTTTCTCAACCATTCATGCGCGCAGCGCGGCCGGTGTTGTGCGTCGACTCGCACTATACTCGCGGCAATTCGAGAAACTCGACGAGGGTGTCAGTAGAGAATTGATCGCCGAGGCGATCGACTTCATCATCTTCTTCCATCGGGACCGCCGGACGAACCGACGGATGATCACGGAAGTGTGTGAGGTGAGTTCGGCGACGGCGCTACCGACGCCGATCTTCAAGTTCGATCCTCGCGCCGGGCGGGCCGTGCGTGTCCGGGATCATGCCGTGACCGGGGAGCGTATGGCGCGGTTGGCGGAGGTGGGCTGGATGGATCAGCCGCATGTGGTGTTCGAGCCTCGTTACGAGACGTCGCGGTGATCGTCGACGCGCTGACCCCGATCCTGCTGGGCCTGGGGGTGGGGTTGGGCGGGGTACTGATCGTGGCGGGCATTCGGGGGACCGCGTCGGATCCGTCGCGGCCGCCGACCCGGATGGTTCGGTGGTGGGTTGCTGTCCGTCGTCCGGCCCACGCCCGTCGGCTGCTGGCGGCCGTTGCTGTCGGGGTGCTCACGATGTGGGGCACCGGGTGGCTGGTCGCTGCCGGCGCCGGGGCCGCGCTGGTCGCCTTGTGGCCGGTCTTGTTCGGTGGGGCGGCGGTGGAAAGGCGCCGGATCGACTCTCTGGAGGCGCTGGTCATCTGGACCGAGTCGTTGCGGGACATGATCTCCGCACACGCCAGTTTGGAACAGGCGATCCCCGCGACCACGTCGGGGGCGCCTGAGTTGATCCGGCCGTCTTTGATTCGCCTGGTCGGCCGGATCCGAGCGCAGGTTCCGCTGCAGCGGGCGCTGCGGATGATGGCCACCGAGTTGGACGACCCGAGCGCTGGCCTGGTGATCATGACGCTGATCCTGAACGTCCGGCGGCGGGGGAACCGACTGGCTGAGGTTCTGACGGGTCTGGCGACGTCGGCCCGCGAGGAGCTGGAGATGCGTCGGCGCATCACCGCCGAGCGGGCGCAGCTGCGCCGCGGCGTGCAGGTCATCGTGGGTGTGACGGTGGCGGTGGCGGTGTTCTTGGTGGTGGCCAACCCGCAGTATGTCGAGCCCTACAGCTCGCCGGAGGGTCAAGCCGTGTTGCTGCTGGTGGTGGGAATCTTCGCGTTCAGCTTCTACCGGATGCGGCGTATCTCGACCGAACAGCCGGTGCCGGCGGTGCTGCTGGACAACCCGCAGGACAAAGCCCGCGACGACGCATTGGCCGCCGCGTTGATGTCGACATTGGCCGACACCTCATCCGGGACAGGGAGCGTTCGATGATCGCCGCGGTCCTGACCGGGTGCCTGGTGGGTGCCGGTCTATTGGCGGTGGTGTGGCGGCTGCTGCCGCTGCGGCCGTCGCCGGTCGCGGAGCTGGCCCGCTTTGAGGCGGCCCAGTCGATTGACGCGCCGATCGTCCACGGCCCGGGAACCGCCCCGGCGGCGACCGGGCTGGCTCGTCGTCAGGAGCTGGTGGGGCGGTGGGCCGCCCGGCGGCTGGCCCGCCGAGGGATCCAGTTCACGACTCTGCGCCAGGACCTGGCGCTACTGGGCCGCACCTACGAGCACACCTTGGGCCGCAAGATCACGTTGGCGCTGACCGGCTTGTTGCTGGCGGCGGCAGTGGTTGCGACGCTGGCTCAGGTCGGGTCGCCGCTGCCGACCGGGTTCCCATTGCTGTTGGCGGTCCTGTTGGCGGGGACGTTCTTCTGGATGCCCGATCTGGAGGCTCGACGGGAGGCGGCTCGCCGGCGGGAAGAGTTCCGCAAGTCCTTGTCCGGGTACCTGGATTTGGTCCAGTTGGAGATGGCTGGCGAAGCGGCCCCGGCCGAGGCACTTCCCTCGGCTGCGAATCTGGGTGAGTCGTGGCCATTCGCGTTGATCCGGGCCACCATCTACCGGGCTCGGCAGGCAGGACGATCGCCCTGGCTCGCGCTGGCCGACCTCGGTGACCGCATCGGGGTCCGCGAACTGTATGACCTGGGCCAGCTGATCAACCTGGTCGCCCACGACGGCGCCCGGGTGCGGTCCACGCTGGCCGCCCGGGCGCAGACCATGCGGCGACGGGAACTGGCTGACCTGCAGGTCCAGGCCGGCCGCGCGGATCAATCGCTGCGGATGACGCAAATCATCATCGGCCTCGGGTTCGTCCTGTTCATCGGCTATCCCGCGATCGTGGCGATCCTGGCCTTCTGACTCGCCTTCGCCACCTTATTGTCCACCGCCCCGAATGAAAGGAACCACCATGTCCACACTGATCGAGGAAGTCAGGGACGAGACCGCAATGACCCGCGCCTGGCTGGCCAACCGGGTCGCGGAACTCCGCGAGCAGGATCCCGACCGGGGCAACAATTCGGTCGACAACATTGTCTGGATCGCCATCATCGCCGCCGGCGCGCTGGTCGTCGCCGGAATCATCATCGCCAAGCTCACCGCCAAGGCCAACGAACTGAACCTGCAGTAGGCGGGCATGGTCAACGGTCTTGGCGTCGAGATCCGGCGCCGCTGGCACCGGATCCGGTCGACCCGGGATCGGGGTTCGTCGACGGTCGAGGCGGTGATCACGATCCCAGTGATCGTGGCGTTCACCTTGGTGGTGATCCAGTTCGCGCTGGTGTGGAACGCCCGGCACACCGCGCAGGCCGCGGCGCAACTGGGGGCCCGATCGGCGGCCACGTACGAATCGTCCGCCGGTGTCGGTCAGGCCGATACCGAGGACTACCTGTCCCGGACGGCCCCGAATTTGCTGTCCGGGCGGTTGGTGCAGGTCGATCGGGACGCCGATGCGGTGACCGTGTCCGTCCGCGCGTCGGTGCCCTCGCTCATCCCGTTCGCGTCGTTCACGGTCGACGAGCAGGCGTCGGCGCCGATCGAGGCTTTCCGGACAACCGGATGAGCGCAGTCCCGGCCGCGGCCGAGCGGGACTCGGACCGCGGTTCGAACTCGCTGAGTCTGGTGATCGTCGCGGCAGTGATCATCGTGTTGTTGTTGGTGGTGGTGGCGTTCGGCCGATACGCGTACAGCCGCCAGCTGGTCGAGCAGGCGTCGGCCGCAGCCGCGCGGGCGGCGTCGTTGGCGACGTCGGCCGCGCAGGCCCAGCAGCGGGCGCAGTCCGCGGCCGCCGCGTCACTGTCCGATGGCGGGGTGTCGTGTACGGGCACGTCGGTCCAGGTCGACGCCGACTTCCGCCCGGGCGGAACCGTCACGGTGACGCTGTCGTGCACCGCGGACCTAACCGATCTGACGATGGCCGGGGTCCCTGGTTCGACCACGGTGAGGTCGACGAGTTCGTCGATCATCGAGACCTACCGTCAGGTGCAGTCGTGACGGCCGTGGTCGGTGGTCTGCGGCGACGGTGGCGGCGGGTATGTCAGACCCCCGACCGGGGTTCGGCGATCGTCGCCTACATGCTGGTGATGGTGGTTGTGCTGTTCGCGTTCGCCGGGCTGGTCCTGGACGGCGGGGCGGCGCTGACCGCCCGCGGTCAGGCCGCTGACACCGCACAGCAAGCGGCCCGCGCGGGCGCTGACGCGCTGGATTCCGGGTCGTTGCGCTCGGGTGCGTTGCAGGCCGATCCCTCGGCCGCGGCAGCTGCCGCGCGGGCGGTGCTGTCCGCGGCCGGCGTCGACGGCCAGGTCGAGGTGGCCGGATCGCAGGTCACCGTCACCGCTCACGTCAGCCTGCCGACGGCGATCTTGTCGATGGTCGGTGTCAGCGAGGTCAGCGGCTCGGCCACGTACTCGGCCTTTCCTTTGCACGGCACCACGACAGGAGCACGGTGATGACGATGGCTACACCTACCCGCCGCGGATCGGGACGGGTGACGGGCCTGCTCCGGTTCGCCGGCTCTTTGGTGGTCGCCGCCGCCCTCCTGGTCGGCGTGCCGTGGGGGCTGCGGGTGATCGGTGGCAACCCACTGGACCGCCTGCCCGACCTGCTGGCCGGGGACACGAGCAGCGGCGTGATTCTGGCGGTACTGACCGCCGTGCTGTGGGTCGCCTGGGCGCAGTTCGTGGTCGCGTTCGCGGTCGAGTTGGTGTCAGCCATCCGACGCACCCCGGTACCAGCTCGGATCCGGTTCCCCGGCTTCGGGGTGCAGCAGGGATTGGCGCGCGCGTTGATCAGCGGTGCACTGATGCTGGCCCCGGTGGCGACCACCGCGGTCGCCCCAGCCGCCGCGGTGATGGCGATGCCACCGCCGGTCGCCGCCGCATCGATCACGATGGACAGTCCTCAGCGGGCTCCGGCCCCTATGGGTGCGACCGTGACGTTGACCGCCGACGGGCCCCGCACGTGGTGGGACTTGGCGGACACGCATCTGGGCGATGGAGCCCAGTGGCGTCAGCTCTGGGATCTGAACGTCGGCCGGGTCCAACCGGACGGCACAGCGATGCAGTCCTCAACTGCCCCGCTGCGGGCCGGGTGGACGGTGCAGCTGCCGGCCGGGTCGACGGCACCCGGACCCGCTGACGTACCGGTGGACGTGACGGTGCAGCCCGGTCAGACGCTGTCACAGATCGCCGAGGACCACGGGCACGGCTGGCCGGACGTGTGGACGGCCAACGCCGGCCGCACACAGCCGGGCGGCGTGCTGGACGACCCGGACTACCTCGAACCGGGGTGGACGATCACCATTCCCTCGCCGGCCGCCGCGCCGAACGCCGGGGAGGACGTCGTGACGGTCCAGACGGGCGACACCCTCGGCGAGATCGCAGCCGAGCACAACACCGACGTGCAGACCCTGATGGCGATGAACGCCGAGGTGACCCAACCCGATGGCGATCGCCTGAACGACCCGAATCTGATCGAACCGGGCTGGGTGCTCCACGTCCCGACCCCGGCTTCGTCAGCGGCCGGTCAGGACGACCCGTCGGCCGCCGCGACGCAGACCGGCCCCGTCGAGACTGACCCGCCGGCCGGCCAGCAGACCGCGCCGGGTATCGGGGTGCCGTCAGCCGATCCCGGCGGTGTAGCTACCGCTCCTGACGCGCCCCCGTCGGCCGGTCAGCGGCCGTCAGTCAACCCCGGCGGGGCGGCCACTGCCCCCGACGGGTCTTCGTCAGCAACAGCCGCGGTGCCGGCGCCAACCACCGGCGCCGGGACATCGGACAGCCAGGGGACGTCAGATGACCAGCTCGGCGCCGGTCAGGGCGAATCGCCTGCGGTGTCGACCGTGGCGGTGTTCGCGGGGGCGGGATCGCTGCTGGCGGCGTTGTTGTTGACGACCTTGCTGCGGGCCCGGGCCCGGCAACGCGGTTACCGACGCCCGGGAGAGTTGCCCGCCGCCGTCTCCGAGCAGCTGTCGGACATCGAACGGGTGCTGCGCAGTGCGGGCGGCGCGGCCGCCGCTGACGCTCAATGGTTGGACGAGGCGCTGCATGGGCTCGGCCAGCTCACGGCGGCCACCACCGACGGCGTCCTGCCGGAGGTGCTGGCCGTCGCCGTCTCGGTCGACGAGCTGCGGCTGGTGCTGGCCGCCCCCGCACCGAGGGCGATCGGGGCGTGGCAGACCCGCGACGACGGCCGCCAGTGGGTGCTGTCTCGGCACGCCGACACCGGGTACGACGCGGCCACCCGCACCCGGTCGATGCCGCCGTACCCGACGTTGGTAACCGTGGGCTCCTCCGATGACGGGGTGCACTGGCTGCTCGATCTGGAACGAATCGGATCGCTGACGCTGACCGGCGATCCGCAACGGGCGGCCGACCTGGCCCGCTTCATGGCCGCCGAACTGGCGCACAACTCGTGGTCGGAGCTGCTGCAGGTCACGCTGGTGGGAATCGGCGCCGAGATGGCCCAGATGTACTCGGAGCGCCTGACCTACGCCGACGACCCAGGGCAAACGTTGGCGGCGGCCGCCGCGCAGCTGCGGGCGGTGCAGCGAACCGAGACGACTGTGCTGGCGGGACGGACCGGGGCGGTCGGGGGCGAGGCCTTCGCCGCGCACGTCGTGCTCATCGACCCGGCCGCTGTACCCGATCGGGAGCCGCTGGACGGTCTGATGTCCGCGGTGACCGAACACCCCGACCGATCCACGGTCGCCCTGGTTGTCACCACCGCCGAGACGTCCTCGGCCGAGCAACGGGCCTGGGAGATCCGCGTCGACCAGGACGGCACCTTGACGATCCCCCCTCTGGGATTGCGGTTGCGGGCCCAACAGCTCCCGCAAGCTCAGGCCGGCCAGCTGGCCCAGCTGCTGGCGCTGGCTGCTGGCCCGGGCCGTTGGGTTGGCCCCCGGCCGACGGCTCAGCTACCGGCGGGGATCAAGGACCGCGTCCACGGCGTGACGACACTGCCCGCAGCCGACGTCGACATGGTGACCGCGACAACGTGGGAGGACCTGCAGACGCTGGCCGAACCGGTGCCCACCGAGGTCGGCGACCGGTTCACGGCCGGAGACCCCGACCTGGACAAGGACCTGGCCCAGTGGGCGGACCCAGAAAGCTCCTGGCCTCGCATCGCCGTCCTGGGACCGGTCGACGTCCGTCCGCACGGCGCGCTGACCAAACGGAAGCTGTCGGCGCTGCGGGCCGAAGCCGCGGTGCACCTGGCCGTGCACAGCGCCGGCGTCACCGCGGAACGGCTGGCCAGCGATCTGTGGCCCACCGAAGCGAACATCGCTGGTAGTCGGCTGCGGCAGATGGTGTATGACCTGCGCAAGCAGTTCGGCGTCAATCCGCGGACCGACGCCGAATACCTGCCCCGCAGCGAAGACGCCGGCGGCCTCTACCGCCTCGACGACGTCTTGGTCGACGGCGAACTCTTTCGCCGGCTCCGTCTGCGGGCCAGCCTCCGTGACGATCAGCGGCTGCGTGTGCAGGACTGGTGGCAAGCGCTGGATCTGGTCCGCGGTGTGCCGTTCAGCGGTGTTCGCTCCGGTGGGTGTGCGTGGCTGGCCGATCAGCAGATCGACGAGGAATACCGCTCGTTGATCGTCGACATCGCCCACCAGTTGGCCACCCATCACCTCGCGGCCGGCGAACCCGCGCTGGCCGAGAAGGCGGCTCGGGCAGCGATGACCGTGTTCGATCCGGCCGACCCGATCGCGGATATCTGCCTGCTGGATCTGGTGTGGTCATGTGACGCACAGGGCCGCCGCGCGGAGGGCGACGCCTACGCCGACCAGATCCAGGCCAATCACGGTGAGGTCCTCGAGGACTGCCCGCCCCGGACCTACCAACTGCTGATGCGCCGGCAGCAGCGAGCCGCGTGACCGGCCTTGGATGGGCACCTGCGGCCGCCGCGGCGGCGGGGCTGGTCGTCAGCCCGCTGGCCGCCGGATGGACCGCTGCCCTCATCGACGGCCAACGGTCCGGGTGGTGGCGGCCCCGTCCGGTCACCGTCCCCGGATGGCTGCTGACCGCCGCCGTCCTGACCGCGCTGGTGCTGCTGGCCACCCCGGGAACCCCCGCCCTGGCCTGGTGGCTGCTCGCCGTCGGTGGAGCGGTCTTGACCGTCGTCGACTCCCATATCGAGCAGCTGCCCGCGCGGCTGGTCTACCCACTCGGTGCTGCGATCGCCATCGCCCTGGCCATGGACGCCGTCGCGGCCGGCCGAGCCAATGACCTGCTCCGCGCGGCCGTCGCGGCCGCCGCCGTCGGCGGCGGCTGGCTGGCCGTTTGCCTCCTGTCGCCTCGTTCGACCGGTCTTGGTGACGCACGGCTCGCCGCAGTCCTGGCCGGGGTCCTGGGGTACTCGAGTTGGGCGGCCGTCGGTCAGGCCCTGGCGCTGACCGCGCTCCTGGGCGGCGTGACTGCTGCCGTCATTTGGGTGACCGGCCGCCGCACCGGCACGGTCCCCATGGGCCCTGCGCTCATCATCGGGGCGATGCTGGCCATCTGGCTCTGACATCGACCAGCCCGCCGCCCGAGCAAGTACTCGGCCGATCCACCTGATACCAGCCGTGCGTCAGGTCCAACCGGATGTGCCCCTGACGCACGGCTGGTATCCGGTCAGCTCCCGTCATCGCGGCCGGCGCGATCGGGCCGCTGCAGGCTCGAAGTCGTTGTTACCGCAGTTCACAGCGCTGACAGCCCCAACGCATGACGCCTGCTGACCCGAAAATGACGTGGCCCCTCGACTGTTGGACCGCACCTGGGTTCGACGGTTGGAGGTTGGTGTGGCGTTCCATGGTTCGGCATCGCCGGTGGGTGACTGGTCGTCGCTGGCGGCGCAGCTGGAGCTAACGGGTGTGTGGGCGGCGTGGCGACGGTGCGAGCCGGTGCTGCGCACGGTGGACGGGTTGGCGGCGTTGCCGGCGCACACGTTGGGCTGCGATCCGGCGGCCGCGAATGATGTGCTGACGGCGTTGGCTCGGTGGGCCGCCCGGGACGGTGGTGATGACCCGCGGGCGGCGGTGGTGCTGGTGCACGTGCTGGCGCCGGGGGTGCGGCAGTTGGCCCGGTCCTTGCCCGGGGCGCCACGGGACGCCCTGGGTCTGGTGGTCGGCGAGCTGGTCGCGCAGATCCGCCGGCGCCCGTCGACGCGGGGGCTGACCGGATCGGTGGCGGTGTCGCTGCTGCGCAGCACCCGACGGGAGCTGCTGCGGGAGCTGCCGCGACGCGCCGCCGACGGAGCCTTGGTCGAGGTCCCGGTGGCTTCGGACCATCCGCTGTGGGACCGCTGCGAGCCCCCCGATGTGGCCGGCGTGAATCTCGCCGAGGTGCTGCGCTGGGCTGTGGACGCCGGGGTGGCCAGCGCCGGCGACGTGGCCCTGTTGGTGACCGCTGCGCAACCGGGCGGGCGACTGCGAGCGGCGGCCACGCTGGGGGTCACAGAGCGGACGGTGCGGCGCCGGCGGGACTCGACGTTGACCCGGCTGCGCGGCTGCGCGCCGCGGTTCTGGCGTGAGCAGGTGGCGGCGTGACCGCCCGGCGACAGCTCTGCGGTCACGGAGGTGTCGGGGTGGGGACAGCCACCCCGACACCGACCGTTCGCAGGCGGCCCAGGTGCCCTCGTGGGTAGGCGACTGCCCGAGGTGGGCCGACCCGGCCAAGATGTGTCGATCCTGGCCGGCGACGACGTTGACCCGGCCACCGGTCGCCTGCTGACGGTGGCCGAGCTGCAGGAAGCGCTCCAGGCCGCCCTGGCGGTCCACGCACAACGGCTGCCCCGTCATCCGGGGACCGGCGTCGACACCCCACCGGCGTTGCTGGCTTCCAGTGCGGGCCCTTCCGTTGGGGACCCTTCCGGTGAGGACCTGGCGGTTGCTGAGGACCTGGCCGCTGCGCAGCCGCTGGTTGACGACGAGGCCCTCCCGCCACCGTCCGGCCCCCGGTGGATTGCTCGATGGACGACACCCCGGACGCCGACCCAACGACCGCCGACGGCTGCCCCGGTCACGCCGGCGACGTCGATGTCAGCTGGGTCGGGGCGGCTCGCCCCGGCCGGCTTCGTCGGCGCCGCCGCCGACGTCGGCTGGGCCTGGTTGACCGCTCCCGAGCCGCCACGGGTCATGGTGTGCTCGGCGCCGGGCGTGGGGGTGGAAGGCACCCGGGTCGCCGCGTTGTTGGCCGGTGTGATGGGAGCGGCGCGCCCGACGCTGGCGGTGGACATCGGCCGGGGGATGGCCGCGTCGCTGACCCATCTGGTGTGTGGGACATCGACCGAGCGGGTGTCGGCGGCCGACTGGCTACCGCAGGACCCGACACAGCAACCGGACCTGACACTGCTGCCCGCCGGACCGTCCGGCACCCGCGTGGTGCAGACGGGCACACCCCTGTGGGATCAGGTAGCGCCTCGGATCCCGACTCGGATCGCGATGGTCACGGATCTGGGCCTGGTCGCCCACGACGACGTCCGGCAGCTCCTTGTCGGTCATCCCGGGCCGGCGGTGATGATCGCCCGCGCGGACAGCACCGGGGTGACCGCCGCGCTGGCGGCGCTGACCGACCTGGACGCCGAGGGCCTGGCGAGGCGGCCGCTGCTGGTGCTGACCGACGCGGAAGGGGCCCGCCCTGCGGCGCTGCGCGCCGCTCAGCGACTGGCTCAGACCGCCGGCGACGGCGTCGTTGTCGTCCCGAAGAGCCGGGAGCTGCGGGCGTGCCCGATACCGGCCAGCGGCTGGCGCAAGGACCTGGCGGGTTCGGTGACCGCGCTGGTCGCCGGATTGGCCGAGCAGGACCGGCCCTCGCTGTCCCTTCCGGCCTGACGCCCGCAGCCCGCCGTGCCGGTCGTTGACCCGGCCCACTGGCAGCCATAGCGACCTGCTGCGACCCATTCAACGAGCTCGAAACGCATAGGGGGATACCCATGGACCCGGAAGATCAGAACGGCATCGGCCCCGGCCAGGACGCACCGGCCCTCGCGCCGACCGGCGGCGGCACGCCGACCGTCGCGGTGACCAGCGGCGGCACGCCGACGGGGAGCGGCACGAACAGCAGCGGCATCGACTGGACCCAGTTCAAGCCGTCCAACGAGGGGTTGACCCAGCTCGACATCTGGAAGACCCTCGCCAACATTCTGTTGTACGTCGGCTACGGCGCCGCGTTCCTGGCGTTCCTGACCGGTCTGATCATGTGGGCATTCGGCCACAAGATCGGCGGCCGCCACATCCTGGAAGAGGCCAAGACGACGATCGTGCGTGCCATCTTCGTCGGCGCCATCCTCGGGTCGGCGGGCCTGTTCTGGAACTGGCTGATGACCAAATGAGCCGCCCGGACTACACCCCCGTCACCGGGACCGGCAGCCGCCGAGCGATCCGCTGGCTGGCCGGCCTGGTCGCCGTCATCGTGCTGGCTGGGGGGATGTTCCTGACCGGTCGCTGGTCGGCGAGTCCTTCGAGCGACGCCGCGGGAGCACCGGTGATCCGTTCGTCGCACGGGCCGATGGTGCTCGTCGACGGAGTGCCCGCCGGGTACACCCGGGACCGGGCGGGAGCGGCCGCAGCCGCGGTGAACTTCCTGCAGGTCTGCTACACGGCGTCGGTCGGCGGGCTGGACCCGGCGACGATCACCGCGACGTCGCTGGCAACGACAGCCACGGACGCGGCCCGGGCGATGCCAGGCCCGTCCCGGGCCGCCGATCCTGGGCTGGGCCAACAACTGACCCCGCTGTCGGTGACAGCGGGGTCGATCGATCAGAACACCGCAACGGTCACCGTGTGGGCGGGCGCCGTATACGGGGCGAGAAACCCGCAGCCGGTCACGCTGACCCAGTGGGCGACGTTCACGGTGCGACTGGTGTGGGAATCCTCGGATTGGAAAATCGACGACGTCACCTACAGCTCCGGACCCACCCCGGACACCGCCATCGCCACCGGTGATCAGACCCCAATGCCGGGGGTCATCACCGTGTTCACGGGGTGAGCCGCGTGCGCGTGGCATTCAGCTTGACCGGCTCCCGAGCCGGGCGAGCGGTCGCGGTGCTGCTGCTGGTGGCGGGTCTGTTGAGCACCTCGGCCGTCCCGGCCGGGGCCGCGCCCACGGTTGCCGAGAACTCCGACACCGCCGCCGTTTCTGCCTGGCCGGTGGACCTGCAGCAGCTGGTCAACGGTACGCAGGCATTCAGCTCCGCGCCCTGGTTCACCCAGGGCCCGTGTGCCGGCCGCGGCGGCAACGTCGCCGGCTACATCAACGCGTTCTTCCAACGGGAGTCGGCGGTGCGCCGGGAGATCATGCGGGACCTGCAGCAGAAGGCTCCCGACCTGATCGACGACAACGCCATCGCCGAGATCGGGGCGTCAGATGCGGTCTTCCCCAACGGCAACGCCGCCTACGAGATGCCGGCCGATACCTGCGCCGACGATCTGAAGGCCTGGACCACCAGCGATGACTCCTCACCGTGGGGGTTCACGTGGGTGTCGCGTCCGGACCCGACGTCGCTGCAAACGATCCAGCGGGCGGCGTTCGAACAACCGGGAGACCCGGCCGATGTCCTGGACGCCGTGGACCCGCTGACGGTGTGCGCGGGGGACAACCAGAAGTCCTACCTGTGTTCGCGGGCGTTCTGGGTGAACTGCGATGTCGCTGCGGCCGCCGACCGGGCCCGCTGCCAGGCCTGGAACACCGCGGTGCAACGCCACCTCAACGGCATGAATCACTGGCTCGAGATGAACACCAGCCTGGCCGATCGGGTGGGCGAGTTCCTGGTCGCCGCCGGCGGTGTGCTCGTCTGGATCGGCGGAGGCTGGGTCATCTCCGCCCTTGGATTTCTTCTCGGGAAGCTCGGCGATGCCATCGACTGGGCGGCCAAGAAGGGCATGGACCAGGTGGTGGCCTTCGCCGTCGCCGGCGCGGTGTGGCTGTGGGGCAAGATCATCGGCTACCTGATCGACCAGACCACCCCGAACTTGTTGGGCGGCGGATTCGTCGACCTCTACAACCTGATCTCCGGAATCATGATGGGTCTGGCGTTCCTGATCTGGCTCGCCGGGCTGGTGATGGCCTGGAAACGGGGTCGGCTGGCCGGGTCGATCATCGGAGCCGTCAAGGCCGTGGTCGGAATCCAGGTCGTCGGAATCATCGCCTGGATGATGCTGGAGTTGGCCAATCAGGCCACCAAGGCGCTCATCGAGGCATACGTGCACAAGGTGGCCACCTCGAACTTCACCGCGGCGATCACCGATCTGTACTCGCCGGTGGCGTTCGTCGCCGCGATCTTGCTGATCTTCGGGCTAATCGGCACGGCCATCGTCCTGGTCTTTCAAGCACCGGCCACCATCGGGCACGCCCTGTTCGGCACTGTCGGCGCGGCCGGGCAGGCCCACCAGGCCACCTCGCACTGGATGCAGCGCTGGTTCATCCGTCTGTTGTCGCTGGCCTGGTGCAAGTTCTTCATGGTCGCCATGACCTTGCTCGCGATGAACCTGATCATGCCGACCGCGCAGAACTCCACCCAGAACTTCGGGCAGCAGTTCTTCGGTGTTCTGCTGGGTCTGGCGTTGATGATCATGCTGCCGACGACACCGTGGCTGCTGAGCGGGTTGATGTCGTTCAGCGTCGGTCACGCCTCGAGGATCAGCGACTCCATCGCGATGGGTCTGACCGAGAAGTTGGGTAAGGCAACGATGTCCGCTGCGGCCGGCGCGGTCTCAGGTGCTGGGGTTGGCACTGGCGATGCTGGAGCTGGTGCCGCGGGTGGATCCGCGGCCGGCGGTGGCTCCAAGGCCGCGTTGGCCACGATGGCCAACAACCTGAGCAACTTGGATTCCGCGGGGGCCGGCTCCGGGAACGGTCAGTCCACGTCAGGTGACGAGCAAGAGGACCAGCACCCCGACGGGGACGGCAGCGCCGAGTCCGGAGCAAACCGGGGCGCCGGCGGCGGTGCGGCGCCCGCCGCTGGCCGGTCAGGAGGAGCCGGGCAGGAGCCAGGGCCGCCGACCGGTGGAGCAGGAACCAACCCCGCAGCCCCGGCTTCTTCGGGTTCCAGTCCGCGCGGATCGACGGGCCGGGGCCTGGGCCCGGGGCCGCTGGCTGCGGCACGCGGTCGTGGCCCTTCGGGGGTGAACCCGGCGGGCAATGGCGAGAACGAAGCGTTCGAAAGCGGCACTGGTGATGCCACAGCATCACCGCAAGGGACCGATTCACGTGCGCCAGGAGGCCAGCCGGCAGATGCCGGCGCCGCAGCGGCCGGTCCGGGACCGTCCCTGCGGGCGGCGTCCAGTGCGACAGGCGGCGCGGCGGCCGCGCCACAAGCAGCGGGTGCAGCGGAGGCAGGTTCCTCCGGCGGAGCCGGGTCGGGTTCCGTGACCCCCGTCCCGACCGGGACCGTCGTGACTCCGACGAGTCCGTCATCTGACGCTGCGCCGACGTCGCCGGACCCGTCATCGACGCCGGCTGCCCCGTCGCCGCAGCCGGTCATCCCTGATCAGAAGTCGTCGCCGGGCTCCGGTCGACGCCCGCGCTCGACCCCACGGTCGCCGCGGTTGGTGTGAGGAGAAGTTCGATGGGTCATCGGCAGTACACGTATCCGCCGCGGCCGACGGCGGGCCTGTTGGGCCGATTCGGTCTGGTCGACTTGGCGTTCTTCGCGGCCGCGTTGCTGATCGCCTACCTGGGGGTGCAGTTGGCGTGGGTGTCCAAGTGGTGGCTGTTCGGCTTGCTGGCGGTGGCGCTGCTGGTGGCAGCGATCCCGTTTCCCCGGTTCGGGGGCCGCCCGCTGACGGCGTATCTCGTGCCCATGCTGACTGTGTTGGGTGACCGGATCACGCGCCGCGGCGTGTTCCGGGGAGCGGTGTTCTCACCGTCCTCGTTGGCCTACGCGATGGATCTGCCCGGCGATCTGGTGCACTACCGGTCGGTTGCGGTGCCGACCCCGGACGGCCGCTCGCAGGTCGGGCTGCTGGTCAACGATCGCGAGAAGGTGGCCTGCGCGACTCTTCTGACGTTCGGGTCATCGGTGATGTTGGAGGGCAGCGCCGAGCAGGACCTACGACTGGATGACTGGGAAGCAGTCATGAACGGGTTCTGCAGTGAGGGGGCTGCGGTCAGCCGCTGGCAGCTGCTGGCTCGCACCGCACCGGACGTGGTGAACGTGGCGGCCCGCCATGTGCGGGAGCGGGCCATGGTCCGGTCCGGGCCGCCGTGGGAGGCCACCCAGGAACTGATCAGTCAGGCGGCGCCGTCGGCGCACCGCCACGAGGTGTACGTGACGGTCGCGTTCGACCTGCGCCGACTGGGCCAGGAAATCGGTCAGCTCTCGTCCGGGTCGGCGGATCGGGACACCGCGATCGGGGTGATCGTCCTGGAACGGCTGCTGGACCTGGAGCGAGGCGTGCGGGACGGTCAGATCACCACCCAGGGGTGGCTGCGACCAGGGCAGTACGCGGCGGTCCTCAAGACCCAGTTCGACCCCGAATCTCTTCCGCTGCACGACATCCTGGGCGGGCAGATGTCCGAGCTGGACCCCCGTTTGGCGGGGCCGGCCGCGACGGAACGGTCGTGGAAGTCCTTCCGGCACGACTCGTCGGTCTCGCGGACGGTGTGGGTGCACGAACTGCCGCGCCGACCGGTCGGATCCAACTGGCTGGCACCGGTGCTGCAGCAGTCAGGATTTCGCCGGACCCTGTCCCTGGTCGCCGAACCCCTCGGTGAGGTCAAGGCGGCCGCGTCGGCCGAGCGGCAGGCGCTACGCGCCGACAGCAGCGCCACCCAGAACCGCAAGCTCGGGCGGCCGGACTCGGCGCGGCTGCGGAAGGAGCGGGCGGCCGCCGCCGACCAGGACGAGGCTCAGGCGGCCGGGGACGGGATCTTCCGGTTCAGCCTGTTCCTGACGATCACCGCCCCGGACGAGGCGACGTTGACGCGGCAGACCCTGGCGGCGCGACGGCAGCTGACCCGGGCCCGCTGTCAGTCGGTGGTCCTGTACGGGGAGCAGGACCAGGCGTTCTTCGCCTCGGCGTTGCCGTTGGCCCGTGGGCTCGCCCCGATGCGGGGGGTGGCGGGGGTATGACCGCAACCCAACGCAAGCATCTGGGCCTGCTGCGGGCGGTGCCGGGCACGTCGGTCACCCAGGAAATCCAGCGGCGGGCGGCGCACCGGCAGGCCGCCGCGGCGGCCGCCGCCCAAGAAGCACAGGACAAGGCCGATCAGCGCCGCCTGGAGCTGTTGGTGCAGGGCACCAGCCGCACCCGACATGGCGCGAAAGGCCCTGGCGCCGGGCGGCTGTGGGGACGGATGCGGCTGCAGGCGCACACCGCGCCGTCTCGGATGCTCAAAGCGGTCTACCCGTGGATCATGGATCCCGGCCTGGGGGTGCCCGGCGCGTACATCGGCTCCGATCTGATGTCGATGGCGTCCTTCCTGTTCGACCCGTTCGAGCTGTACGGGGCCGGGGTGATCAGCTCCCCCAACATCTCGCTGATCGGTGAGATCGGCTGCGGCAAGTCGGCTTTGATGAAGTCGGTGATCTTGCGGCTGCTGGTGTTCGGGATCGGGTTCTCCTGGGTGCAGGTCAAGCCCGAGTACGAGCCGTTGATGAAGGTGCTGGGAGTGGAACCGCTGCGCCTTGGTCCCGGCCAGCTCGTCCGGATGAACCCCCTGGTCGAGGTCCGCCGTCACCCCGGTCAGAACGATGAGGAGTTCTTGGCGGGCAACCGTTCTCGCCGCCTTGAGTTGTTGGACGGGATCCTGGAGGTCTCCCTGCACCGGCCGCTGCTGCCGGTGGAGCGATCGGTGCTGGAGTGGGCGTTGGACGCGGCGACCGGCGCCGACGAGCCGGCCAACGCTGGCCTCGCGCCGGTGTCGTTGCCGACTCTGCTGGCGCAGTTGGTCGACCCGGCCCGGTGGCGGGATCGGGCCGCCGCGCTCGGTTTAGACAGCGCGGAGGTGCACGCTCAGAGCACTGACGTGCGACTGGAGCTGTCCAGGATGCTGTCCGGTTCGCTGCGCGGCATGTTCGACACCACCGACGACCGCAACACCGCGTTCGACTTTCGTTCCCCGGGAACGGTTGTCGATCTTTCGCAGGTCCGCACCAACGAGCAGGACACCGTTTTGGCGATGGTGTGTGCGCAGTCGGCGATGGAGGCCGAACTGATGCATCCCGACGCGCCCCGCCGGATCATCGGCTACGACGAGGCGTGGATGACCATGCGGTACCTGCCGCTGCTGCGCCGCTACCAGGAGCAGTGGAAGCTCGCGCGGTGGTTCGGTATCAGCAACTGGATCGCGTTCCACAGGTTCACCGACCAGAACGCGATCGGCGACGCCGGCTCCGAACGACGCAACCTGGCCCACGGCCTGCTGGACGACACCGGCATCAAGATCGCCTACCGGCAGAGCGGAGAGATCGCCCTGACCGCGGCCGCCGAGCTGATGAACCTGACCAACGTGCAGGCCGACCTGCTGCGGTATCTCAAGGTTGGGGTGGGCCTGTGGAAGGTCGGTAGCAGCCACACCACCGTCGTCAAACACCGGCTGTCGTCGGTCGAAAAGCCCATCGTGGATACCGATTCGCGGATGAAGGCGATCGCCGGCGTCGACGACATCAGCGACGACGAGTGGGAAGCCTTGCTGGAACAGAGCATGATCGGCGGCGCCGCATGATCCGCGATCTGCTGGCCAAGACCCGGCCGGGGTCAGCCTCGTCCGCCGCCCGCAGCCGTCAGGTCACCGCCGCCGAGTCGTCGCAGTCCTGGGTCATGCTGGCGGTGCTGGGTGTCGCCGGCACGGTCCTGCTGGTGGCTGTGCTGCTCGGCGGGAAGCTTGCCTATCTGCTCACCGGGCGGGGCTGGCCGGATCCGGGCTGGTGGGCCGGCGTGCTCGACATCTTCACCGACCCGGGTAATCCGACCGTGGGGTGGCCGGCCGTCGATGGGCACCCACCCGCCTGGTTGGTCTGGATCCTGGCCCTGACCCTGGCCGTCGGTGGGTGGGTCGCGGTCGCGGGCGGCGTCGTCGCCATGCTGTCCCGCCGGCCCCGGTCGGCGCCGGGGATGGCCACCGCCGCGCAGGAACAGTGGTTGACCGTGCCGGGTCTACGCGACCAGGCCAAGGCGATGCGGCCGCAGCTGGCCGCCCGAACTCACCCGCGGGATCTGGCGCCCGCGCAGCTGGGCAGTTACTTGGGCCGCTCGATCGTCACCGAGCAACCCATTCACCGACCCATCGAGATCTCTTCGATCACGTGCGGTCTGTCCGGGGCCAGCAAGACGATGTCGGTGGTCGTCCCGGCGGTGCTGGACTGGGCCGACCGGCAGGTCGTGTCCAGCACGAAGGCCGACATCCTGCGGCACACCTGGCAGGCCGCCGCCGACCGTGGGGGACTGCGCACGTTCGACCCGTTGGGGCTCTCCGGTGGCATGTTCCCGTCGCTGCGGTGGACCCCGATCCAGGGCTGCGATGACCCCGACATGGCCGACGCCCGCACCGCGGTGCTCACCGACCGCGGCGATGGTCCGGACCCGCACGCGGACTTCGCCGCCGACGGCAGCCGGGTCGTGCGGGCCCTGCTGCACGCGGCGGGCCTGGCCGACTGCGACCTGCGAACCCTATTGGGCTGGGTGTACAACCCGTTGGATAAGCGGCCGGAACAGTTGATCCGGTCCTGCGGTGGCCACGATCAGTACGCCGACGAGCTGGCCGCCGTCCGGGCCACCCCTGATCGGCAGCGTGAAGGCTCCTACCTGTCGGTGCGGGCCGCCTTCGACGGCATGTCCACGCCGCGGATGCTGGCAATCCTGGGTCACCGACCATCCGAGTCCTTCGACGCCACCCACTGGACGTTGCACGGCCGGGACAGCCTGTACCTGCTCAGTCATCACAAGATGCTGCCCGGAACCACCCGGATCGTGACCCTGCTGGTGTCGGCCATCCTGGACGCGGCCCGCATCAACGCCTCGGCCTCCGCGGGCGGCCGCCTCGACCCGCCGCTACCGCTCATCGCCGACGAGGCGACCAACACCTGCCGACTGCCGGATTGGGAGACCGTGTTGGCTGACTCCCGCGGCTGGGGGATCAGCTCGCACATGGTCGTACAGGGCCGCAACCTGCTCCGCGGCGCTTTCGGCCGGGACAACGGTGAGGCCATCTGGACCGCAGCCGGGTTGCGAATGCTGGTCGGCGGCGGAGAAGGCGGTGTCGACACCAAGGACGTGGCCGAAGCCTTCGGCGACATCGAGGTCGCCACGGTCTCTCGCGACGCCGGCGGCAGCATGTCCTCGGTCGGCAGCCGCCGGCAACCCAACCGAACCGTCGCCGATATCCGCAACGTCGCCCCGGGACGGGGGATCGTGATGGCCGCCCAGACCCCGCCCATCGAGGTCGCGTTGACTCCGTGGTGGCAGCGCGACGACGCCCACCAGATCCAGCGGGCCGTGCAGACCTACGACGAGGCGCGCCGGTTCGGCCTGCATCTGGCCGGTGGACGGCCGTGACCGATCAACCGCCGGACCTCCCGGAACCACCCAACGACGACTGGATACCCGACGACGACTGGGCACCGCCCGCCGACAGGCCGACCCGACCCGACCTGACCGTCGTTCCTGCCCATCACGGGGCCGGGCCCGACGAAATCCCTTGGGGCAACACGGCGGACGAGCTGCTGGCCGAGTCGATGCACCGGTTGGCCGAACTAACGGACCAGGTGGCCTCCCTCCACCAGATCGTCACGGCCGACCGGGACGACGCCGCCGGCCGCGGGCCGGGCCGCTACCACCGGTACCGGTATGAGCGGCATCCGCCGAAGGTGGCCGAGGCCGCGCACGCCGAACTGGCCACCTGGGTGTCGTGGGCGGTGGCCACCTACCACCTCCATGACGTCGTGCCCGCCTGCTGGGAACGGCACGACGGACTGGCCGAAGAGCTGGCCACGTTCTACGTGTCCTGGTGCAACGTCTGGTCCGACGAGGGCTCCTACGACGCCGGACCGGTCTGGCACGACCAGCTGCACCGGGCCATCGCCCGCTGGCCGACCTGGCTGGCCGGCACCCGCTGCAACCAGGACTGCACCGCCGACCCCGCCCTCGACCAGAGCAGTCACCAGCAGTGGCAACAGCGGTCCCGCGCCGGAGGCGGCACCGACTGGCGACTGCAACGAACCAGGACGTTCAACCCACCCCGACCCTCCCCCCGCAAGAAACGCACCACCACCTCCGCCGGGCCTCGGCCCGGCGCCGCACCCACCGGAAGGACCACCCCTTGAGCCTGTTCCAGCGCCTGTTCGGCCGCCCCGACGAAGGCGACGCCGATTCCGACTACCAGCTTCGCCTCATCCGAGAGGCCGACGGCCACGCCGCACGCCAGCAACAACGCCAGGACGCCGAGACGAGCCTGCTCCATCAACGACGCGACTTACAGGACGCGATCGACCAGCAGCGCCGCGACATCGACACCTACGACGACCGCCGTCACTACGACAACCACCGCGGCTACAACAGCCGGGACCGCGACTACTGGTAAGCACCGATACCGGGCCAAGCCACGGCGCCACGATCCCTCAACACTGCCTGCTCATCCCTCGTCATCGTCAGGAGGACCTGATGGCCCCGAAACAGCCCTACGATCCGAACTCGCCGAAGGTGGCCGATTCCCGAACCCCGGCCACCCTGTCCGGACCGGTCCACTCCGCTTCTGAGTTGGGAACCCCAGTGGCCGAGCGGTTGGTCGCCTACCTGGAACGGTTGGCACGCACCGACAGCAGCGTCCGTCAGCTCCGGGTCGCCTACAGCCATCGATTCCCGGACACTGCCCCGGGCCGGCGGCCGGAGCCCATCCCCGAACGGTCCGCTGACCCCGAGCGGTACCGGGATCGGTGACCGCTCGCGGCCCCGAGCGGCCTGCCTGAAGTAACCCTGGGACAGGATCGTCCTACGGGGATGACGCGGATCGTCGCTTCAGGTCGCTCGGGGACGGAAGTCGACTGTCTCTCGACGCCCGCCGCGGGGTCTGGCCGATCGTCATCACCCCCTCGACCGAAGGAGAATGACCCACCATGGCAGACATCGGAGAAGCAGCGCGCCGGGTCGAGATCATTCCGGTCGGTCCGCCCGTCCTACCGCCCCGGCAACCCGATCCGGTACAGGTGCCTGCGCCCAGCCGATGAGTACCGCCGTCCGACCCAGAGTGCTATCTGGCGCCGGGGGACCGGTAGAGGCAAGCCGCATCGCCTGGCGGCGGGCCAGATCCTTCAACCTGCTCAGCGGCAACCGGTCAGCCTTCGGCGTGCTCCTCGCCCCGTGGGTATGGGTGGTCGAGCTGGCGAACGTAGCCACCAATGCGTCCCGGATCCGCCGCCTCGGCGGCGCGTCGATGACCTTGCACGACGGGCGGTCGGCACGCCCCAGCCCCGGCTTGCTGGCCCTGGCCTTGGCGGTCACCGTGACCTATTGCATCGTCGTAGTTGGGTTCGCCGTGCCCTTGGCCGACGTCCTCCCGATCAGGAATGAGAACGTCGCCGCCGCGGTGACCCTGTCGATCCTCTGCGGCCCGCTGCTCGTGCATCTCGCCTTCTTGATTTACAAGCTCACCCGTTCCCCGGAACTACGGACGCTCAACCGACGCCGAACCGAACTCGCCACGCAGACCGGGCGCCCCACACTTGCCATGACCTCTTTCGTCCGCGCGGGCGTCCCCGGCGAAGGCCGCCAACTCCTGGAGCGCCTGCGAACCGAGTGGGTCAGCTCGTCAACAACCGTCATTCTCAATCCCGCGAACCGCGCGCTCGCGGAGTATTACCTCACTCAAGGGGCCGAGATTGACGGGCGCTCGTGGAAACGTTTGGCCTTCGTCGGCTTGATGGACAGCTCTGTCGTCGGCGGACCCTAGCGCCGCGACCCCCGTTGCGCCCCATATCATCCGCCGAGCCCCTGTACCAGTCCGATACCCGAGGCTCGAGGTCCGAAGACAACAGTCCCGGTCCATGCGGCAATGTCTCATCGACCGTGCAACTCGCCGCTACCGGTCCTGACCGACGTGCGTGAGGAGCGGATGACTACTGCTCTTTGCGGGCTCGCGCGGATGCCGCGGCGTGCCGTCCGCGGCCAGCGCGTCGATCATTCACACGCCCGGCACCCTGTTCTGCTGATCGTACGGGTGGCTCGGCCCGGTGATGCCCTTGGCCAACGAACTGGACGCGGTACGCGCGCATGGCGGGACGACCTGCAGCGTGTCGTCGAGGATGCAGTAGTAGGTGCGGTGGCCCGTCCGACCGGCCACGCACAGGCAGGGATCCCAGCCCACGATGTACGTGTCCGGCCGGTAGGTGTGTCCTCGCGGACACGGGGGAGGCGCTTCATCAGCATCGCCACATCGTGAAGGTACATACGTTCGATATGAGTGCAAGATAATGGCACCATGGCCACCGTGCGGATCACCGGTCGGCCGCCGGCAGGCAGTGATTTCATCTTCCAAGCGCGGACGCGTCGTCGTTGTCATGTCAGGCGCTACGGTCCCACCTCATCCGAGAGAGCTTGTCGAGGGGGATGGAGCCGATGAACGCTGACGCCGGTCACTACGGGGTGCAGCTGGCAGCCGAGGTGCTCGCTCTGCGCGACTCTATGGAGGGTTGGCAGTTCGACGGGCGGCCGTGCGCGTGGCCGCCGTTTGGGTCGGTGGAACCTTCCAGGTCGGCGCCCGTTTCCCTCACCGTTCAGATGATCTGTCGGCCGTACGTTCTGACTCATGCCCGAGATCTCGGCGGGAATCTTGTCTGCCGCTGCGGTTGTCGCCACGGGTGCTGATTGGTGACCCTCGCAGCAGCGCAAGTTTCTGGTCGATGACTGCGAGGCCCTGTTGATAGGTGCGCAGGCGGGGCGGGGTGGGCAGACCGAGGGGCCCGAGAGGAGCTGGGGTGTAAGGGATGTGGCGTTGGATAGCGTCGAGCATGAGGAAGGGGTCGACGCCGATGCGGCGGGCGGCTCGTTGGGCTTGCCGGGCACGTTGCGAACTGGGCAGGGCAGCGACGATGGGGGTGATGACATCGAGGGCCCAGACGAGAGATCCGGGGGTGTTGTCGAGGTGGAGTCGGTCGAGGTAGTTGTCAACAAGCAGGTCGGCGAGAGGCTTGCGCTGCCCGAGGGCTCTGGCAAGACCATCGGCGCCGTCGCGGGCGATGAGTTCGGCAGGGTCAAGTCCGTCGGGTAGGCGTGGAATCTGGGGTTGACTGACCCCGGCGGTGGCCAGCAGCGGGTGGGCCTTGGCGGCTGCCGCGTTGCCGGCGGGATCGTTGTCGAGGGCGACGAGGACTTTACGGTCGGCGAGCGGAGCGATCTGATCGATCGTGGCCAGTTGCCCGACGGTGAGGGCGGTTCCGAGCGGGGCGATCGCGACGGCGTCTCGTCCGGCGTGACGGGCGGCGGCGGCGACAGCGAGGGCGTCCAGGGGACCTTCGACGATGACGAGTTCGGCGCCCGCGCGGAGCTTGTCGACGGCGTCGAGGTTGAGCCCGTAGGGCAGTTGGCTCTTGGCAAAGAGGACGGTCCCGGGGCTGTTGAGGTACTTCGGTGTGCCGCTGGGGGCGTTGGGGTGGGCGCGGCCGACGAAAGCGGCGATGTTCCCTTCGATGTCGTGGATGGGCAGGATGAGCCGGTCGCGGAAGGTGTCGATGAGTGTGCCGCGGCGGCTGGTGCGGGCGAGCCCAGCTCCGAGGAGGTCGGTGTCGGTGTAGCCGTGACCGCGCAGGTGATCGACCAGGTTCGTCCATCCGGCGGGGGCGTAGCCAAGGCCGTCGGGACCGGCGTCCAGTCCACGGTCAGCGAGGTAGGCGGCCGTCCAGGACTGGGGTTCTCGGGCTTGCTGCCGGTAGAAGTTCCATGCAGCGGTGGTTGCGGCTTGTGTGCGGGCGCGGGCGGCGACCAGTTCGACGTCGGTGGGTGCGGATTCGGCCTCGGTCTGCGGGTCGGGTGTGGCTTCGATCAGCGGGACTTGATCGCTCGGCGGGGTGTGCTGGTCAGCGGGCCCGGCAGTGCGGGGGTCGGGTTCGGGGGCGCCCTGGTACAGGTCGGCAGGCGGGATCAGGTCGGCGTCGGCGGGGTCGGGTGGGATGCGGTCATGGTCGGGGTCAAGGGGTGGAGCGGGGGCGGCGAGGTCGGTGACGTGCCCGAGCAGGGCGGCGGCCCATTGGTGTCCGGGCAAGTGCTGTACGGCTGGGGCCAGGATCCCGGTGGCGGCGTCGACAAGTTGTGCGGCAGGGGAGCCGGTTTCGCGGGTGGCGGCGTCGACGCCGGCGACCAAGACTGGCCAGAGCCGGTCGCCGGTGATCCGGTCTGCCGTTTCCTGCCCGAGATGCCGCGCGAGGCGGTCGGTCCAGGCCGGCCGGACCCGGTGCCGGTCGGGCCCGACCGGCACCGTGATCGCACCCAGGTGCGGGGCCAGTCGCCACCACAGCGCGGAGGCGACGGATTCGGTGGGCAGGGGCTGCTGCACGGCGGCGGCCAAGAGCCGGTTGACCCGCTGGCCGGCGGCGTCGGCCAGGTTGAGCCGGCCGACGAGGACGGGCCAGTAGTCGTCGCGGGTGATCATCTTGGCGTCGACGCCGAGATCGGTCAGGGCGCGGGCCCACCGGTCGGCGCCGTCGCCGGGGATGCCGGCGACGCGGGCGCTGGCGTCGCTGAGTTGGCGGTGGCGGCGCCGGTCGGCCAATCGTGGCGGGACCGGGCCGGCGGGGCGCAGGTCGGTGTCGGGAACGCTCAGGCTGGCGCGCCACAGGGCGAGCGTGGCGACCAGGTCTCGGTCGGCCAGGTACGGCGCGGCCCAGGGCGGGGCCGTGTTCGGGGTCCATTCCCGGGTGGTGGTGCTGATCGCGGTGGCCTGATCGTTGACCCGGTGGGTCCACGCCTGCAGGTAGGGGCCGAACTCGGGGTGCGCAGCCGCGGCAGCAGGGACGGTGGGCAGCCAGGGCAGGGGACCGGCGCCCTGGGAGTGATTGCCGGTGTAGTCAAGCCGCCAGTCCAGGACGGCGGCGACGTCGACGGCGGTGTCCAGCTCGCGGCGATTGGCGGCGGCCGCAAGTTGGGCGACGGGGTCGGCGTCGGCGAGGGCGATGGTGAGCAGGTGCCCACGCAGGGTGTCCCACGCCGGTTTGGTGGTGACGCCGGGGACGGCCGTCTCGGCGCCGTCGACGATGGCGGCGACCTTCTCGGGGCCCAGGATGGCTTCGCCGGCGGCGACGATCGCCTCTCGGTAAGCGGGGGCGGCGTGCCCGAGGACGGTGACCGGGTTGGTGGCTTCGCGGATCTCGGTGGTCGCGGACCGGGCGGATCCGTCCCGGGCCAGGATCGCAACGAACGCCTCGGCGGCGGTCGGGGTGTGTACGGCGTCCGGGGTCAGGACCTGGTCGGGGTTGATCCCGCCACCGATCTGGATGTAGCCGTGGTTGGCGGTGACCGCCCGGGAAAGCGCCACATAGAGCTCGTTGCGGGTCATGGTCGGGTCGATCAGGACGTGCGCGGTGCCTTGAATGCGGCCCGCGGCGCCGACGGTGCGGCCCTGCACCGAGGCGAGGGTGTCGGCGTACCCGAGGCGCACGTGCCCGTCGCCGACGTACCAGGCGGGGAGGCGGACTTCCCGGCGGCCGGGGCCGCCGATCAATGACACGGTCAGGGTCCGATCCTGGTGGACCTCGGTGACGGTCCACCGGTGGTTGTTCTGGACGAAGTCGGTGCCGCCCAGCGACAAATTGCGGGCGTTGCGCTTGGTGATCACCGTGTCGCCGGCCGACACGACGTCACCATTGGGCAGTGTCAGCTCTCGACCCTTGCGGGTTTCGGTGGGGAGCGCGGCGAGCCGGGCGGCCCGGGCCAGGACGTTGAGCTGGCCGACCTGGTCGAGGGTGGGGGCGATCATCAGGGACTGTCGGCCGGCGGCGATGTCGGCGGCCCACGCGGCGTACAGGGTGGCGACGGCGGTGTCGGCGGTAACCGCGTGCAGGCGGCCCCGGTCGGTGTAGAAGCCGGCGGCGGCGGGGTCGCCGTCGCGGATGGCGAGGGTGGCCTGCCCCTCGGTCGGGTCGGTGAATCGCATGACCTCGACCAGGCTGGACGAGCCGTAGGCGGCGTCGATGTCCCGAAGGACGCCGCCGGCACCGGCGGCGGCGCGTTGCCGGTCGTCCCCGACGAGCAGGACCCGGCCGCCCCGGCCGGTGACGTACGCGATCGCGGTGTCCAGGTTGCGGGTGGACGCCAGGCCGGCCTCGTCGACGATGACCAGGCTGGCGGCGCCGATCCGGTCGATCCACTCGGGGCGGTGCTGGGGGTCGCCCTGGGTGATTTCATAAACGAGCTTGTCGACGGTGTCGGTGTCAACGGCGGGCAGCGCGTTGCGTAGTTCGTCGGCGGCCGACGCCTGGGGGGCCAGTCCGATGACGGTGCCGCCGCTGGCCTGCCAGGCCCGGGCCAGCACGCCCATCACGGTGGTCTTGCCGGTTCCGGCCGGGGCCAGCGCCAAAGCGACGCGGCGGCCGTTGGTGGCGATGTCGCGGACCATTTGCGCTTGGCCGGTGTTCAGGGTGCGGCCGGCGTTGTTGGCCGACCACTCGAGCATTGCCAGCTCGACGTCACTGATGGAGATGGTGCGGGCACCGACCTGGCCGGCGGTGGCGATGATCCGTCGTTCGGCGTCCAGCACTGCCGGGGAGGTGAGCTGTTGCCCACCGGCGACTCGGAACTGGCTGCTGCCGTCCGCGCGGCGTAGGTGCGCCGGGACGCAGTCGTCGGGGGTCACGTCGGTGTCGGCGCCGATGGCGATGCTGTGGTCAGGGGACATGGACCGGTGGGTGACGAACCGTGCTTGTTCAAGTACCTGGGCCGGGTCGATGCCCGCGGCCCTGACCTGTCGGATGGCTTCGGCGTGCAGGTTCGCCTCGCGCCATCGGGCCCGGGAGGCCGACACGGTGGCCACGGTCTCGGCGGCGAGTTCGTCGACCAGCTCGGCGGTGATCGGGGCGGCCGCGACGGTGGCGTGCACGTCGCGGAGCATCGCCATCAGCCGCGGCTCACCACCCAGAATCTGCACAGCCTGGGCGCGCCAGGCCTGACGTTGCTCCGCCAGCGACCGCGGCTCGTGTTTGGCCTGTCGGGTGGCTAGGGTCGCCTGCTGGGCCAGCCGCAGCGTCTCCACCGCAGTTGGGACCCGACCGTGCGCGGCGACGAACTGGGCGGCCAGATCACCGGTGGCCGCCGCGATCGCCTGCCTGCGGGTCGACCAGCGACGCATCAAGTTCTCGTCCACGCCGGCGAGCTCACGGATCGGACGCTTGCCTGGAGTGGTCTCCCGCTCGGTGAACCGCCCACCGATCCACGCGGTGATCTCGGCTTCGAGGGCGGTGTTGTAGAACTCGCTCGCGGTGACCGCGGCCCGGTAGATCATCCGACCGTCCAGGGCCATCCACCGGCCATCCAGCGTTTGCACCTTGTTGGCGATGGCGACGTGGGTATGCAGGTCTGGATCGCCGGCGCGGGAGTCGCGGTGCCGGAACTGGGCGGCGATCAGGCCGGTGACGTCGACCTGACGGACCCCCCGCGGTCCGAGCCTGGTGTAGACGGCGGTGGCCTCGAGGTGGGCCAAGGTCTTGGCCACGGCCGCGTCGTGGGCGGCTTCGATCTTCGTGGACACGGCCGGGTCGGCAACCGCCCACAGGCTCGACACCGACTTCACGGGCGAGAAGGTCAGGTCGAACCCGGCGACCGACGCGGACTCCAGTCGTGACTGCTGGGCCAGGAACCCGGAGAGCTCTCCGTCGTGCAGCGGCGCCCGGCCGTGCTGTTCGCGGAACAGCTCCAACGCGGTGTCAGTGCGGATCCGTTCTCGCTCGGCCGCTGGGACCGGGTCACGCTCAGGTAGACCGCGGACGGTGTTCCATGCCCGGTACCGCTCGGCCAGCCGCTCACGCCACTGCGGGTTGCCCTCGACCACCCGGTACGCAGCGCCCAATCTCGTCGCTGCCTGGGCGGCCGCCGGACCCGCGCCGGCCGCGATCTTCGCTTGGACGATCGCGTCGGCGTCCGGGTGGATGCCCAGCCCGAACAGCGCCTTCATCTGCATCTCGGAGACCGATGCCATAGCGGCCGGCGACATGTTGAGGCCGGCCAAGCCGGAACCGACCCAGCGGCCCGGGGTTTCACCCTTGGCCGAGTAGTAGTCGCCCAGTGAGTCGAATCCACGCTCGGTCGAATCACCCGCCGCCACCTGCCGGACCAGGTACGTGTACCCGTCTCCGGCCGAGAGCTTGTGCAGGCTCATCACGGGCGGAGCGTAGCAGGCGTTATAGATTCGTTACCAAGGTGCAAGAGGTGTGTGGCGCGTCGGTGGGCGGTAGGCTGCGGACGCGGGGTTGGGTCGGGTGGCGAAGGGGCGGCGGCGGTGGCGAAGGTGGCGAACGCGGAGGTTGCGGCGCGGCAGCGGGCGCGGGAGCGGCTGGCGACGGTGTGGGCGCAGCGGGCCGAGCGGGACCGGCGGATCGAGGATGCGGTGACGGCCGGGTTGGCGGCGGCCGACGAGCGGGTGGCGGTGGATCGGCGGCGGGACCTGGCGGTGGAGGCGGCGCGGCTGGCGACGGTCGAGGCTGAGCGGGTCGCGGATCGGGAACGGGCAGCAGTCGATGAGCGGGTCACGGCGGCGGTCGTGGCATTGCGGGCCGAGGACGTGCCGGTGACGCAGATCGCGGAGCTGTTGCAGATCACGGCGGCCGAGGTGCGGCGGGCGGTGCGGGAGGCTGCGGAGGCCGGTGACCCTGTCCTCGGTGATGCCGTGGCATCAGCGGACGCGGTGACCGACGGCGCGGCCTGACCGGTCGGGGTCGGTCGTGAGTAAGTCTCAGGGGCGGCCGGTGCGGCTGTCGGACATGGACATTGCCCGGTGGCATCACGGGCTGCTGCGGACGGCGACCTGCTACATCTGGACCGGTGCGGTCGGCTCTGATGGCTATGGACGGATCGCGATCAAGAACAGGATCGACGGGCCACGGATGGTGACGCCGCATCAGATCGCGGCGGTGCTGCGGTTCGGGCCGATCCCGGTCGGGGCGACGGTGCTGCACGACTGCGACGTTCGGCTGTGTTGTCGGGCCGATCCGGGTCACGTGCGGATCGGCACCCAGGGGGAGAACATTCGGGACGCGGTCCGCCGGGGCCGGATCGTGGGGCCGCGTCCGGGGCGGGTCGATGTGCGGGGCAAGGTCGGCGCGTCCCGCGCGATCCAGGCGGCGTTGGCCGGGGCGCTCGACCAGTCCCCGGAGGCGTTGGCGGCGGCGCTCGCGGCGGTCATCGCTGAGGGCGATCCGTGGCGTGACCTGCTGCCATTGTTCCCGGAGCCGGCTCCGTTGCCGGTCCGCGTCGCCGGCCGACCGGTCGGGGCGCCGAGCCCGGTCACGGTCCGGGCTCGAGGCCCGGTCGAGTCGTTGTCGTTGTTCTGACGACGCGAACGGGGCCAGCGTCGGCGGTCGACGCTGGCCCCGAGTTTCGTGCGGGTGGGTTGTGGTCAGATGGCGAGCTGTTGGCGGTGTCGGTCCCACCACTGGATGAAGGCGGGGTCCGGGGTGGTGAACGTCGATACGCGGACGTCGGGCATTCCGGCCGCGCGGAGTTCGGCGGCGTCGGCGTGGGCGTCGGCTTCGTGCCGGTAGGACCGCTCGCGGATGGTGTCGTCGGCGCGCCAGGTGACCATCCACCCGGTCAGTTGAGCCGCGCCGCATCGGCGGCACCAACCGGCGGTGTCCGGGTCATGGCGTCGCCCTTCACACGCGGCGTACCGCATTGCGCCGGTCACTGCGCTGTCCCGGGGGCGGCTGGCTGGTCGTCGGTGTCGCTAGTGCTGGGGTCGGTGGGGTTGTCGTCGGGGTAGGCGCGGGTGATGACGAGCTGTTCGACGTCGGACAGGACGTAGCCGATCTGTTCCAGGTGCCGCAGGTAGTCGGCGCGGCGGCGGTTTGTGTCGCGGTGGGCGTCGCGGGGCATCGCGTGTTCGTGGGCGGCGGCGACGTACGCCCAGAGCATGACCAGGCGACGCGGGCCGGTCGCGGCGGTGGCGGTCGCAATCGGGTCGTCTCCGAGGATTTCGGTCAGCACGCGGTCGCGGCCGGCCCAATCGGACAACCAAGCGGTGACGGTGCCCTCTCGGCTCAGGAGTTGGTGCAGGGCGTAGGCGGTCATGTCCTGGTGGCGGGAGCGGGCCGTGAGGCAGTCGCGGAGGAACTGGCGGCGCACCTGTTGGGCGGCGTCGGCTTCCTTGTTGCGGCGGATGAGGTCGGACCGTTCCTGACGGCGGGCGGCCTCGGCGCGGGCCACTGCCTCTTCCTGCCGACGTTGCGCCTGCGTGGCCCTTTCGGCGCGGGTCAGCTCGTCGTCGGCGTCGTGATCATTGTCGTCGGCGGGTGGGCTGGTGGTGATGGCCGCCCATCGGGTCGGGTGTCCGTACGCGGCGGGGTCGGCGCACCCGTAGGTGATGGCGACCTCGACGTGTTCGTCGTCTTCGTCGTCGGCCGGGTAGATGGTCACCTCGACGTGGGCGACGTGCCCGGGGCATTGGGCGTGCGTATCGGGGGTGAACTGTTGACCGGGTGGGGCGTCAGCGGACCGCAGGCCGTCCAGCTCGCACGGCGTGCCCGACCAGTGGGGGCGCTGGTCGATGCACCTGACCCCGGCGGCAGTCAGCTCCCGCACGGTCCGCGCGGTGATCTGACGCTCGCGTCGGGTCAGGTCCAGGCGGGCCAGGGTGTGCGCGAGCTGCCCGCGACCGATCGCGTCGGTCAGCAGCTCGACGGCTTCCGGGTCGTGCTGCCACTCGGTGAGCGCGGCCAGGTCGGTCAGGGTCAGATCGTGGTCAGCGGTCGCGTGGGCCAGGTCGTCGGACAGGCGGGCGGCCTTGCGGGCGGTGCTGACCTGCTTGCGGGTGCGGCCGGTCGCGCGGGCGATCGCTGAGGCCTCGATGCCCAGGTCCAGCATCGCTTGGACGGCGTGGGCTTCCTCCCTGACGGTCAGCCCATCGCGGGTCAACCCGGTCACGGCCATCGTCAGGGCGTGCTCGCGGGCGCTATCCAGGTCGGGGCGGACGATGCACGGCACCGGCAGCCCGGCCTGCCGGGCCGCGAGCTGTCGCCGGTTGCCGTCCACGGCCACGTGCGTGATACCGGGGTCGAATTCGTGACCCGGGACGGCGGCGACCGGGACGACGATCAGCGGTACCAGGACGCCGACCTCGGCGATCGACGCGGCCAGCTCGCGGATGCCTCGCGTCGCGTCCCGTAGGTTCTCCGGGTGCTGGGCGATCTGGTCGGCGGGTAGTTCGATGACGGTGGCGATCGGGGCCGGGGTGGGCGCGGTTTCGGCGATGAGGGTCACGACGGGGTCCCTTCGGTCAGCTGGGTGATGGTGAGCAGGGCCGCC
>CAYZBB010000036.1:0-42440 GCA_964476495.1 uncultured Actinomycetes bacterium | reverse complement strand
GCACCTTCATCCAGCCGTCGCAGACCATCCGCCAGCTCGGCATCCGGCTCAAGCTGAACCCGCTGCGCGACGTGATCCGTGGCAAACGGCTGGTCGTGGTCGACGACTCGATCGTCCGCGGCAACACCCAGCGTGCCCTGGTCCGCATGTTGCGGGAGGCCGGCGCGGTTGAGGTGCACGTGCGGATCGCCTCGCCGCCCGTGCGGTGGCCCTGCTTCTACGGCATCGACTTCGCCTCGCGGGCAGAGCTGATCGCCAACGCCGGCGACGTCGAGGCGGTGCGCCGATCGATCGGCGCGGACACCCTGGCGTACGTCTCCCTGGAAGGCCTGATCGCGGCCACCGAGCAGCCCAAGAATCGGCTCTGCACCGCCTGCTTCACCGGCGACTACCCGATCCCGATCCCGGACCAGGTCGGCAAGCATGTGCTGGAGGGCATCGCGCGCGGCGTCGCCGCCCCGCACATGAACGGCCGGGAACCGGTCGCCGCGCACGGTTACGGTGCTGCAGATGCTCTGAGCCGGCCATGAGCCGGTGCCTTTCCCGCCGCTCGAACCCCAGGCCTCGACCGCTGCGCGCAGAGCGGTCGACCCATACGCCCCGGCGGACGCCCGGGTCGAGAACGAGACGAGCACATCGATGACCGACACCCGCCATCCGATCGGCCCCGGTGCCACATACGAAGGGTCGGGAGTGTCCATTGCCGCCGGCGAGGCGGCGGTCGACCTCATGAAGCCGTACACGTCCAAGACCCGCCGGCCGGAGGTGATCGGCGGCATCGGAGGGTTCGCCTCGCTGTTCCGGCTGCCTGCCCACCGGTACCGGGAGCCGCTGCTGGCCTCGTCCACCGACGGTGTCGGCACGAAGTGCGCGATCGCCCAGGCCATGGATGTGCACCACACCATCGGCATCGACCTGGTCGCCATGGTCGTGGACGACCTGGTCGCCAGCGGGGCGGAACCGCTCTTCCTGCAGGACTACATCGCCTGCGGCAAGCTCGACCCGCAGCGGATCGCGTCGATCGTGTCGGGCATTGCGGACGGCTGCGTGCTGGCCGGCTGCGCGCTGGTCGGCGGCGAGACCGCCGAGCATCCCGGGCTGATGGACCCCGACGACTACGACCTGGCGGCGACCGGCGTCGGCGTGGTCGAGGCGGACGCTGTGCTCGGACCCGACCGGATCCGGCCCGGCGACGTCGTACTGGGCCTGGGTTCGTCCGGCCTGCACTCCAACGGCTACTCCCTGGTCCGGCACGTGCTGCTGGACATCGCGCGGTTGCCGCTGGACGGACACGTCGAGGAGTTCGGCCGCACCCTCGGCGAGGAACTGCTCGAGCCGTGCCGCATCTACGCGCTTGACTGCCTGGCCCTGATGCGGGAGACCGACGTCCACGCGTATGCGCACATCACCGGGGGCGGCCTCGCGAACAACCTGACCCGGGTCATCCCTGACGGGCTCACCGCCGCACTCGACCGGCGCGCCTGGAATCCGTTGCCGGTGTTCGGGTACATCGCCTCGCACGGACGGGTCCCCAGGGACGAGATGGAGAAGGCGTTCAACATGGGGATCGGCATGGTCGCCGTGCTGCCTCCGGAGGATGTCGATCGCGCGATGGCGGTGCTGACCGCCAGACACGTCTGGTCGGTCGTGCTCGGCACCGTGGAGGATTCCGGCGACCGCACCGAACGAGTCACTCTCTGCGGGGACCATCCCCGGTTCTAGGTTCCGGGCGAAGACCCCGCGGGTGATCGCCCGCGTGATCTGCGTCGCGCGGTTCGGAGTGAAGGACAGATCCCGGCCGCTACTGCGGTCAGGCTCATGCCCATGTTGAATGCCGCGAGCGTGCTGACGACCCGGATGCGACGCCAGGGCCTCTGGTCGCCGGTCGCGCCGGACGCGGTGTCGGTGCTCGGGTCTCTCGTCGCCATGCAGGGGCAGGAGTTCGCGTACGCGCTCTGGGCGCTTGCCCAGCGCGTTCCGGCCCGACGCCGGCCGACGCACGCGGACATGCTCGCGGCGTTCGATCGCGGGGAGATCCTGCGCACCCACGTCCTGCGGCCCACCTGGCATCTGGTGCTGCCCGGGGACATCCGGTCGCTGCTGCGGCTGACCGCGCCACGGTTGCGCCGGCAGACCGCGTTCTACGACCGACAGCTGGGCCTGGACAGGCGCGAACTCGATCTCGCCCAACGGACGCTGGCCGCTGAGGTGGCCGGGGGGCGGCACCGGACCCGAAAGGAGTTGGCGGATGCGCTGAACTCGGTCGGCGTCCCGGCGAGCGGCCAACGACTCGGCCACCTGATGATGCACGCGGAGTTCGACGAGGTGCTGATCAGTGGGGCGATGGCCGGCAGGCAACAGACCTACGCCGCCTTCCACGAGCGGGTCCCGCCGGACAACGCGGCCTTCGACGAGGACGCGGCGCTGGCCGGGCTGGCGGCCCGGTATGTCGCAACACGCGGGCCGGCGACCGCCAAGGACTTCGCATCGTGGGCAAGCCTGACCATCGGCCGAGCGCGGATCGGCTTGGAAGCGGCCGGGTGCGAGCGGGCGGAGCTGAACGGTCTGACCGTCTATCACTGCGGTGGCGAGCCAGGCAGATCGCCACGGTCGCCCAGGTCGCCCCGGGTCGACCTCGTGCAGGGCTACGACGAACTGATCATGTCCTTCAGCGACACCCGCCAGCTGATCGTTCCGGACGATCGGTCGCTGCCCGTCCTCAACACGGACAACTATCTGCACGCCGTCCTGATCGGCGGTATCTTGGCCGGGCACTGGCGTCACCGGGTCGTCGCAGGGGAAGCGGTGATCCAGACGCAGCCGATTCGCCCGTGGTCCGCCGCCGAGAAGGCGGCGGTGGCAAGCGCCGCAGCCGGCTACGGCCGCTATCTGGGTTGTCCGGTCACGCTGGAGTGAGGTCGCCGGTCTCCGGGGTGCGCGCCGGAGTGTCCGGCGCCATCCGCGCGGCCAGCAGATAGAAGCCGGCGACCAGGCGATCCCTGACCCGGTCCGGCAACAGCCGGGCGGCCAGCACCATCGGCTTGGCGCCGGCCCCGACCGCGTACCGGGTCCGCGGCCGGCGAGCGGTAACCGCCTTGACGACCGCGGCGGCGACGACGTCCGGGTCCGAGCCCGACTCCTCGCCCGAAGCGAGGACCTTGGCCGATCGACGTGCGGGCTGCGCGTACGGACCGTCGCCGGACACCGTCAACAGGCCGCGGGCCGCGATGCCGCCCCATTCGGTGCGGATCGCCCCCGGCTCGATGACCACCACCCTGATGCCGAACGGCGCCAACTCCATCCGGATCGAATCGCTGAGCCCCTCGACCGCGAACTTGGTGGCGTGGTACCAGCTTCCGAGCGGCTCGCCGAACCGCCCGCCCATCGAGGAGATGTTGACGACGGTGCCGCTTCGTCGTGCCCGCATGTGCGGGATCACGAGTTGGGTCAGCCGTGCCAACGCGAACAGATTCACCTCGACCTGCCGGCGAGCTTCGGCCGCGGGCACCTCCTCCAGCGATCCGTACGATCCGTATCCCGCGTTGTTGACGAGCACGTCGATCCGGCCGGTGTCCGCGATGATCCGGTCCACAAGGGCGATCAGGTCCCCGTCGGCGGTCAGGTCGGTCGGCACGGTGTGCACGCCGATGTCGGCGAGATCGGCCATCCGATCCAGCCGACGCGCGGCGGCGTAGACGCGGTAACCACGACCGTGCAGGTGGCGGGCGATGGACGCGCCGATCCCCGACGAGCCGCCGGTGACCAGCGCAACGGGTGCTGACATGGGAGTTCCTCCTACCCAACTGGTTGGTTGGAAGCGACGGTACCGAGAAGAACCGGCGATGTCAACCGACCAGTTGGTTGGGTATGCTGGACGGATGTCGCCGGCCCGAACCGCCACCGATGGAGCGCCGCGCCGTGCAGTGCGGTCGGCCACCGACACCCGGTCGCGCATCCTGGACGCCGCAAAGGCCGAGTTCGCCGAGAAGGGCCTGGCCGGTGGGCGTGTCGATCGGATCGCGGCCGGCGCCGGGGCCAACAAGGAGCGGATCTATGCCTACTTCGGCAGCAAGGAGGGCCTGTTCGATGCGACCCTCGCTGCTGTCGTCGGGCAGTTGCTGGATGCCGTCCCCTTCGACGCCCAGGACCTGCCGGGCTATGCCGGCCGGATGTTCGACTTCACTCTCGCGCATCCCGAGCTGATCAGGCTGGCCCTCTGGTACAGCCTCGAACGGCCGGGATCGATCGAGGAGCTGCCGCCGTCCGCGGAGTCGACCCGGCGCAAGGTCGAGGCACTGGCCGCTGCCCAGCGGGATGGTGACGTCGACGCGTCCGTGCCCGCCGACCGGCTGTTGCCGTTGATCCTCGGACTGGTCTACGGCGGGTTGCTGCTGGCTCCACTGCCGGCCGACGCCGACCAGGTGACCGCCCAACGGGACGCAATCCGGACGGCGGTGACCCGGCTGGTCACGCCGGCGGACTGACCGCCCGCCGCGTCGCTCGCATCCGCCGCGGCCAGCGGTCCCGCGATCAGCGATCCGACGGCGATCGCGCCCACGTTGAGCTGGTCGTAGACGCCGAAGACACGGGGCGGTCAGGTCGTCCGGAGCGGCGCGCTGCAGCAGTGTCACCGAGGTCACCTCGGCGAGCAGGGAGGCCGCACCGGCGACCCCCGCAAGGGCGACCGCCCAGGCGAGGGACCCGGACACGCCGAGCAGCAGAGCGGCGCCGGCAAATCCGGTCATCACCACGAACAGCACGCCGGCCGGGCGGAAGCGCGCGGCGATCAGGTTGACCGGCAACAGGGCGAGCAGCGCACCGACGGACAGGGCCGAGTTCAGCAGGCCGATCCCGTGGTCGCCGGCGAATGCCTGCTCGGCCAGCAGCACCATGGCCACCACCAGGCCTCCACTGTCCTGTTGTGGCCGGAACTCAGATGCCGGAGGGTAGGTGGCTGATACGGCGCGTGACGACCACGGAAGCGGTCAAGCATCCGGCCGCGACGACAACGACCGCACGCCCTGCCCCCAGCGCGTCGGCTAGCGGTCCCGCGATCAGCGATCCGACGGCGATCGCGCCCACGTTGAGCTGGTCGTAGACGCCGAACACCCGCGCCGTCAGGTCCTCCGGCGTGAACTGCTGCAGCAGGGTCACCGAGGTCACCTCCGCCAGCAGCGACATCGCTCCGGCCAGGCCGGCCGAGGCGACCGAAACGGCGAGAGACGTCGACAGGCCGAGCGCGACGGTGACGACCCCGAAGATCGTCATCACCACGAACAGCAGCCCGGCCCGCCGGAACCGGGCGGCGAGCGGGTTCGACAGCATCAGGGCGATCAGGCCGCCGGCCGACAACGCGGCATTGAGCGGTCCCGCGCCCCGGTCACCTCCGAACGCCTCGACGGCGAGCAGCACCATGGCCACCACCAGGTAGCCGTAGAGGAAGTTGCCGAGCACCGCGGCGGTCATCGGCCGGCGTACCGCGCCTACTCGCACCACTACGTGCCAGCCGGCTCGAAGCTCGGGCCACCACCCGGACGGTGCACGGGTCGGCCGGTCCAGCCGGGCTCGGGCGGACGTCGCCGCGGCCAGCACGAACAGGCCTGTCGCGATGGCGGTCCCGATCGTCGGCCCGTGGCCGAGCATCAGCACAACTCCGAGTACGCCCGGCCCGGTCATCCACGTCAGGTTGACTACGCCGGTGACCAGGGCGTTGGCCGGTGGTAGTTGGTCGTCGGGGACGGCTTGGACGGTGGCGGCGGTGAGCGCGGGGTAGGAGGGGGTGGCGGCGAATGCGGCGGTGGCGGCGAGGGTGACGAGCAGGGGGATGGGCCAGTGCAGTGGTAGGCCGGTGGCCAGGGCGGCGGCGCAGCCGGCGCGGGTGGTGAATGACCAGGTCAGGATGGTGCTGCGGGAGTGGCGGTCGGCCAGGAGTCCGGCGTAGCCGGAGGCCAGGACGTAGGGGATGAAGCCGAGGGCGACGGTGATGGAGACCCATGCGCCGGATCCGGTGCGGTCGAGGACTTCGATGCCCAGGGCGAGGGTGAGCATGAGTTGGGCGATGGTGCCGACGCCGTGTGCGGCCAGTAGTAGTCGGAATGGGCGGATCCGCAGCGCCGACCGGTAGGTCGGCCGGGCCGAGATCGGGCCCGAAGCGGTCGACCCGTTCGGCCCGGCGTCCAGCGGAACCCCGCCCGCCGCCGTGACGCTTCCCACCCCGCACCCCCACCCGGCTGGTGCGTGCCGACCAACCGCCGTTGAGATGTCGTCGACGGCCCGCCTGATACCGATTCGAAATGTTTCGAGTGGCCACGCCGTCCCTGCGAAGCCACCTCGCACGGACCGGTCAACGCGTCGGTGGACAGGTCGGCGATGACAGTCGAGACCGAGTCGCTGATCCATCGCCTCGAGTCCGGCCGGCTGCGGCCCAAGACCTCCTACGAGATGTCCACGGGCTGGTCACCCGCGCTGACCGGGCGGTTGCGCGCCTCCATCGCCACGCTCACCCAGGACGTGTGGCGGCTCGAGCAGCGGGTGACCGGTGGGCACGTGGGCATTGCGGAGGCGTTCCTGGAGGAGATGTTCCGCGCCCGGCACGGCCTGCTGGTGGTCGAGACCATCGCGTCGCTGAGCCGCGAGGTGTACGCGCGGATGGCGAAGATCGGGGCATTCGGCCGGGGGCAGGGCCGGTACCTGATCGAGGACAACGAGGACCAGTTCGAACGCCTGCGGGCGATGGCGCACGGCCAGAAGGACTACCTGGTGGGGACGATCGAGTTCTACCAGGCCCGAACGAACACCAAGATGACCATTGCGAAAGGGCTGGTAGTGATCACCCGAAGGTCGAAGTCGAGAACCGGGCCCGAGCCGAACGGCTCGAGCCCAGGCCCGCTCAGACGTCAGCGACGGCGGCCGACGTACCGGGGGGCCGGATCATCGTCCTCCTCCGCCAGGTACCTGGAGTACGAGGCGTAGGGGTCGTCGTCCTCGTCGTCGTCGGCGACGGGCGGGCTCGGTTGGTACTGCGTCCCGCCGGTGAGTTCGCGCTGCAAGGCGTCTACATCGATCGACGAGGTGTGGTACTTGAGCTCTCGCGCGACCTTTGTCTGCTTAGCCTTCTGCCGGCCTCGCCCCATGGCGGACCCCCTTGCAGTAAGAAGCGGGGCGGCCGCTGGTCTAACCAGCCGGCGGCCCCGGAATCAGGTGTGTTTCGTGGTACCAACAGTACAGGCTTCGTCGGACTGTTCCCACACCCGTCCGGCGTGTGCGCGGGCACTGGGTCGGCGCGTCGGACACGTCAGAAGACCCCGGGCGCGGCGGTGATCGTGCCGACCGGTTCGCCGCCGCCGAGCACCACGCCGACCGCGAGCTCGTCCAGCAGCCGGGCCGCCTCAGGCGTCGGGGGCGTCACCCCCATCCGGCGCAACGCGGCGACCAGCACCGGCATCCTTGCGCGGTCCCCGCCGTCGGCGACCTTGAGCGCGGCACACCGGCCGTCCGGCAGTGCGGCGCAGTGCACCCCCTCGGCGCCACCCTTCACCAGCAGACCGGGAAACGCTTGCATCAGCCGGGTGTCATCGCGATCGGTGCCGCCGACCATCTCCGGGTGGGTGCGCATGGCGTCCGTCACCCGCCCTTCGGGGGTTCCGGCCGCGGCGGCGTTGGCGGCGCCGAATCCGCGGGCCAGGGCGTGTAGGGAGACCGCGAACAGGGGTGCGCCGCAACCGTCGATGCCGACCGCGGCCGGCTCCTCCCGGCACAGCCGGGCGACGACGTCGAGTACCCGCCGTTGCAGCGGGTGGGCCGGATCCAGGTAGTCGTCGGTGGACCAGCGGTTCGCCGCTGCGGCGGTGAGCATCCCGGCGTGCTTGCCGGAGCAGTTCATGAAGATGCGTCGCGGCTCGTCGCCGGCCAGCAGTGCCGCCCGCCGGGCGGTCTCGTCCAACGGCCACGCCGGCGGGCATCCCAGATCGTCCTCGGTCAGCCCGGCCCGGCCGAGCACGGCCAGGGTGCGGTCGACGTGCATGGGCTCCCCGGAGTGCGATGCGGCGGCCAGCGCCAGGTCGGCGCCCCGCAGATCGGCGCCGCACTCGAGCATTGCGATCGCCTGAAACGGTTTGTTCGACGACCGGGGGAACATCGGGGTGGTCACGTCGCCGCGGCCGAAGTCGACCGAGCCGTCCGCGGCGGTGATGACCACCGAGCCGTAGTGCGTGCCCTCGTGCAGGCCGGACCGGTGGACATGGACCAGTTCGACGGGGGCAGTTCTCAAGGCCGGCTCCTTCATTGCACGCGCCAGCGTGACGCGGTCCGATTGTCCGATGCCGACCGTCCGGGCCGACGGGTGGTCAGCCGATGCGCCAACGGGAGCGGGCGGCCCGGCCCTGGGTCGCCGGACGACCGGCGATCCGGGCGAGACCGGCTGCCCTCGCGACCAACGCCACGTCGTCTCGCCCCAACGGGCGCGGGTTGTCGCGCAGGTCGGTGGGCGGGGGGTCCGGCGGCGTGAGCGCGGTGCCGACCAGCAGGTGGGCGCCGACGGCGAGCGCAACGAACAACACCGGGATCGCGGCGGCTCCGCGCCCGCCGAATCCCACTGCTCCGGCGGTGGTTCCGGCGACCCGCGCCACCTTGGCCGCCAGCGCGGCCGGCGATGGCCCCTCGTCCAGCACGATCTCGGTGAAATCAACGGGAAGCCGGTCGACCAGGTCGGCCCCGGGGTGATCGGGGTCCGTCGTGATGACCATCTCGGTCTGCCGGCGCAGCCCGGCGACCGCGCTCACGAAGTCGGGCTGGTCGAGTGCGAGGTGGATGCGGGTGGCGCCGACCTGCTCGGCGTCGATGGCGACCCGGAACAGGTGCCCGAGCGGTGCCGCCGCCGGCGCGACGCTGAGCAGGGTGCCTGCGTCACTCACGACCGGGATGGCTCCTCACGCCTGCTCCAGCAGCCGACGAAGCACTGCGGGATCGATGTTGCCACCCGAGACCACCGCCGCCGTCCTGCCGGGTGGCAGTCGGTCGTGGTGGTGCAGGAAGGCCGCGGTGGCCACCGCGCCGCTCGGTTCGGCCACCAGACGACTCTGCAGGACGAGCCGCCGGGTGGCGTCGGCGATCTCGTCCTCGCTGACCGTGATGATGTCGTGCACCTGCCGGCTGATGTGCGCCCAGGGCAACTCGCCAACGGTGAACGTACGCAGGCCGTCGGCCATGGTCCTTGCCGTCTGCGCCGGGGTCCAGGGGATGCGGCGACCGGCCCGGAAAGACTCGGCAGCGTCCCCGGCAAGCTCTGGCTCCACGCCGATCACCTTGGCGGTCGGCACGAGTGCCGTGATCGCCGCAGCGATTCCGGAGATCAGGCCGCCGCCGGACACCGGCACCAGCACCACGTCGACGTCCGGCAGGTCCTGGGCGATCTCCAGTCCGACGGTTCCCTGACCGGAGATCACGTCCGGATGGTCGAACGGCGGGATCATCGGCTTGCCGGTACCGGCGGCCAGTTCCTCGGGCCGGCTGAAACGCTGCTCGACCGGCACCAGTTCGACCGTGGCGCCCAGGTCCCGGGTGGCCTGGACCTTGCGATCGGGGGCGTTGTCCGGGATCACGATGTGCGCCCGGGTACCGAAGGCGCGGGCCGCGAAAGCGACCGCCTGCGCGTGGTTGCCGGACGAGTGCGCCAGCACGCCCCGTGCGCGGGCCGCCGGGTCGAGCCGGGCGATGGCCGTGACCGCGCCGCGGATCTTGAAAGCGCCGATCGGTTGCAGGTTCTCGGGCTTGAGCCACAGCCCGGGCCACGGCGCGGGCAGCAGCGGGGTGCGGACGGCGTACGGTCGGATCAGCGATGCCGCGTCCTCGATCAGGTCAAGGGTGACCAGTTCGGGCACGGTCACCCCCGCCGGATCTGGCCGAAGGCGCGGCGGTCGACGGCCGAGACGGGCGGCTCCCGGTCGGCCTCGTCCAGGGTGTCGTCGAGGTCGACGACCGCGTCGACTCCGCCCGCCGCCAGCGGGGCACCGGGTCCGACGGTCCGCTTGACGAGTGCCAACGCGATCGGGCCGAGCTCGTGATGCTGGGCGACCGTACCCAGCCGACCGACCGTGCGGCCGGCGCCCGTCGTCACCGGGTCGCCGGTCTGCGGCAGTCCGCCGCCGGACCCGTCGAGGTTGAGCATGACCAGGCGGCGGGGCGGGCGGCCCAGATTGTGCACGCGGGCGACGGTCTCCTGGCCGCGGTAGCACCCCTTGTGCAGGTGGACCGCGGTCCGGAGCCAACTGACCTCGTTGGGGATGGTTCTGTCGTCGGTGTCCACACCCCAGCGGGGGCGGCGGGTGGGGATGCGCAGGGCATCCGCGGCCCAGGCGCCGGCCGGGGTCGCGCCGGCCGTGACGAGCGCCGTCGCGACGGCGGCAAGCGTGTCGCGAGGGAGCAGTAGATCGATCTGCCCGTCGCGTCGCCGGGCGATGCTGCCGGCCGGCGGACCCTTTTCCGATTCGGTCCCCAGGGCCTGGTGGACCACGGATTCGGCTCGGGGGCCTGCCACGGTCAGGATCGCAAGGTCGTCGACCCGGGTGAGGTCGACCTTCGACCAGAAACGCATGCCGTCCAGGTAGCGCGCCAGCGCGTCTCCGCCGCCCGGCTCGGTGTCGAGGAACACGACGCCGCCGACGTGGGTGACCACGGCGTGATGCTCCACGTGCCCGTTCGGGGACAGCACCAGTGCCTCGGTGGAGGCGCCGTCGGCCAACTCCGTCAGGTGCTGGCTGGTCAGGGTGTGCAGCCAGGTCAGTCGGTCGTCGCCGGAGATGGTGATCATGTCCCGATTGGTGTGGTCGAACAGGGCCGCGCCGATCTCGGCGGCCCGCTGCTCGGCCATCGGGTCGCCGTAGTGCCAGGCCACCCCCTCGTCAACCCCCGTCGCGGTGACCGCTCCGGGCAGGGCCAGCAGCGGGGAGGGACGTCGGACCTGCGGTGTTGCCATGCCGCCATGGTAGGCACGGACGCCGACAGGACCGCCCGTCACCGAGCCGAGCCGGCGATCGTCATTTCGTTCGGTATGCGGCACTTTGTGAGTTGTGGGTGAGGTGCAGGTCACATGGAAGGCAGCGGACCGAACCCACGGCCGTGCGGTGAGCGCGGCAGAATTGCCCAGCGTGGCTCAAGACAGCGAGGTCCCGGTGGCACCGGTGATCGCGCCGGTCAGGCGGCGGCGGACGCCGTTGTTCAACGGGCATGGGGTGACGCCCTTCGTCGAGTTGGACCGGGCGGCCTGGGCGGGTCTGGCCGAATCGACTCCGCTGCGGTTGACGCAGGACGAGATCGAGCGGCTGAGCAGCGTGGACGACCCGATCGACATGGACGAGGTACAGACGATCTACCTGCCGCTGTCCCGATTGCTGAACATGTACGTCGGCGGCGTCGACGCGCTGCATCAGGTGACGACCACGTTCCTGGGCGGGCGAACCGAACGCACCCCGTTCGTCATCGGTGTTGCCGGATCGGTGGCCGTCGGCAAGTCGACGACCTCGCGGCTGTTGCGCGAGATGCTCGCCCGCTGGCCGGACACACCACGGGTCGAGTTGGTCACCACGGACGGGTTCCTCTACCCGAACACGGTGCTCGAAGAGCGCAACCTGATGCACCGTAAGGGTTTTCCCGAATCGTACGACCGGCGGGCATTGCTGCGGTTCGTCGTGGAGATCAAGTCGGGGGCCGAGGAGGTCCGGGCCCCCAGGTACTCGCATCTGACCTACGACATCGTGCCGGGCGACGAGGTGGTGGTCCGCCGGCCAGACGTGCTGATCATCGAGGGCCTGAACGTTCTCCAGCCGGCCTCGCTCGACGACTCCGGGCGCAGCGTGCTGGCCCTGCCCGACTTCTTCGACTTCTCCATCTATGTGGACGCGAACCCGGCGGACGTGCGGCGCTGGTACGTCGAGCGGTTCCTCCGGTTGCGATCGACCGCCTTCGCCGACCCGCACTCTTACTTCCGCCGGTATGCCGATCTCACGGACGAGCAGGCGGTGGAGACGGCGAACCGGATCTGGTCGACCATCAACGAGCCCAACCTGGTGCAGAACATCCAGCCGACCCGCGGCCGGGCAACGCTGGTGATGAGCAAGGGTCCGGACCACACCGTCAGCCGGATCCGGCTGCGCAAGCTCTGACGCCGTCGTTCCGCTGGGCGTGGGACGGCGACTTGCCCGTGCCGAACCTCATCCCTGCGCCGGTTCGGTGCCGAGCCTGCGCCTGCGCGGGCTTGCCACCCGCCGAGCCTGCGCCTGCTTGCCACCCGCCGAGCCTGCGCCTGCGCCGGCTTGCCACATTCGTGCCTTCGTTCGACGAAAGCCGGGCGGAATGTGGCAAGTCGATGGCCCGTCGAAGGTGCGCGGCCGATGCCTGGTGAGGGCGTGCCCGATGGCGATGTCGGCGCTGCATAGGGTGTTCGCCATGGGCCATAGCCAGGTGGCGGCACTGCTCGACGGCAGCCTTATCGATCCGACCGAGCCGCTGCTGCGGCCCGACGACCTCGGCGTGCTGCGCGGCGAGGGCGTGTTCGAGACGACTCTGGTCGTCGACGGCGTGCCGCGCGACCTGGACGAACACCTGGTGAGGCTGGCGGTCTCGGCGGAGATGACCGGGCTGGTGGTGCCGGCCCCCGGACGGTGGCGACCGGCGGTCCGCGCGGTCGTGGACGCCTGGGCGGCGAGCGGCGGCGGACGGCAGATGGTGTTGAGGTTGATCGCCAGTCGCGGGCCGGAGCGTGCGGCTCCGGTGTGTTACGCGCTCGGTGCGGCGCTGTCGGTTTCTGTTGCGCGACAACGTGTCTCCGGAGTCAGGGTGCTTCTGCTCGACCGTGGGTTCAGCGTGGCGACGGCCGCCGCTGCGCCCTGGCTGCTGGCTGGCGCGAAGACGCTTTCGTACGGGGTGAACATGGCCGCGTTGCGTCACGCCCGTCAGCACGGGGCCGACGACGTGATCTTCCTGGGGTCCGACGGCGCGGTGCTCGAGGCGCCGACGTCGACGGTGGTGGTCGCCCGCGGCAGGATGCTGATCACCCCGCCCGACGAGGGGATCCTGGCCGGTATCACCGTGCATCGACTGTTCCGCGCGGCGGACGCCGCCGGCTGGAAGGTGCGCGTGGAGCCGCTCGCCGCCGCGGACCTGCACGCCGCCGACGGCGTCTGGCTGGCATCCAGCGCCAGGCTGCTCGCGCCGGTGGTGTCGATCGACGGACGTCCCCGATCCGACGGCGGGATGACCGGGGAGCTGGCCGCGCTACTGGACGTGCCGGCGGGCTGATCTCCGGCCGGCCTGACCGGCGGCCTCCCACGCCGCGGTCGGCCCGCTTGCGTCGGAAACCCGACCCCAGCCGTCATCCACGAGGGTCGGGTGAAGTCGGGCCGCCCTGCGCGGCGTCGCCGGCGTCCTCATGTCGGCGCAGCGCCTGCTGCGCCCGGCGTTGGGCGATCTCGGCGCGCCGCACGTCCCGGCGGGCCTCGTCGACCGCGTGCCGGGCCTCGGCCAGTTCCCGCTCCAGCGCTTGCACCCGCTCGACTCTGACGTGCTCCTGGTCCGCGGCCAGGATCAGGTTCTCCTCCGCCTCGTCGACGGCGCGGCGCGCGTCGATCAGCGCCCGTTCCCGGGCCGCCGTCGCCTCCGCCTCGGCACGAGCCCGGCGCTCCTCCTCGGCGCGCTGTTGGGCCTGTCCGGCACGTTCCCGGTCGACCGGCGACAACCGTGGGCCCGACCCCACCGCCGAGGCACGCCCGGCGCGGGGCCGTGGTCGTGCGGCTTCGCCGTCGGCGGTCGGCACCAGGCTCAGCTCCGGGCCACCGAACCCGAAGCCCTCCCACCGGGCGGCCCTGACCAGCAGGCCGTGTTCGACGTCCGCGGCCACCGCTTCGTCGGAAAGGGCCGCGGTGAGGGTCGAAACCACCTCGTCGCGCACCGCAGCACTCGGGTTCGGCTCGTCGACGGCGATGAAGGCTGCGCGGGTCAGTTCGTCGACGAGCCGCCGACGGCTTCGGGTGAGCTCGCGGATCTGCCGTGCGTCGACCGACTTCTCGGCGTCCCGCCAGCGCCGGCCGAGCTCGAGCAGCCGTCCGATGGCATCTGGGTCGGTGCGGGCGAGCCGATTGATCGCGTAGGCGGAGCGGGTCGGCTTGCGCAACGTACCGATCTGCTTGGCGACCGCGGCGGCGCCGTCGCCTCTCGCCCGCTTGACCAGCTCGGTGCGGCGCGCCAGGAACGCGTCGGGGTCTGCGCCGTAGAGCTCGTCGATCGCTGAGGCGAGTAGGTCGTCGTCGGGCACGGATCCGATCCTGGCCCATCCGCACGCCGGACGTCAGGACCGTGACGGCTCCGAGGTGAGCAGGCCGCGCCGGTGGGCGACCGACACCGCCTCGGTCCGCCCGCCGGCGCCGAGCTTGGCCAGCACGTTGGAGATGTGCACGCTGACCGTCTTGCCGCTGATGAACAGCCGTTCCCCGATCTGCCGGTTGGTCAGGCCGTCGGCGACGAGTCGGAGCACCTCCTCCTCCCGGCTGGTCAGCACGGCGTCGACGGCTCCGGACGATCCGGGCAGATCCAGGCGGGCCCGCCGGCCGAGCTCGCGGATCGCCCCGGCCAACGGTTCGGCACCCATCTCCCGAGCCTCCCACAGCGCCGTCACCGCCTCGGTGCTTGCCGCCGCCCGATCCCCGCGTGCCGCCAGCGCCTCGGCGAGGCGCCAGCGGGAGCGCACCACCTCGTAGCGGTAGCCGTACCCGAACTCCGCAACCGCCGCCCGCCACCGCTCGGGGTCGTCGTCGCCCGTCAGCCGGCCGTACTCCGCGCGTCCCCTTGCCATCCAGGCCCTGCCCTCGGGACCGAGCTGCCCCCCGCGCGGCCGGCCCCGGCAGGCGGTCTGCTCCATCCGGTCCAGGAAGGCGCTTCCGGTGGCCAGGTCGGGCGCGGGATCGCCGCCGGTCAGCCGGGTCTGCGTCGCCCGATCGGCGAGCGCGGCCAGACCGAGGGCGGACAGCCAGATGCCGCCGAGGAAGTAGTCGTTCCACGCCCGGCTCATGAACTCGGTCAGCCGGACCGTGAGATCGACGGCCGCCTGGTGGTCACCGGCCCAGGTGTATGCGTCGATGGTGCAGCCGCCGGACGTCAGCGCCATCATCGGGTCGCGCTCCCAGTCGACCTCGATCGCTCGGCCGCGTTCCAACGCGTCGGCATCGCCCCGGGCCACCGCCGCATACAGATCGATCGTCGTCAGGATCCGGTCGGCGCTCTCCGGTACCCAGTCGCGCGCGGGCGGACGCAGGTCCCCGCGCATGTATCGGATCAGCTCGCGGTAAAGCAGCAGGCCGACCCCGTAGCCCATCCACAGCACCCCGGTGGCGCGGGCGCGGTCGATGCCCGCGTCGCAGATCGCCGCTGCGCGTTCGAGATCGCCGGCGTAGTAACGGTTCGCGGTGAGATTGTGGGTCGCTCGAACCTCGGCCATCAGGTCGCCGGCGGCACGGGCCAAGTCCACCGACCGGCCGAACAGATCGCCGGCGACGTCGGCCTGGTCGACGGCGATGACGGCCAGCGTGGTCAGCGCGTCCGCTTCGGCCTCCGGCACGCCGAGCTCCCGGGCCTCTGCCGCGGCCCGTTCCGCGATCACCCGGGCCTCGTCGTCCCGATCGCAGTTCAACGCCGCCCGCGCGTGCGCGGCCAACAGTCGGGCGCGATCGGCGGACGGACCCTGGGTGTCCAACACGGCCACCGCGCGCTCGGCCCGCAGCCGGGCATGCTCCATCTGCAGGTCGTCGATCAGGTAGTAGGCGGCGGCCGGGGTCAGCCGAGCGGCCCGCTGCTGGTCGCTGCGGTCGAGCGCGTCCACCGCCAGCGCGGCCGCCCGCGCCGGGTCGCCGGCCCGGCTCGCCGCGCCCGCGGCGATCATCTGCGCGTCGACGAGGTCCGCGCCGATCCGCTCGGCCGCGTCGGGGACCGCGTCCCACAGCGACAGCACGGTCTCCAGATGGCGCAGTTCCTCGGTCGGCGCAAGGACCTCGGCTGCCTCGTGCGCGGCGGCGAACGAGGCGCCGACGGCGACGGGAAGCTCGTGGGCGCGCAGCGCGTGATGGGCCAGCTCGGCCTGCGAGCCCAGCGACGCGTCGGCGGCGATCGCCCGCTGGTAGGTGCGGTGCAATCCGGTGGCCTCACCGGGCAACAGGTCGGTGTAGACCGCCTCGGCCAGCAGGGCGTGCCGGAAAACGATCCACCTGGCGTCCTCGGTGGACAGCACCTGGTGGGCGATCGCCTCACGCAGCACGTGGTCGAACGTTCCTGTGTCGGGGAATTCCGGTCGGCCCACGGCAACGGCCGACAGCAACTCCCCCGAGACGCGTCGGCCGGCAACCGAGGCGATGCCGGCGAGGGCCTGCACCGCCGGGTCGAGCCGCTCCAGCCGGGCGTGCAGCACGTCGGACAGCGAACCGGGCAGGGCCGCGGCTTCCGGGCCCGCCTCCAGCAGCTCCTGGGCAAAGTAGGCGTTGCCCTCGGACCGGCGCTGGACCTCGCGCAGCACCTGGTCCGGGACCGAATCCCCGGTGATGGCGGCACCGAACCTGGCCAGCTCGTCCGCGGTGAACGGCGGCAGCTCGACGCGGTCGACCCGGGGATGGCGCAGCAACTCGGACAGGGTGGCACGCAGCGGATGGCGCCGGTGCAGGTCGTCCGTGCGATACGTGGCGATCACCAGCAGGTGCTCGGCCCGCAGCCGGGCGACCAGGAAGCGCAGCACGTCCCGGGTTGACGGGTCTGCCCAGTGCAGGTCCTCGATCATGAGGATCAGCGGTCGGTCCGGTCGGCCGGCGGCCCCGAGCGCGGAGGCGATGCCGTCGAACAGCTGGCCGCGAGTGGCCTGCTCGACCGAGCCGGACGCGGCGTCCGGGACGCCGACGTCCAGCAGGCGGCCGAGCGCGGGCCGGGTGGCGATCGCGGCATCCACCTCGTCGCATCGGCCGCGAAGCTGGGTCAGGGCCTCGGTGAACGGCAAGTACGGCAGGCCGACGTCACCGAGGTCGACGCAGTGGCTGACGACGACCCACGCCCCCGCGTCCTGCGCGAGCTCGGCCATCCGGGTCAGCAGCCGGGTCTTGCCGATTCCGGCGTCCCCGGACAGCAGCAGTGCACTCGGTTCGCCTGCGCGGGCGCGATCGAGCGCCGCGCGGAACCGGTCGAGCTGTTCCGCGCGGCCCACCAATGGGAGATCGATCGTCACCGCCACGCGATCCATAGTGGCAGTCGAGTCCGACAGTGCCCGCCGATCGGCAGAAAGGCCACGGTCTGCCGGTCACGCTGCCCGTCTGGCCCGTTCTGTGGCCTCGGTCGCGGAGCTCGCGGCGGTCGCGGAACTCGTGGTCCGGGTCCGACTCGAAGCCGCCCGGGCGTCCCGTTCCGCCGTCGCCGCAATCGTCTGGATCGGGACCGTCGGCGCCGGTCGAGCGGTCCCCTGTCCTGGGTGGGGTGCCGCCGTCGCCTCGGCGGACCGGCGGTTGAAGAGTCGGCCTGCGAACATGCGGATCGGCCGATGTCCGGCGGACGGCCGGCGGTGTGCGAACCCTGCCCTGACCTGTTCGTGACGGTAGGCGATCTCGGCGTCGTATGCGGGACCCCAGGTGGCGGTCATGGCTGCATCCCCTTCACCGGAACCCATCGGATTCCTCGAGTCGTCCGGCGACCTCTGACACCGGCAGACTTCACGATGCTGGTAAGGCATGGCCGACCACATCGGAAGAACGGGCGCGATGCGAGGTACCTGCGCCTCAGTTCCCGACCGGGCGACGGTCTGAGGTGCCTTACCCAGCCAGGGTCGTCAGCACATGTTGACGATCGCGCGCCGTCAGCCTATGCTGACGGCGTGACCGAGACATCGACAACCGCCGGCGATCTGGCCGGAGCCCTGGACAGCGCCGACCCCAGCGTGGGGCTTCGGGCGGTCGCCTCGCTGCGCGTCCTGGTGGAGCGGTTGGAGGCACTGCACGTGGCCGGTGCGCGGGCTCAGGGGTGGTCCTGGCAGGAGATTGCCGACCAGCTCGGCGTCACCAAACAGACCGTCCACCGCAAGCACCATCGGAGGATCTGATCATGTTCGAACGCTTCAGCCGGGACGCCCGCTCGGCCGTCGTCGCTACTCAGGAAGTGGCGCGGTCCCTGGGCGACGCCACCATTCGCACCGTGCACATCCTGGCCGGGCTTGCCGGTGATGACCTGTCCACCGGACATCTGCTCGCCGAGCACCATCTCGAACGGCAGGCGCTGCTGCAGTGGCTCGCCCGGCGGCAGCGAGGCGGTTTGGACGAATCGGCCCTATCCGCGCTGGGCATCGACCTCGACGCGATTCGCACCTCCGTGGAAGCGACCTTCGGTGCCGGCGCTCTCGACGCCGAGCCGCCGCCCCCGGGCCGGCGGCTGTTCGGTCGGCGGCGTGCCGCCGATCGCGGGCACATCCCGTTCACCGGCGAGGCGAAAAAGGCGCTGGAACTGTCGCTGCGGGAGACGCTCCGGCTCGGCCTCGACTCGATCGAGGCGGAGGCCGTCCTGCTCGGGGTCCTGCGCGCCGACGACCCCGAGGTTCGGCGGGTTCTGGCCGATTTCGACGTGGACGTCGCCGCGCTGCGCCGTGCCGCGGAGACTCGGCTGCGCCGGGCGGCCTGACCGGGCTGCCCGACCGGTCGGCCTGACCCGGCGAGGCGGAGGGAGGAGCCCTTCAGCCGGCCCGGCCGTATCGCTGCTCGGCCCGGGCACGCGCCTTCGCGGCCTCCGTATCCCGGTCCTTCGGCGGGGCCGACGTGACCAGATCGTCCAGCAGATGCCGGGTGATGTGCGCGATCTCGACCACCGCCCGGTCGAACACCGCCTGGTTCGCCGCCGACGGCCTGGTCGACCCGCTGACCTTGCGCACGTACTGCAGGGCGGCAGCCTGCACCTCGTCGTCGCTCGCGGGAGGATCGAAGTTGTGCAGGGTTCGGATGTTGCGGCACATGCCTCCACAGTGGCACACCCGCCGGTGCGGACCCAGCCGTGAACGGTCTACGAGGGGTGTTCGTCGGGCTTACCACCGTCGACCTGATCCACCGCGTCGCATACCCACCTGGCCCCGATGAGAAGGTCACCGCGCTCGACCAGGAGATCGTGGCCGGTGGGCCGGCCGCCAACGCGGCGGTGACCTTCGCGCTGCTCGGCGGGGAGGCCCTGCTCGGTACGGACCTGGGCAGCCACCCGCTCGCCCGGCTCGCCCACGACGACCTGGCCAGGTACGGCGTCGATGTCCGGGCGGCGCGACCCGATGACCCCGCCGTGCCCGCCGTGTCCGCGGTCCGCGTCGTCGACGGGACCGGGCAACGATCCGTCGTCTCGCGCAACGCCGCCGATCGCGCGCTCAACCCACCCCGAACCGGTTGGTTGGCAATGCATTCCCACGTTCTGCTGCTCGACGGCCACCATCCCTCGCTGGCCATCGACGCGGCCCGGACGGCGGCCGAGCGCGGGATCCCGATCATGGTGGATGCGGGCAGCTGGAAGCCCGTGTTCGACGAGCTGCTGCCGCTCGCCGACATCGTCATCGGCTCGGCCGACCTGCGGGTGCCTGATCGCCCGACCGACGGCGTCGCCGATGCGCTGCTGGGTCTTGGCGTGCCACGGGTGGCGATCTCGCGGGGCGGAAATCCTATCCAGTGGTGGTCGGTGCACCCGCGGGAACTCGGATCGCGCGGGCAACCGTCGACAGGCCGGATCCCGGTACCGCCCACTGCGGCGGTCGACACCCACGGCGCCGGCGACGTCCTGCACGGGGCCTTCGCCTGGCACCTGGCCGCGACCCCGGACCAACCCTTCCCGGAGTTGCTGGAACGTGCGTCCCGGATCGCCTCGGAACGATGCGCCCACCTGGGAATCAGCTCTTGGCGAAACCACACGCGTGCCGGGCGCGCCGGCTGACAGCGTGGGCGAGGACCGCCCCGGCACTTCGATCCGATCTGGGCCGGGTCTGATCCGGGCCGAAGGAGAAGACCATGAAGTTGGGTGTGCACATCGCGGACTTCACCTTTCCCGGCGGCCCCGCCGCCCTGCGCGACGACCTCACCCGGATCGCCGAAGCTGCCGAGGCCAACGAGTTCTCCCGGATCAGCGTGATGGACCATGTCTGGCAGATCCGCGGTCTCGGGCCACCCGAGCACGAGATGCTGGAGGCCTACACCACCCTTGGCTACCTGGCCGCCCGCACACAGCGGGTCGAGCTGATCGCGTGGGTGACCGCCGTGGTCTACCGCGAGCCGGGGATGTTGGCGAAGCTGGTGTCCACCCTCGACGTGCTCTCCGGCGGTAGGGCGATGCTCGGCCTCGGGGCAGCCTGGAACGAGGCCGAGGCGCGTGGCCTCGGACTTCCCTTCCCACCCACCGCCGAGCGGTTCGAGCGGCTGGAGGAGACGCTGCAGATCTGCCGGCAGATGTGGTCCGACGACGACGGACCGTATCGGGGGCGGCACTACACGCTGGAGCGGACGCTGAACGTGCCGCAACCTTTGCGGCGGCCGCCGATCCTGATCGGCGGCAGCGGGGAACGCAAGACGCTTCGTCTGGTGGCACGGTATGCGCAGGCCTGCAACCTGTTCGGCACGCCGGAGCTGGCGCACAAGCTCGACGTGCTGCGCGAGCACTGCGAACGCGAGGGCCGCGACTACGACGAGATCGAGAAGACGGTGATGTTGCCGCTCGACCCGGGTCCGGACGGCCAGAACGTGCCGGAGCTGCTGGAGCGGCTGCGCGGATTCGCCGATCTGGGGGTGGCGCACGTGCACGGCTGGGTGCCCCGGGTCTGGACCATCGACCCGCTCGCCGTCATGGGCGAACAGGTCGTCCCGGTCGTCGCGGACTGGTAGTCGATTCGTTCCGCGGGCTGCCGGCGGAACGTCGCTATGCCCTGCGGAGCGTGGGCCGGTCCGGTTGAATGACCCGCATGGATCCACGCGCGGGTCAGCCTGCTCAGGAAAGCGATCTCATCGACGTCGACGCGGTTCTCGCCGCGTACGAGGACTTGCATCCCGACGTCTCCATCCCCGATCAGCGGGTGGTGTTCGGCACGTCCGGCCACCGCGGGTCGAGCCTGGACACCGCGTTCAACCGGGACCACATCCTGGCCATCACCCAGGCCATCTGCGAGTACCGCGCCGAGCAGGGCACCGACGGGCCGCTGTTCATCGGCGCGGACACGCACGCGGTCGCCTTCCCCGCCCAGGCGACCGCCCTGGAGGTGCTGGCCGCGAACAACGTCACGGTGATGCTCGACTCCAACGACGGGTACACCCCGACGCCGGCGGTGTCGCACGCGATCATCAAGGCCAACCGCGGCCGGACCAGCAAGCTGGCCGACGGCATCGTGGTCACCCCGAGCCACAACCCGCCGCGGGACGGCGGGTTCAAGTACAACCCGCCGAACGGCGGCCCCGCCGACAGCGACGCCACGTCGGTGATCGCCGCCCGAGCCAACGAGATCCTGGCCGGCGGACTCAAAGACGTGAAGCGGATGAGCTACGAGGCCGCCAAGAACGCCGACACCACCGGCTACTACGACTTCGTCTCCGGGTACGTCAGCGACCTGGACAGCGTGCTGGACATCGAGGCCATCCGGGCGGCCAAGGTCAAGATCGGCGCCGACCCGCTCGGTGGCGCCTCGGTGGCGTACTGGGAGGCCATCGCCGACCGGCTCGGCCTCGATCTGACCGTCCTGAACAAGGAGACCGACCCGACCTGGCGGTTCATGACGTTGGACTGGGACGGCAAGATCCGGATGGACTGCTCGTCGCCGAACGTGATGGCCTCGGTGGTCGCGAAAATGGGCGGCTCCGGCAGTGCCTATCAAGTTGCCACCGGCAACGACGCCGACGCGGACCGGCACGGCATCGTCACCCCGGACGCCGGGCTGATGAACCCGAACCACTACCTGGCCGTGGCCATCGACTACCTGTATAGCCACCGGCCGGAGTGGGCGGCGGACATGGGCGTCGGCAAGACCCTGGTGTCGTCGTCGATGATCGACCGGGTGGTCGCCCAGCTCGGCCGCCGGCTGGTCGAGGTGCCGGTCGGCTTCAAGTGGTTCGTGCCCGGGCTGATCGACGGCTCCATCGGGTTCGGCGGCGAGGAATCGGCCGGTGCGTCGTTCCTGCGTCGCAACGGCGCCGTGTGGACGACCGACAAGGACGGCATCCTGCTGGCCCTGCTCGCCTCGGAAATCATTGCGGTGACGGGCAAGTCGCCCAGCGAGCGGTACAAGGAGCTGACCGCCGAGTACGGCGACCCGGCCTACGCCCGGGTGGACGCGCCGGCCAGCAAGGCGGAGAAGGCCAAGCTGGCCAAGCTGGCCCCCGAGGACGTCAAGGCGGACACCCTGGCCGGTGAGGCGATCACCGACCGGCTGGTCGCCGCACCGGGCAACGGCGCCGCCATCGGCGGCCTGAAGGTGACCACCGAGAACGCCTGGTTCGCCGCCCGCCCGTCCGGCACCGAGGACGTCTACAAGATCTACGCCGAGTCGTTCAAGGGACCCGAGCACCTCAGGCAAGTGCAGGAGGAGGCCCGCGAGGTGGTGTCCGCCGCGCTCGCCGGCTGACCCGACCTGCCCTCTGCCCACCCCTTCAACAGGAGGAGCAGAGGAGGGGAAGAAGGAGAAGGTGGGACACCGCCCGGTGGCAACCGGGGTGTGACGCTTTGTGCTCGCCGTGCCGGACCGTAGGCTCCCGGATGGGCTAACGGTCATCAGGAGAGCGGCGGTGGATGAAGCCGGCGGGTCGACACCCACCGAGATCGAACTGCGGGTTCTTGGCGAACTCGATGCCGTCCGCGACGGCGCCGTCGTCGACCTCGGCGGGCGTCGGCAGCGCGCCGTGCTGGCCGCGCTGATCATCGCCCGGGGCGACGTGGTGTCCGCCGAACGGTTGGCCGAATGCGTGTGGGGGGACGGGTCCGCCGCCCGGTCGGGTGGCCCGCTGCACTCCTACGTCAGCCACCTGCGGCGACGCATGCAGCCGGACGCGGGCGCACGCGGCCGCACCGACGTCATCGTCCGGGTCGGTCCCGGGTACAGCCTGTCCGTCGGACGGGACGCGGTCGACGCGTGGCGGTTCGAACGCGAGCTCGAGGCGGCGGTCGAGCTGCCGCCGACCGAGCGGGCGCGGCGGTTGCGCGAGGCGCTGGCCACCTGGCGCGGACCCGCCTACACCGAGTACGCGGACGAACCGTGGGCGGGCACCGAGGTGGCCCGGCTCACCGAGCTGCGTGCCGTCGCCCGCGACCGGCTGATGGACGCCAGGCTCGCCCTTGGCGAGGCGGCGCTGCTGGTCCCCGAACTCGAGACGCTGGTCGGCGACGACCCGCTGCGCGAGGAGCGCTGGCGGCTGCTGGTCCTCGCGCTCTACCGGGCCGGTCGCCAAGGCGATGCATTGGCCGCGCTCCGACGCGCGCGGCAGACCCTGGCGGACGAGCTGGGCATTGAACCCGGACCGGTGCTGCGCACCCTGGAGCGGGACGTACTCGCCCAGTCGCCCGCGCTCGACGGGCCTGCCCGCATCCTGCCCACCGCCCCGCAGGCCGGTGGATCCGAGCGACCAGGCCCCGCATCTACCCCCGCGGCCGGGACGTCGGCGGCGAACGGTGCCCGCCCACCGGCGGACCTGGTCGACCGCGACCGGGAACTGCTGAGCCTTTCCCGCGCGGTCGACGACCTGCGCGCCGGGGCGGGCGGCGTGCTACTGATCGAGGGATCGGCGGGGATCGGCAAGACGCGTCTGCTGCTGGAGGCGGGGCGGCTCGCCGCGGCCGCCGGGGCGACCGTGCTGTCGGCGCGGGCCAGCGAGCTCGAGCGGGCCTTCGGGTTCGGCACCGTGCGCCAGTTGTACGAGCCGCTGCTGCTGGAGCCGGCCCGCGGGGACGCGCTGTTCGCCGGTGCGGCGCAGGGTGCCCGGCCGGTGTTCGAGACCGTCGACGACGACCGGGCAGAGGGCTCGTTCGCGGTCCTGCACGGGTTGCACCGGCTCACCGCGAACCTGGCGGCGGAGGGCCCGGTCCTGCTCGGCGTCGACGACCTGCAGTGGTGTGACACCGCGTCCCTGCGGTTCCTGGCCTACCTCGTCAAGCGGATCGAGGTCCTGCCGGTTCTGGTGGTGATGACCGTGCGCACGGGGGAGCCGCAGGCGCCCGACGGACTGCTCGCCGAGCTGTTGCTCGAGCCGAGCGCGACCGTGCTGCGCCCGCAGGCGCTATCGCTGGACGCCACCGGCGCGGTCGTCCGGACCCGGTTGGACGGCGCCGCCGACGCGTTCGTGGCGGTATGCCACAGCACCACCTGCGGCAACCCGCTGCTGCTGCGCCAGCTGGTGCGGGCGTTGGAGTCGGAGGGGGTGCCGCCCGACGCGGTGCACACCGACACCGTGCGAGCCGTGGGTTCCCGCGCGGTGGCCAGTCTGGTGATGCTGCGGCTTCGCCGCATGCCGGCATCCGCCGTGGAGGTTGCCCGTGCGGTGGCGTTCGTCGGGCCGGACGCCGACCTGCCGACCATCGCAGCGCTTGCCCAGCTGCCCGAGGAGCAGGCCGCCGAGGCGCTGGACGTGCTCAGCCGCGGCGAGATCCTCGCCGACAGCCGGCCGCTGCGCTTCGTGCACCCGCTCGTTCAGGACGCCGTCTACAGTGACGTGTCCCCGGGGGACAGGGCGCTGCGCCACGAACGCGCCGCCCGAACGCTGCACGAACGCGGCGCGCCGGCCGAGCGGGTGGCCGCTCACCTGCTGCTGGCGCCGGCCCGCGGTGACGGCGTCACTGTCCGGGTGATGCGCACCGCGGCGCTGCTGGCGGCCGGCCGCGGCGCCTCCGACAGCGCGGTCACATTCCTGCGGCGGGCCCTGGACGAACCGCCGGCGGCGGGTGATCGGGTCGATGTCCTGGTCGAACTCGGCCGGCTGGAGTCGATGGTCGACGGAGTTGCCGCAGTCGCGCACCTGACCGAGGCGTACGCGAGCCTCACCGATCCGGTGGAACGGGCCCGGCTCGCGATGGTCATCGCCCGGACCCAGGCATTCGTCGGGCGACGCGGCGCGGCCACCGGGTTCGCCGCCGCCGCGGCCGAGTCCATCCCGGCCGGGTACGACGACGAACGCCAGGGACTGCAGGCGCTGGTACGGGTCACCGGCTACATGCACGGCCTGCCCCCGGCCGGCTACCGGACCGGACCGGACCCGGAGGTCACCGGCTCCGGCAACGGTGCGCGGATGCTCGCCGCCGCGAGGTCACTGGAGCTGATGGTCGCCGGTCGGGACCGCGTCCGCGCGGTCGAGCTGGCCAGATTCGCGCTGGCCGACGACCGGCTGCTGGACGAGGACCACATGCTGCTGTGGATTCCCGCCGTCGACGTCCTGCTGCTCGCCGACGCCGACGTCGGTGACCTGTGGCGGCACGCCCGCTCGCATGCCCGGGTGGCCGGCAGCCTGTTCGCGATGCTGTCGGTGAACACCTGGCACGGGTACCAGCAGTGGCGTCGCGGCCGGCTGGACGACGCGCTTGCGTCCATGGGCGATGCCCTGCAGCAGATGCCGGTCTGGGGCCCCCTGTCCATGGGCGGCAGTTACGTCGCGGCGTTCATGGCCGGCATCCATCTCGATCGTGGCGACGTCGACGCGGCCGCCCGGATCGTCCGGGACAGCCGGTCGCTGGCCCGGATCGGCGACGGCGCCCGGGTGATGCGGCTGGTCACCGCGCAGCTGTACCTGGCGCAGGGGCGCCCGGAGGCTGCACTGGCCGCGCTGCAGGCGCAGACCGGGGACTTCGACATCGATAACCCCGCGTGGGACAACTGGCGCGAGCCGGCGGCCCGCGCGCATGCCGCGCTCGGACACATCGATCAGGCGCTGGCGATCGCGGTCGAGCACGTCACGCTCCTCCGCCGGTGGGGGGCACCGTCCTGGTTGGGTGACGGTCTCGTGCTGATGGGTGAGCTTCGCGGTGCGGACGGATTGCCGCTGCTGCGGGAGGCGGTCGACGTCCTGACCGCGACCGATGCCTCGCTGAGCCTGGCAAGGGCCAGGTTGGCCCTCGCCCGGCATCCGGAGGTGGACCGGGTGGAGGCGGTGGGCCTGCTGCGAGCGGTGGTGCACGCGGCGCTCGAGTGCGGTTCCCCGCTGGTGGTGGATGCGGCGCTGGCGGCCCTGGTGGAACGCGGTGAGCGGGCCGACGGCGACCGGGAGGCGAGGATCCGGATGACCGACCGCGAACGTCAGGTCCTCGACCTGACCGACGCCGGATTGGACGTGCACCAGGTGGCCCAGCGGCTGTTCCTGACACCGGGCGTCGTGCACGAGGTGCTGATCAGCGCCGAGGCGAAGGCCAGGGTGGGGGAATGACCCGCTCAAGTCAGACTCAAGGCCGGCGGGCGACCCTATTCACGAGATTGTTGAACGGTCATCGAAAGGACCCGAGGTGACTCCACCGCCGACCGCATCCACCCGCGATGCGGCACTGACCGGCCTGCGCCGGCTCTGCGGTGGCGCGGTGTACCTGCCGGGTGACCCACAGTACGACGATGCCCGGCGCCCCTGGAACCTGCGCACCGACGACCATCCGGCGGCGGTGGCCTACCCGGCGTTCCCCGACGAGGTCGCCGAACTCGTCCGCGCCGCGCGAGCGGCCGGCCTGCGGGTCGCTCCGCAGGGCACGGGGCACGGCGCGCCGCCGCTGTCCGGTCAGCTCGGGGACGCGGTCCTGCTGCGCACATCCGCGATGACCGAGGTGCGCATCGACGCGGCCAACCGCACCGCACGGGTCGGTGCCGGTGTGCTGTGGGGCGACGTCGTCAACCGGGCAGGGGCGGCCAGGCTGGCCTGCCGGCACATGTCCAGCCCCGGCGTGGGCGTCGTCGGATCGTCACTGGGCGGCGGCATCAGCTGGTACGGCCGGGCACACGGCCTGCAGAGCGGTGCGGTGACCGCGGTGGAGGTGGTGCTCGCCGACGGATCGATCGTGCGGGCGACCGACCGGGAGAACAGCGACCTGCTCTGGGCGGCGCGCGGTGGCGGTGGCGGATTCGGCGTGGTGACGGCGATGGAGTTCGACCTGCTGCCGATCGCCAGCCCGTACTCGGGAATGCTGGTCTGGGACTGGCGGCACGCGTCCCGGGTCGCCGAAGCCTGGGCCGGGTGGGCGTCCCGCGCTCCCGAGGAGATCACCAGCATCCTGCGGCTGGTCGAGGCGCCGGACGTGCCTTGGCTGCCCGAGGCGGTCCGCGGTCGCAGCGTCCTGGTCATCGACGGGGCGGTGTCCGCGGACGAGGCGACGGGGGCCGAGATCCTGGCACCGCTGCGCGCGTTGCGGCCCGAGCTGGACACCTTTGCGGTCCGTCCGGCATCCACTCTCGCCCGGCTGCACCTTGAACCCGAGGAGCCGATGTCGACCCATGCGAGCAGCACCCTGGTGTCGGACCTGCCGACCGAGGCGGTGCAGGCGCTCGTCGACGCGGCCGGCCCGGGATCGGGTTCGCGGCTGATGTTCGTCGAGGTGCGGCAGCTGGGCGGGGCTCTGGGCCGGTCGTCGCCCCGGCCGGGGGCGCTGGACCGGATCGACGGCGCCTTCCTGGTGCTGACCATCGGCACGTCGGGTCGGGCGGGAGGGTGGGCGGCGCAACGGGCGGACGCCGACCGGGTCCGCGACGCGGTGCAGCCCTGGGGCAGTGGATCGCTGTACCTGTCGATGATCGACGACCGGGTCGACGAACGCCGCGCCGTTCCCGGGGCGCACTGGGATCGGCTGGCTCGCGTGCGTGCTGCGGCCGATCCGGATGGGCTGTTCGTGCTGCCGCACACCGCCTCGCGCTGATCGAACCTGCCTCCGGCTGACCAGAGCGGCTGCTGCTTACCTGCTTCGCGCCGGGAATGTGCGGTTCGCGCCGGTCACTCCGGGCGCGAACCGCACAACGGTGGCGCGAGCCATGCAAAGAAGTGGCGCGAACCCGTGCCGCGATCAGCAGAAGTGGCACGAAACCGCCGCGGAGAACGGCGAAGCTGACCCCGGGTCGCAAGCGGTGCTCAAGCCCGACCGCCCGGCCAGGTCAGGCCAGCATCAAGGGCAGTTCAAGGACCCGGGCCGACGGTGTGTGCATCACGTTCGAAGCAACCAGATGCCGCCCCGAGCAACGGAGGACAGACCGACATGACCGCCGCCGATTCCCTTTTCGCCCCAGATGTGCCGGCGACCCCGTACCAGGACCTGCGTGCCCGCACCGCCGGTACCGTCGTCGTTGCCGGCGAGCCCGAGTACGAGGCCCTGGTCACCCCCTGGAACCTGGCCATCGAGGTCCGGCCCGACGCCGTCGTCGCCGCGCAGACCGCGCAGGACGTGGTCGAGGCGGTTCGTTTCGCCCGCGAGTACGGCCTGGAGGTCACCCCGCAGGCCACCGGGCACGGCGCGATCAGCGCGTTCGTGGGCGAGATCCTGGTGAACACCAAGGGTCTGGACGAGTGCACGGTGCACCCGGAGGGCTGGGCGCGGGTGGGTGCCGGGGTCAAGTGGCTCCGTGTCGTCGAGGCGGCCGCACCGTACGGCCTGGCCCCGCTGTCCGGCTCGGTCACCGACGTGGGCGTCGTCGGCTACACCACTGGCGGCGGCCTCGGCCCGATGGCTCGCACGTACGGGCTGGCGTCCGATCGGGTCCGGGCGATCGAGGTCGTCACCGGCGATGGGGAGCTGCGCCGGGCGACGCCTGACGAGCACGCCGACCTGTTCTTCGCCCTCCGCGGTGGCAAGGGCGCGCTGGGCATCGTCACCGCCGTCGAGTTCGACCTGGTGCACCAGCCCCGGTTCTACGGCGGCTCACTGTGGTTCGACGGCCAGTATGCGGCCGCCGTGATCGAGGCATGGCGGGACTGGATCGTGGACCTGCCGGATGCGGCGACCACGTCGTTCGGACTGTTCCAGCTGCCGGACATGCCCGGCGTGCCGCCGATGCTGGCCGACAAGCTCACCCTGTCCATTCGCTACCTGTGGACGGGCGATGCCGCCGAGGGCGAGCGGTGGTTCGCCGCGATGCGGGCCGCCGCACCGGTGCTGCTCGACGACGTGGCCGAGAAGCCCTACACGGCCGTCGATTCGGTTCATACCGATCCGGTCGACCCGCTCCCGGCGCACGAATCCGCGATGGTGCTGCGGGATTTCCCGGCGCAGGCCGCGCAGGAGCTGTTGCGCGTCGCGGGCCCGGGATCGGGCTCGCCGCAGGTGCTGGTCGAGGTCCGGCAGATGGGTGGCGCGACGGCCCGGCCCGGCGCGCACGAGAGCTCCTTCTGTGCAAGGGATGCCGCCTACTCCCTGCTGGTGGTGGGCATCCCGATGGTGCCCGGGGCGGTCGAGCACGGGCAGCAGGTGGTGGACGCGATGGCCCCGTGGTTCGGCACGCACCGGCTGCCCAACTTCACCTCCGACGCGGCGGAACTCCCGAACGCGTACGACGAGTGGACCCGGGCAAGGCTGCGTCACACCATCCGTCGCTACGACCCGGACGGTGTCATGGCCATCGGCCACACCTTCGCAGTCTGACCCGGCCGGCAGCACATCCGCAAACACAGCACCGGGCGTCGGTGAAGGAGCGCACCCGAGGGCCATGTTCGGGCCCTTGGACTCTCACCGGCGTCGCGGTGCCCCGGCCACGATGAGACCGGCAAGGCACCCTGCCGGTCGCCGTACCGTGGATGTCGAGAGTCGTGTCATTGCGGAGCGTGCTATGAAGCCACCTGCCGCCGGTCGTTCCCGGCTGTTCGCCCTGCGGGCCTGGCGCAGCCCGCTGGCCCGCGATGTCGATCGGGCCGAGGCAATGCTCACGTGGTCCGTGCTCGTGCTCTGGATGCTCTCGCTCCCACTGCTCGCCGTCATCGGTTCGGTCTACTCGGCCGACCTGCGGGATCGGGTGGTCGACGAGCAGCGCTCGTCGGTTCAGGTGGACGCGGTGCTGGTCAAGGACGCCGGCTTCGTGCTCACAACGGCAGGCTCGGCCGGTTTGGGAGTGACCGCCGAGGCGACGTGGGTGGGGCGGGACGGCGAGGCGGCCACCGGATCCATCGAGGTGGCACCCGGCGCCCGGGCCGGCGACCACGTCACCATCTGGTTGGACCGGACCGGTCAGGTGGTGCCGATGCCGATGAAGGCGTCCGAGGTCGGGGTCCAGGCAGTGCTGATGGTGGTGTTCGGTTGGATCTCGTTCGGCCTGCTGCTCGCGGCCGCCTGGTGGCTGGTTCGGCTGCGACTGGACCGGCAGCGGTGGCGCGCGTGGGCCCAGGAATGGGAGACGGCCGGGCCTGGCGATAACAGTCGCTGATCACGCGCCGGCGACCGCCAGCACCTCCTCCAAGCCCTCGGCAAAGCATTCCATGAGCACCGACAGGTCCTCGACGGCATCGCCGTCGACGTTGAACCCGATGCAACAGGTGCCGGCATGGGTCGTCATGGCGACCATGATGGCGACACCTGGCAGCGGTCCGAAGGCGAAGACGCGTTCGACCTGCGCCCCGGCCAGGTAGCTGGCGAACGGAAGCCCGGGCACGTTGGAGGCGGACATGTCGGCGGTCGAGCCCAGCCGCCAGGCCGCGGCACCGACTGCGGACGGGAGCAGGTTCACGATCGGCGCGAACAGTCCGAACGAGTCCAGCGCCGGCTCGGTGCGCAGGGTCAGCACCGTGCCCCGGATGATTGCGATCCGCTCCACCGGGTCGCTCACGTCGACAGGCCCGGCCAGCAATGCTCCGGCGAACTTGTTGCCGCCCATCGGGTCGTCGCCCCGCCGCAGCGACACCGGCATGGCCATCGGCAGGCTTTCGATCGGCGTTCCGTGCCGTTCGTGGTACCGCCGCAGCCCGCCGAGGAGGGCGGCGATGTAGGCGTCGTTGACCGACCCGCCGGCCGCCTTGGCGGCCGCGCGCAGCCGCCCGAACTCACACTCGAGGACGGCGAAGCGCCAGTTGCGTCCCTTGCGCCCGCGCAGCAGCGGTGACGGCGGCGCGGGAGGCGGAGGCATCATCCGGCGCAACGACGCGGTGAACCGGATCGCCTCCTCACCCACGCGGACGGGGTCCGCAAGGGCGCTGCCGCCGGCCCGCAACGAGTCCCACAGCAGCTCGGGCGCCTGACCCGCGCGGGCGAGAAGTTGGCGCGCTGCAAGCAGAACCGGGTTGGCGGCCGGGCGGGGCGGGGCCGGCGACGTCGGTTTGTCCGGTGTGTGCTCGCGGGTGCGGCTCTGCACGAGCGACAGCAGCTGGATGCCACCCAGGCCGTCGGTGACCGAGTGGTGCAGCTTGAGCAGGTAGGCCGCCCTGTTGCCGGCCAGGCCATCCACCAGCACGGCCTCCCACAGCGGCCGCCGCCGGTCGAACGCGGCAAGCGCGAACCGCTCGGTGTAGGCCAGCAGGGTCGGCAGATCATCGCCGCCGTCCAACCGGGTCCGGCGCAGGTGGTCGGAGAGCTCGAACGAGTCGTCCTGCACCCAGACCGGCGGACCGACCGGCACGACCGGCTCCAGGACCCGCTCCCTGGTGCGGCGGATCAGGCCGACCGCCCACTCGTGCGCCGCCCACAGCCTGTCCCAGTCCGGGACGGTGTCCAGCAACATGACCGCGACGATCGTCGACGACAGCTCCGGGTGCCGCTCGGAACGCCACATCAGCGTCTCGAGTTCGGTCATCGAACCGTCCAGGCCCCACTTCCCGGCAGCGGCCCAGGCCTGCCGGTTCAGCTCGTCGGCGCCGGGCGGCGCGGTGGCGGACGCGGCCGGCCTATCGCTTGCGGTGTCGGGTGTCATCAGGCCGCCTCCGGCCAGTCGGCGAGGGTGGCGATGAACCTGTCCCGGACCTCGCGGCAGTGGTCGTCGATCGACTCCGGGGTCCAGCCGTCGGTGGGGATCGCCTCCAGCACCGCAACCTGGAGCGTGCCGGAGTGCAGCAGCTTGGAGCCGCGCCACATCAGCTCGCCGGCGTTGCGGATCACGATGGGCACGATCGGAGCGCCTGCCTGCATGGCCAGGTGGAAGGCGCCCTTCTTGAACGGCAGGACCGCCGGGGTGGGGGACCTGGTTCCTTCCGGCATGATCACCACCGAAGTGCCGGCCCTGATCCGGTCGACCAGCGCGGCCAGATCCCGCTTGGCCGAGTCGGGATGCGACCGGTCGATGTAGGCCGGGTCGACGAACAGCCCGGCGACGGCCATCCGCGGGTCGAATCGGGCCTCCTTCTTGGCCACCCCGGTGAAGTCCCGTCGCAGCAGAGTGCCCATCAGCGGGGCGTCCAGCGAACTCTGGTGATTGGCGACGAACACCGCCGGCCGGGCGGCCCACAGGTTCTGCTCGCCGACGACCTCCAGCGTCACCCCGGCCAGTGCCAGGCCGAGGTCGCATGCCAGCGGGACACCGATGTTCCGGCCGACGCGGGCATTGCCGGTCAGCAGTCCGGCCGCCGCCCCGAGCACCATGCCCACATTGAACCCGCCGAGCGCGGCGGCGGTACCGGCCAGCGCTCGCAGCCCGCCGCCGCGCGGCTCCTGCAGGTTCACGACGGGCCAGCCGTAGGACCTGGCCGCGACGGCCAGACCGGCGTGGGGGTTGAGCGCGTGCGGCCGGCCCACCGAGGCGAGGAAGGGCACGTCCTCGTCCCCGTTGCCGTAGGCGTAGCTGATCGTGAGGTCGACGCCGTGTTCGCGGGCGAACGCGCGGACGGCCGCGCCCTTCGGCTCACCCCAGAGCATTGGCCCGGCCAGCTCACCGGTGATCACCCCGTCGACCACCTCGACCTCGGTGCACAGGATGTTCGTGATGCCCAGATCCCTTGCGAGCGGCTCGATCTGGAATCGGGTGGCGGCCGAAGCCACGGCCACCGTGTGCTTGCGTCGCTGGTGCGCACGGACCAGCTCGCGGGCCTGCGGCCGGACGGACGCGGCGATCTTCTGCGTGAACAGCCGCTCGCCCAGCTCCATGATCGTGTCCGCGTCGCGGCCGGCCATCGCGGCCACCGCGTGCCGTCCGATGGCGGTCGGATCACCGCCGAACTTGCCGTCGATCGCGGACAGCAGCGAACGGGCGACATCACCGGGTGCGATCTCCCGCCGTCGGATGCTGTCGGTGAAGAAGGTGTTGGCCGTATACCCCTCGACCAGGGTGCCGTCGAGATCGAAGAAGGCCCCGATGTGCGGGCCGGCCGGGCCGGCCAGCACGGCCTCGATGACGTCGTCGACTATGCGGGTCTCGTTCATCGGGTCATCCCCGCCGGGCGAGTTCTGCGATGGCGTCGGCGCGGCGGACGTCGGCGGCCACCTCGGCGGTGAACTCCCGACGGGCCGCCGCGTCCGCGTTTCCGACCAGCAACCCCCGCTTGCCGGCCACCCGCAGTGCCGTGCGGAACAGCTCCAGCGACACCGACTCGGCGCTGGTGATCCGATGCTGCAGCTGCCATTGCTGGCCGACCGCCAGGCAGTCGGTCAGCAACCGGTTCTCGTCGACGGGCCGTGGATCGGGTGGTTCGGCCGCGAGCCGATCGGCGACCACGAGGTATGCGTCCAGGAACGGACGCAGCACCAGGTGCGCGACCAGCAGGTCCGTCTTGCCGAGCAGGTCGGCGGCCTGCGCCGGGTCGCACCGCCAGGTCTGGTCGACGGCGGGTGCGCCGATCTGTCGCAGCTCGGCGAGGACCTCGTCCCCGAACTGTGCGCTTGAGGGAAAGTAGAACTCGAACTTCAGCAGGGTCCGCAGCCGCCGGGCCTCGTCGAAGACGTTCGTGTCGGCGTTCTCGGCGACTGCCTGCAGCGCCAGCTCGGTGATGGCTCGCTGGATGAGGGCGTGGATGATGGTGTTCCGGTAGAACGCGGCGACCAGATGCTTGCCCGGCGCGATCTGCCACACCGGCTCGGATCCCTCGTCGAACACGGAAACGAGGCCGGAGGCCACCATCTCCTGCAGTGTCCGGCGAATGGTTGACCGGTCGGTCAGGTCCAGTGCTCCGGCAACGGCCCAGTCCTGCCCGGCGAGGTAGCGGGCACCGGGTCCGATGGTGGACAGCACCTGGTCCAGGGTCAGCGCGCGGTCGGCCCCGAGCAGGGCGAGGCTGACCACCGCGGTCGCGGTGACCGGGGTGGCCCGGTTGATCCGGTGCATGACGTCCAGTGCGATGCGCTCCACCGCATGCTCGCCGGTGGCCGGATCCGCATGAAGCTCGGCCAGCCGCTCCTTGAGCGGGATCGGCTCGCCGAAATCGACGTAGGCACGGCCCAATCGCCGCTGCTGCTGCCGGGCCAGGTGCACCAGCCAGCGCAGGTTCTCCGGCCGCTTGCCGGCGCCGCGTGCCTCCTTGGTCATCAGCGAGACCTCGTGCAGCTGGTCGTACACGATGGAGACGCCGACCAGTTGGATGTCCGGCGTGTCAAGGCCGCCCTGCACCGCCGCGTCATCGGTCCGCGTCGCCTCTTCGAGCCCGTCGACCAGGTACTTCAGAATGCCGAACGTGGGCGGCCGCAGCTTGCCGGTGCGGGTGCGCCCACCCTCGATCGACCACGCGAGGTTCCCGCGGCTGCGCACCAGCTCGGCGATGTACGACCGCAGCGTGAGCCGGTAGACCGGGAGTTCCCGGATGTTGCGCCGGATGAAAACGACCCCGGAGCGGCTGGCCCATTGGCCGAACGGGAACAGGTTCAGGTTGGAGCCGCCCAACGTGTACACGGGGGTCAACCGGTTCGCGGCGATCACCTCCGGCACGACGAATCCGTCCAGGTAGGAGCGGTGGGCGAACGCGAATGCCAGCGACGATTGCCGGTCCAGCGCACGTAGCCGCTCGACCTGGTCGTCGTCGACATAGACGTCGTAGGCCCGCAGGAACCACCGGCCGAAGGCGCGCCACGCGTTCGTCGGTCGGGGGTCGTGGGTGGACGCCATCTCCCGCAGGTAACCGGTGGCCTCGGCACGCACCTGCGCGGGGTCCAGGTGCAGGTCGCGGGCCAGCGCCCGCAGTCGATCGTCGAACCAGCCCGCGAGCAGCAGATTCTCCGCCTCCGGACTGACCAGTCGCATCGGTTCCTTCAGCCTCCGCACTGCCCGCCGGGAAGCCCGCGCCGTCGCATCCGTCACGGATCGATCATCACACCACCGAACCGATGTCGCCGATGTCCGATGGCCGTCCGACCCAGGCCGATGGTCCCGGATACGCACGGACTTCGACTCATGCCCGCGGCGGGGCGGCTCGACCATGCTTGAAGCAGCCACGCAGTGGGAGAGTCCGATGACCGTCCAACAAGTCCCGATGACCGTCCAGGAACACACCTACGCCGCCCGGCTGGAAGTCGACTACCCGGCGTCCCTCGATCGGGGGTCGACCGCATTCCGGATGTTCCTGATCATCCCCATCGCCATCGTCTCGGCCGCGCTGTCGTCGACCGCGGCCGCTTCGGTGACGGTGATCAGCGAGTCGGGGCAGGTGATCACCCAGGTCAGCCGGACCGGCGGCGGGATCGCCGGCGGCCTGTTCCTGGCGACGCTGTTGATGATCGTCTTCCGGCAGCGCTACCCCCGCTGGTGGTTCGACTTCGCGCTGCAGCTCAACCGGTTCCTCGCCCGGATCGGTGCCTACGCGCTCCTGCTGACCGACCGCTACCCGTCCACCGTCGACGAGCAGTCCGTCCATCTCGACCTGGACTACCCGGATTCCCGCACCGAGCTCAACCGCTGGCTGCCCCTCGTCAAGTGGTTCCTGGCCATCCCGCACCTGGTGGTGCTGGCGGTGTTGGGCATCGGGGCGTTCGTCGCGGTGGTCATTGCCTGGTTCGCGATCCTGTTCACCGGCCGCTACCCCCGGCCATTGTTCGAGTACGTGGTCGGCGTGATCAGGTGGGCCCTGCGGGTGCAGGCCTACGCCACCATGTTGGTCACCGACCGCTATCCGCCGTTCAGCCTGCGCGCCGGAACGGGTTCGTGATGAGCGCGACGAAGGCGCCGAACCAGCCGCCGCAGCAGGTCGTCAATGCTGCGGCGGCGAAACGCGGGTCCGGCATGATCTGAATGCGTGAGGGCCCGGCAAGCAGGGGCCGGAAATCACCCTCCGTCCACTCCTCACCACACAGCGCGACATTCTGCGACCAGGAAACCTGCCCAGCACCCACGCCGATAACAGAACAACAAACAGGACTTATTCACCCAACCCGGTCACGTGCATACTTGTCCCCTCAGACTGCCTGCCCGAGGCCGAGGGGGGATCGTGGACTGGACGGCGTGGGTGTCGCTGATCTCGGCAATCGCCGCGTTCGCTGCCGTCCTGGTGAATGCGGAGTACACCAGGAGACACGTGCGGGCGGAACGGCACTGGCGTGAGGAGGGAATCGCGAAGCGGTTTCGCGAACCGTTGCTCCAAGCCTCATTCAATCTGCAGTCCCGCATCTACAACATCGTGCAACAGAATTTCCTCGACAGGTTCGCCGGGCCGGCCAACACCGATGAGGAACGGCAATACGCCGTCGAACATACGCTGTACCTGATCGGGCAGTACCTGTGCTGGGTGGAGATCCTGCGTCGCGAGTCGCAATTCGTCGACCCACGAAACCAGCACCGCAACCGGGTGATCGCCGACCAGCTGGAAGAGATTCGCGACCGGTTCGCCGACAGCTCCGACAACGCCGGTCCCTTGCGCATCTTCCGTGGCGAGCAGCGCGCGCTCGGTGAGGTGATGATGGTCGGCTCGCCCGTCGCGACCCCGGACGCGCCGCGGTGGGACTGCATCGGGTACGCCGACTTCGTCGCCAACCGGGACGACCCGACCTTCGAGCGCTGGTTCCGCTGCCCGCGGGCCGATCTGCAGGTTCTCGTGGGCCTCCCCGCCGGCTGTCAGGCGCGCATCGTCAGGGTGCAGCACGGCCTCCTGGGACTGGTCGAGCTGCTCGATCCGGACGGTCACCGGGTCTCCAAGACCATGCGTAGGCGATTGCCGTCGACATCCCGGACCGAACGAGGGGCCGACCGTGCTGACGTTGGCTGACTCGTCCCACTTCGACACGGTCGCTGCGTCACTCGTGGCCGGCAAGGTCGTGCCTTTCCTGGGGGCCGGCGTCAACCTCGCGGAACGCCCGGCGGAGGAGCACTGGTCACGGGGGCGATACCTGCCGGACAGCCGGGAGCTGGCCGAGTTTCTCGCCGGCGAGCTGGACTACGACGGCACGGATCCCCGCGATCTCCTGCGGGTGTCGCAACACCTGGACATCGAGCTCGGCCTGGGTCGGATCTACGAGACGCTGCACGACGTGTTCGATGCCGACTACAAGCTCACGGCCGCGCATCGGCTGCTAGCGTCGCTGCCGGCGCGCATCCGGCAGGTCCAGCCCACGGAGCGCCGGGTGTACCCGCTCTACGTCACGACGAACTACGACGACGGGCTGGAACGTGCGTTCCACCAGGCGGACGAGCCGTTCGACCTGATCACCTACATCGCCGAGGGGCCCGACCAGGGCCGCTTTCTGCACGTGCGTCCGGACGGCAGCGACACGGTCATCGCGGTGCCCAAGGAGTACGGAGCGCTACGCGGTGACGAGCGCCCGATCATCGCCAAGATCCACGGGGCGGTTGACCGGACCGGCGCCGCCGACAGCTTCGTGATCACCGAGAACCACTACATCAGCTACCTCAGCCGGACCGAGATCAGCCAGCTGATCCCGGTGAACATCATGGGCCGGATGGTGAAGAGCCACTTCCTGTTTCTCGGCTACAGCCTCCGCGACTGGAACCTCCGGGTGATCCTGCAGCGGGTGTGGAGCGACGCCCCGCTCGGCTATAAGTCGTGGGCCGTGCAGCCGAAGCCGGACCGGATCGACGAAATGGCTTGGATCCGGCAGAACGTCGAACTCGTCGATGCCCGGCTCGCCGAGTACACGGGCGCGCTGGATGCGGCGATCGACCGCCGGGTGGCACGGGTGCTCTCGAGATGACCAGCACGACTCTGCCGCTGCACGGCGCCGAAGCCGGGGACGTGCGCGACTGCCCATACCAGGGGCTGCGCCCCTACACCGAGGACGACGGCGACTACTTCTTCGGGCGGGACGCCGAGCGTGACATCGTCGTCGCCAACGCGATGGCGAACCGCCTGACCGTGCTGTACGGCCCGAGCGGGGTTGGCAAGAGTTCGCTGCTGCAGGCCGGCGTCCTGCGCGAGCTGCGATCGCTTTCGGACAGCAGCTACGGGTTCATGGCCGCCGAACGCACGCTGGCGGTGTACTTCTCCGACTGGCGCGACGACCCGCTGCGTGACCTCGCCACAGCACTGTCGGGGGCCATCGCGCCGGGGCCCGACCGGGACGCGCTCTTCTCGGGCCGGCCCGGACTGACCGCCGAGCTGCTCGACGAGGTGTCCCGCCGGCTCGACACCGACATCTACCTGATCCTCGACCAGTTCGAGGAAGAGGCCCAGTATCAGGGCGGCTCCCGAGGGGAGGAGTTCGCCGCGGAACTCGGCCGGATCGTGGCACTGCCTGGACGGCGAGTGTCCGTGCTGCTCGGTCTCCGCGAAGACGCGCTGGCCAGGCTCGACCGCTTCGCCCGCTACATCCCCGGCATCTTCGACAACTATCTGCGGCTGGACCACCTCGACGACCGGGCCGCGCGGGAGGCGATCGAGGCGCCGATTCTCCGGTTCAACCGCACCGTGCAGCCGTCGGAGCGGGTGTCGTTGGAGCCCGCACTGGTGGACCAGCTGCTGGTCGAGCTGCGGACCGGCCGGGTCACCGTTGCCGAGGGTGGCAAGGGCGGGGTGGACGGCTCGGCGCACGCCATCGAAACGGCGTTCCTGCAGCTCGTGCTGAATCGGCTGTGGATCGAGGAGGTGGAGGTCCGCGGCTCGCGGGTGCTGCGGGCATCCACCCTGACCGAGCTCGGCGGCTGCCAGGAGATCGTGCGCACGCACCTGGACCGGGTCATGGCCGACCTGACCCCTGATCAGCAGCAACTGGCTGCCCAGGTGTTCCGGCACCTGGTGACCCCCTCGGGCACGAAGTTCGCGCACACCGCCGCCGACCTCGCCGACGTGGAGGACGTGGCGGACGTCGCGCTGCTGGAACAGGTGATGGAACGGCTTTCCTCCGGTCGGGAGCGTGTGCTGCGCCCGGTGCCGGCGCCGATGGACCGGCCAGGTCCGGAGCGCTACGAGATCTTCCACGACGTCATGGCGCCAGCGATCCTGGACTGGCGGCGACGGTTCATCGCCGAGCAGGAGCGGCTGGCCGCGGTGCGGGAGACCCAGCGGGCCGCGGACGAACAGGCACTGCAGCTGCGCGCGCGCCGCCGCCGGCGGCGGCGCTTCGTGCTTGTCGTGTTCGCGCTATTGGTGGTCGCCGCCGTTGTCGTGTCCGTCGCAGTGGTGTCTGTCCGCAACCAGGCGCGGACGCAGCGCAACGCCGAGGTCGATGCACAGCTGGCGCTGGCGAAGTCCGAGCTGACGATCGACCCGGCCAAGAGCTTGCGCACCGCCCTGGCCGTGCTGGACACGTCCGGCATCGAGGACACCCACGCGGGACTCGCCCGCATCGCGGTGGGCCTGGCCCTCGAACGTGACCACAACCGTCTGCTGCTCGATCCCGGCCGGGGCGAAGTGACCGCGACCGAATACTCACCCGACGGTTCGCTCCTCGCGGTGGCAACGATCGACGGCAATGTAGAAATCCGCGATGGTCTCACCGGCGTGCCGCGCACCGAACTCACGCCGTCGCGGCCGGCTGAAGCGACCGCGCCGGTCGCGGTCAACGCGGTGAGCTTCAGTCCGGACGGCTCCATGGTGGCTACCCTCGACCAGCTGCGCACGGCGGTGGTGTACGACGTGCAGGCAGGCGTCGAACTCGCCCGGCGTACGGGTCGCACGGCTGCCGGCGTCGGCTACGGCACCATGGCGTGGCATTCGCTCGGCGGCGAGCAGCTGCTCGCGGTGGCTCAGTTCGGCCAGCCGGTGGTGCTCTGGAACCCACGGTCCGACGCTGCCAGTGCGTTGGACGAGGCGGACACTGGCTCCGTCGCGGTGGCGTTCAGCGACGACGGGCGACGCATCGTCACGGCCGGTGTCACAGATGCCCGCACCTTCCGGACGAGGGTGTGGGACGTGGAGAGCCGCAGCGAGTTGGCCAGCCTGCCCTCGGGGCCCAACTACCTCGTCGCCATCGGTTTCAGCGACGACGGCGACACGGTGACGTACCCGGTGTTCGACGACCAGGCCGGGTTGTACCGGCTCGCGTTCTGGGACTGGCAAGCCGGCACCGAGCCGACCTTCGCAGGCCCGCCCATCCGGGTTCCGTCGTCGGTGATCGTTAAGCACGGATTGGTGGTGGTCACAGCCGACCAGACCGCGACCGTCATCCAACCGGCCGACGATGCCGGCCAGCGGGCGTGGAACTCCGTTCCCATCCAGCCCGACTGGGTCTACGGGGCCGACATCAGCGACGACGGCCGGTGGCTGGTCACCTCCGGCGCCGACGGGCGGGTACTGGTCTGGTCGGCCACTCACCCGGTCCTTGCGCCGACCGCCGAACTGCTTGGGCACGCCGGGCCCGTCGCCGTCGTGCACTTCCTTCCAGGCGACCGGCATCGGCTGGTCAGCGGCGGCACCGACGGCAAGGTGCGGACCTGGGAGATCCCCACCGCGATCGACGTCGACCAGGAGGGATGGGTGTGGAGCAACGCGCTGAGCCCGGACGGCTCGCGCATCGCCACCGCCTCCGAGATCGGCGCGCTCCGCGTGTGGTCGGCCGCGGACGGCTCGCTGCAGTACGGGCCGGCGAGGGTCCCCGTGGTCGACAACAACCACCTGCTGCGCTTCGTCGACTTCCTGCCGGACGGTGAGCAGGTCGCCGCGGTGACCCACCAAGCCGCGGCTCCGGTGATCTGGCGGTTCGGCGACGGTTCCGATCCACGCCCGCTGGACCCGCTGCCGAACGATGATGTCGCGCGTCCGGTGACGATCAGCTCCGATCTCGCGATCAGCTCCGACGGCACCAGAGTGAGCGCGGGCACGTCCTCCAACCAGCTCGTCACCTGGGCCGTCGGCGCCGGGAACATCCTGTCCACGATGGGTGAGGAGCACTTCGACCGGCGGATCAACATGGTCGCCACCGTCCCCGGGAGCGACATCACGGTGACGGCGGGCAGCCGGGGGGAGGTCGCCTTCTGGCGACCGGGCGAGCAGGCACCGGTCCGCACCATCCAGTATCCGGGCGACCTTTCGGTGGCGGTCATCGACGTGTCAGCTGACGGGCAGTACGTGGTGACCGTCGGGGTCGATCACCAGGTGCGGGTGTACCGGGTCGCCGACGGCGAGCTCGTCAGCGCGTTCGAGGGCCCGCAGAGCAGCATCGGATACGCTCGGTTCAGCCCGGACGGCCGGCTGCTTGCGATCGGTACCGCTAACGGTGACGTGCCGGTCTGGGACTGGAACCCGGAGGACCCGCAGCAGATCGCCCTACTGCACCGGCAAGGGTCGGTGGTGTCGTCGGTGGACTGGGCAGCCGACAGCCGGACGGTGCTGTCCGGCAGCAATGACGGCACCGCTGTGCTGGGCGCCTGCGTCCCGTGCGAGCCGTTCGACGAGCTCCTGGAAGTGGCCCGGTACCGGGACGCTCACCGCACACCGTGACCGCGTTCCGGCGGCTGAGCGAACGGTGTGGGCGCACTGGCGGCGCTCACCGTTGATCGGCCGGGACTGTCAGCCGGCGATGCGGTCAAGCGCCGCTGACGAGTGCGGCGCCAGTTCGAGGTCGGTGTGCGCGCGTTCCTCGACGTAGGCGAGCTTGCCGTCGGGGGTGATGCCGACCAGCCGGGTGGCGCCCACCACAGGCGGCGCCGTCGGCGTGCGTAACGCCGCATCGGTCGACAACGCCCAGGCGGCCGCCGAGCGCTGCCGGCCGTAGAACAGCTCGATCCGGCCCTCGGAGTGCGCCACCATCAGTTCGATCGACCCGTCCGGCTGCGGCCGGAAGAAGCCGACCTCGCGGCTGCCAGCTCCCTTCACCGAACCGTCGGGCTGCAGGAGCCAACTGATCGACTCGTACCGCAGGAACGGTCGCCCGTCGTGGGAGATGACGATCTGCTGACCGAACTGCGGAGCCTGCTCACCCGGTTCGTTGCCGTACCGTCCGCTTCCCCGCCAGACGCCGACCAGCGGCAGCAGTGCCAGGCAGTCCGCGTGCAGTCCGGGGCGTGCGCGCACGTTGGCCGTATCGGCCGGCACGGGCAGGGGTGGCACATCCGCGATATCCAGGCTTCTGGTGGCGTCGGCGCGTCTTTCGGCGGCGGCGATGGCCGCATCGCCGCTGCCCGGAATAGGGGCGCCGTCCGGGTGGGGATGGGTTGGGGGGTAGGGCTGGGGCCGGGTGAGGGGGTTGGGTTGGGTGTGCTGGTTGGG